>NZ_JBLRVY010000006.1:0-454763 GCF_048159485.1 Streptomyces sp. 4F14
CGCGCAACCGCTTCGGCATCCCCGGCAACGCTCCACCTGCCGGCCGAGGGGGTCACGGAGGCCGGGGTCATCGACCAGCTGGACGACCCCGAACACCTGGAACTCCCCCCGGGCTACGACCTGCCGGCCGCCCGGCGCCGGTTCGAACGGCTCGGCGCGGCGCTGACGGAGCGGTTCGGGCCGTCCGTGTCGGCCGGGATGGCGCAGGACACGAGCTACTACGGGGAGGTCAGGGTGCCCGCCCCCGCGACGGGCACGGACCGGCCCCTGTGGGTCCTGATGAGCAACTTCGGCCCCTTCGTCACCGCCGGCACCGGCCGTGACCTGGGCGTGCCGGGCTGCGCGGAGGGCCTCGACGAGCCGTTCGTGACCTGGCTCGACGGGGTCTGCGCCGACCTCGGGTGCGTGTACGTCCCCGTCGGGCTGCTGCTTGAGCCGTACGACGGGCCGACGCGCCTGGAGGACGGCGAGATCCCCGGAGCGGAACCGGACGACGAGGAACTGCCGCTCGCCTGGTGGGACCGGTACTTCCAGTACATGTGACGCCGGCCCGTGCAGGAGGGCGCCGGTGAGGGGTTGGGGCGCGGCTGGGCGAGGGGGCTCGACCGTCCCTCGGTACGCCGTCCCGGCCTCCGTCATCGTTCGGCGAGCCCTCTTCGCCATCTGTCGTACGTCCGTCCGGCCGTCGGGGCGGCCTGCGAAGCTCGCGGAGCCCAGTGCGTCGAGGTACGTATCGCGGGCCTCTCCCGTCGAACTCCCCGAGGCGGGCCGAGACTTGGTGTACCAGGCCGGGACGCAGAGCCCTCGGGCCTTTTCACCCGCGCTTCAGGCGCCGCCCCCTGAGCCGGCCCGCAGCAGCGCGCGGCGTTCCCCTTCCGTCGTGCCGCCCCAGATCCCGTCCACCGGGCCCGCGTCCAGGGCCCACGCCAGGCACTGTCCGGCCACCGGGCAGTGGGCGCACACCTCCTTCGCCTCGTCGACCTGTGCCACCGCCGCCACGCCGCCGCTGCCGATGGGGAAGAACAACTCGGGGTCCATCCCCCGGCACGCGGCCGATCCGGACCAGTCCATGTGCCCACTCCTGTCCCTGTCTCGCACGGTGCTTCGCCCAAGAGACAATCCGAACGGCCGTGGTGTGACATCGGAGGTGGTCCGGGCCTGCGGACACGGCGTGACAGGCTGGTCCCGTTCGGTCGGGGCAGGAGGGGTTCGTATGGGTGTCGGGGACGATCTGGACGTGGCTGCGAAGGAGTTCACCGCGGTGCGGGGGCGGCTCTTCGGGATCGCCTACCGGGTGCTGGGGAGCACGGCGGAGGCCGAGGACGTCGTGCAGGAGGCGTGGGTGCGGTGGCAGGGGGTGGAGCGGTCGCGGATCGAGGAGCCGGCCGCGTTCCTGACGACGGTGACGACCCGGCTCGCGATCAACGTCGCCCAGTCCGCGCGGGTACGGCGCGAGGCGTACGTCGGGACCTGGCTGCCGGAGCCGGTGAACACGGGGGCCGATCCGCAGGTCGGCGCGGAACGGGCCGAGGCACTGGATCTCGCGGTGCTGTTCCTGCTGGAGAAGCTGAACCCCGTGGAGCGGGCCGCCTATGTGCTGCGGGAGGCGTTCGAGTATCCCTACCGACGGCTCTCGGAGATCCTGGAGACCAGCGAGGCGAACGCTCGCCAGCTCGTGACGCGGGCGCGCAAGCACCTGGCCGCCGAACGCCGGGAACCCGTCGGCCGGGCCGAGCACCGGCGGCTCCTCGACGTGTTCCTCGCGGCGGCGCGGGCCGGTGATCTGGCGGTGCTGGAGGAGGTGCTGACCGAGGACGTGGTCAGCTACACCGACGGCAACGGCATGCGCGGCGCTTCGCGCATCCCGGTCGTCGGACTCGCGCACGTCTCCCGGTACCTGGCCGCCTTCGCGCCGCGCTTCTGGCCGGGTACGGAGGTCCGGTGGGTGGAGGCGAACGGCCGGCCGGCGGCGCTCGTGACGGAGGGCGGCGCCGCGAAGGTGCTGGTGTACGCCGACGTGTCCGCGCGCGGCGTGGAGCGGCTGCTGTGGGTGATGAGCCCGGAGAAGCTGGCGCCGTACATGGCGTCGCTGTAGCTGTCACACTCCGGTGCCCTGCCCGGTCACTCCTGTACGGAACGCGTACTTCTCCGATACTCCTCCGAGAGGAAACCGTCATGAAGATCGTGGTGATCGGTGGCACCGGGCTCATCGGCTCGAAGGTGGTCGCGAGGCTGGGCGAGCAGGGGCACGAGGCGCTCGCCGCCTCGCCGGGCACGGGGGTGGACACGGTGACCGGGGAGGGGCTGGCCGAGGCGCTCACGGACGCGTCGGTCGTGGTCGACGTGTCGAACTCGCCGTCCTTCGAGGACCGGGCGGTGCTGGAGTTCTTCCGCACCGCCACCGCGAACCTCCTCAAGGCCGAGGCGGAGGCCGGGGTCACCCACCATGTCGCCCTGTCCGTCGTCGGCACCGAGCGGCTCCAGGAGAGCGGCTACTTCCGGGCCAAGCTGGCGCAGGAGGAGCTGATCAGGGAGTCGGGCACGCCGTACTCGATCGTCCGCGCGACCCAGTTCTTCGAGTTCGTGAACGCGATCGCCGCCGAGGCGACCGACGGTGACACGGTCCGGCTGGCCCCGGTGCGCATCCAGCCGGCCGCCTCGGACGACGTCGCCGCCGCCGTGGCCCGTGCCGCCGTGAGCGCTCCCGTGAACGCTCACATCGAGGTCGCGGGCCCCGAGGCGCTCCGCCTCGACGAACTGGTCCGCGACGCGCTCGCCGCACAGGACGATGCCCGGACGGTCGTCACGGACCCGGGCGCGCGGTATTTCGGCACCGTGCTGGAGGAGACGACCTTGCTGCCGGGCCCGGACGCGCGGCTCGGTGCGGTGACGTTCGGGGAGTGGGCGGCAGGGCAGCGGTAGGCACGGGAAAGGCGGCCTCCGCTTGTCGGCGGGGGCCGTCTCCGCGTACCGCAATAGGGACGAAAGGGTGGCGGAAAGGGGGGAGCGGCCGGGACCATGGAGCGATGGGGGGACGCTCTGCACGGGTTCTGGTCCTGCTGGCGGGTGTGGTCATCGCCGTGGCGGCGCTGGCCCTGGCCTTCGACTTCGAGTTGGGTGTGGCGGCCCCGGCGGTGGATTGGCTGATGGCCGTCTCGATCGTGCTCGTCGGGATGTACGCGGGGTGGCTCGGAGAGAGGTTCAAGCCTCGTACCCGGACGCTGTCGGAGGTGGCGGACGAGCTGGCCAGGGACGTCAGAGACCGGTGGGACCGCCAGACCGCCTTGTGGAATTCCCGTGATCCGGGGATGTCCGTGGGGTGGCGGGCAGAGCCAGGGAGTCCGGACGGCTGCCTTGAGGGTCTGTCGGGTGTCTGTGCCGGCGGGTATGTCGCGGGCGGCGGTCTCGCCGACGTCCTCGACCGGGTACCGACGCGGCGTCTGGTCGTGCTGGGTGAGGCGGGGACGGGGAAGACGACGCTCCTGGCGCACCTGGTCCTGAGCCTCCTCGACCAGGCTTCCGGTACGGAACCGGTTCCGGTCCTGGTGCCGCTCGCGTCCTGGGATGTGCCGTCGACGGGGTTCGAGGAGTGGCTCGAAACCCAACTCCCCGCACAGCACCGCTGCCTGAGCGGAGCCCTGCCGCATGGCTCGGGGAGATCGTCCCTCGTGCGTGCGCTGCTCAGTGAGCGGCGGCTTCTCCTGGTACTGGACGGGCTGGACGAACTCCCCGAACCGTCCTGGCGGGAGGCGCTGGAGAAAATCGACGCCTCACCCTGGAGCACACGCCCCCTGGTGCTGTCCAGCCGTCCCGAGGCGTACCGTCTCGCGGCCGGTCTCGATGTGTCCTCCCCTCCCTATCCCCGCGCGGCACGGCTCCGTAGTGCCGCCGCCGTCACACTGCTCCCTCTCGACGACGCGGCGGTGGAGGCGTACCTGACCGGCGACGCTCCGAACCAGGGATACGCCGGCCGCTGGGACCCGGTAATCGCACGGCTCCGGTCCTCGCGGCCCGAGCCGGTGGCCGAGGTCATGCGGGTGCCGCTGCTGGCGTGGCTGGCACGCAGCGTCTACGGACCCGATGGCACCGCAGGCCGGGACCGGGGTGGTCCGCTGCCCGATCCGGCCGAACTGTGCGACCGGGAGCGTTTCGCCTCCGTCGGCGCGATCGAGGAGCATCTGTTCCGGAACTTCCTCCCCAGTGCGTATCGCGACGCCGGTCCCCCGGGGAGGCACCGCTGGGACGCCGGGAGCGCGGGGAAGATCCTCGGCCATCTCGCGAGGAACACCGAGTTGCTGCGGGTCTCCGGGACGCGCCGCTGGTGGCTGCCGATCGAGTACTGGTGGCTGGCCGGCGCGGTGACCGCCGGTACCGCAGCGGGAGAGTGCCGGCTACTCCTGTCCGCGGTCGACCGCTTGATCGGTCCGTTCCCGGCCTGGCTCTCCTGGGTCCCCCTGGTCTGGCTGGCCTACCTCCTTGTCCAATCCGTCGGTACACCCCTTCTGTCCCAGCGTGCGCAATCGGTGTACTCGGTGGCCGGCTGGTGGTGCTGGCCGGTCGTCGCCGCGGTGGTGGCCGGCTGGTGGCTGGACCTGCCGGGACTGTGGACGATCGGCTGCTGCGTCGGTGTGACGTTCCCTTTCTTCCCGGCACCTGAGGAGAATCACTTCGGGTATCTCAGGGGGTCCGCACGCCTGGAGTCCGCAGCCTCCTGGTCCTTCGCCGGGGGTGTCTGCTGTGTCGTCGCCTGGTCCGTGGGGTCGCTCCGCCTCCCTCTGCTGACGGGTCTGGCCTGTGGCCTGGCCTACCAGGTCGTTCGTCGGCTCCTGACACGAATCACGCCGTTGCGGGGGTGGCTCGCGACCCCGGCGCCTCTCGCGGGAGCCGTCGGAGTGGCTCTCGCCATGGCGCTGGAGCTCGACTGGCACGGCCTCGACCGAGAAGACCTGCTGTCGGGTTGGCCTCGCACACCGCTCGTCGCGGCATCGGCGTGCTGGCTCATCGCCGTCGTGGTCTGCAACGGCCTTCGCCACTGGCACGGCGGTTGGGTCCCGGCGCCTCTCGTGCCGCGCGCGGGGTGGCTCGAAGCGGTGGTGGTTCTCCCGGTGGCGCTCTGGTTCGGGTCCGGCCTGGAACCCGACTGGCAGGTGCTCGGGGTGGCTGTGCTGGTGGCGGCCTGGACTCCGCTGGCCCTGTCCTTGGCCTATCGGCCGGTTCGCCTTCTCCTCGTGTATCTCCCTGCCAGAGCCTGTCTGGCGCTCAGCGGCCGACTGCCGTGGCACCTGCGGAGCTTCCTCGAAGACGCTCATCGACGCGGGGTGCTCCGCAGGAACGGCGCGCTCTACGAATTCCGCCATATCGAGTTGCGGCGCCACCTCGACAACCAGCCGTGAGCAGCGCCGGCTCAGCCCGCGATGAGCGCCGCCTGTTCCCCCAGGAACCGGGCCAGTTCGTCGGGCGCGGAGTAGAACGGGGCGTGGTCGCAGTCGAGTTCGAGGCGGACGCAGGCGTGCGCGGCGCACTCGCGCTGGGCGTCGGGGCGTACGGTGCGGTCCTGGGCGCAGACGACGTAGGCGCTGGGGACGGAGAGCCACGCCGGGTCGTCGACCGGCGGCCGGGGTACGCGGCTTCGCATGGGGCGCCAGCGGGCCGCCGCGCGTTCGGCGTGGGGCTCGGGGGTGCCGGAGTACAGAGCGTCGCGGGCCTGTGGGAGGAGGGTGAGGGTGCCGTCGGCCGCCTCCTTCACGGCCGTGCGGAACGCGGGGTCGTTCCAGTGCGGGGTCAACTCCGCCGGGGACTGGCCGGGTCGGGGCATGCGGGCGGCGATGTACACGAGGCGGTCGGCGGCGTGGCCGGCCGCCGAGACGGGGAGGCCGCCGTAGCTGTGGGCGACCAGGAGGACGGGGCCGTACAGGGTGCCTTCGCGGACGGCGGTGCGGACGGCCTCGGTGTCGTCGGCGTAGGAGGTGAGGGGGAGGTCTACGGCGGCTGTGCGCAAGCCGGTTGAGGCGAGCCGGGTTCTGACCTCGTCCCAGCACCAGGCGCCGTGGTGGGCGCCGTGCACGAACAGGACGTGGGGCGTCACGGGTGGTCTCCCGGATCGGGCGGTACGGGGCGGTTGTTGAGGTCGACGGAGAGGAAGATGTCGTTCGCGACGGGGTTGCGCATCTCCTCGGCGAGCTGGCCGATGAGTCCGGCCGTGCGGGCGAGGAGGGCGAAGCCGCGCAGGAGGGGGATGGGGAGGTCGAGGTCGGCGAGGGCGGCTCCGCAGACTCCGGCGCCGTTGAGGGGGAGGGTCTTGCCGAGGACCTGGGGGTGGGTGCGGCCGATCGCGGCGAACAGGGCGAGGTGGGGGCCGAACTGGCCTTCCTCTTCGGCGATCTGCATGAGTCGGGGGGTGCGGGGGTCGCCGTCCTTGTGGACGTGGTGTCCGAGGCCGGGGATGAGGCGTCCGGCGGCTTTCTGCGCGCGTACGGTGTCCAGGGCCACCATGTCCCAGGTCTCCGGGGTCTGCGGGAGCGGTCCCGGGTAGCGTTCCAGGACGTCGTGCAGGAAGGCGCCGGTGTCCTCGGTGACGCCGAGGAAGCGGGAGCCGCCGCCCAACAGGCCCGCCGCGAGGGCGCCTTGGACCGAGTCGGGGGCGGAGAGGTAGGTGAGGCGGGTGACGATCGCGGTGGGGGTGAAGCCGTGGTCGGCGAGGGCGGCGAGGACGGCTTCGAAGACGCGGGTCTGGCCGGGGGTGGGGCGGCGCTGGGTGGCCAGCCGGTAGGCGAGTTCGCCGAAGCCGACGGTGCCCATGATGTCGTCGGCGAGGTCGTCGCCGAGGAGGGTGATGGCGGTGCGGGAGGAGGCGCCCAAGGCGGTGGGATAGGTGGGGAGTTGGGAGGTCCGCGGGGTCTTCGCCGGAGGCCGGCCGGTCGTGCCGTCCGGCACCGCCGTCCTCTCGTGCGTCTCGTCAGTCACGGCTCTCCCCCTCGGCTCCCGTCAGCCACTTCCTCAACTCCGGCCCGTGCTCGTCCAGTTCCGGCGGCGGCAGTTCGTACCGGGCCGGTGTCGTCGAGAAGGTGATGGGGTGGCGGGCCATGGGCACCGCCCGTTCCCCCTCCCCCACCTCGACGATCGGGTCGAGCCCGAAGCGTTCCGCCATCGCGAAGCCCCCGTCGATGGTGTTGATCGGCGCGGCGGGCACCCCGGCGGCGACGAGGGCCTCGAACCAGTCGGTGGCGCCGCGCGTGGCGAGGCGTTCGACGAGGAGGGGGCGGAGTTCCTCGCGGCGGGCGGTGCGGTCCTTGTTGTGGGCGAAGCGGGGGTCGTCGGCGGTCTCGGGGATGCCGAGGACGTCGCACAGGCGCCGGAACTGGCCGTCGTTGGCGGCGGCGACGATGAGGTCGCGGTCGGCGGTGGGGAAGGGTTCGTAGGGGAAGACGCTGGGGTGCGCGTTGCCCATGCGGTAGGGGACGGTGCCGCCGGCGACGTACGCGGAGCTGTGGTTGACGAGGCCGGAGAGCGCGGAGGACAGGAGGTTGACCTCGACGTGCTGGCCCGTGCCGGTCGCGTCGCGGTGGCGCAGCGCGGCGAGGATGCCGATCGCGGCGTGGTTGCCGGCCATCACGTCGAACACGGAGATCCCGGCGCGGAAGGGCTCCCCCTCGGGGTCGCCGGTGAGGCTCATCAGCCCGGAGATCGCCTGGACCATGAGGTCGTACCCGGGGACGTGGGCGCCCGCGCCGGGGCCGAAGCCGGTGATGGAGGCGTAGACGACGCCGGGGTTGGCGGCGCTGACGGCGGCGAAGTCGAGGCCGTACTTGGCGAGGGTGCCGGGCTTGAAGTTCTCGATCACGACGTCGGCGCGGCGGGCGAGTTCGCGGGCCGCCCCGGCGTCCTCGGCGGTGCGCAGGTCGAGCGCGAGGGAGCGCTTGCCGCGGTTGATGCCGAGGTAGTACGTCGAGGTCTCGCCCCGGGTGGGCGGCATCCAGCTGCGGGTCTCGTCCCCGGCGGGCGCCTCGACCTTGATCACCTCGGCGCCGAGGTCGGCGAGCAGCATGGTGGCGTACGGGCCCGCCAGGACCCGGGAGAAGTCGGCGACCAGCAGCCCCGCAAGGGGGCCGCCGCTCGGGCCCGACGGTGTGGGTGTCTCCATGGAATCTTCCCTCCGACCGCACAGCGGACACATGTCCGCCGATTTCGGATTGTGGCACGCCGAGGCCGTTCCCGGCGAGACCCCCTCAGCCCTGGGCGGCGGCCACCGCGCGCGGGAGGGCCGTCAGGCGGGCGAAGTCGCCGCTGATGTCCCCGGCGGTCTGGAGCAGCGGCGGCAGGTGCCGGTCGCGCAGGTCGGCGAGGGAGGTCTCGGCGGCGTGCGCGTTGACGTTGATCGCCGCGACCACCCGGCCCTCGCCGTCGCGCAGCGGTACGGCGACGGAGCGGATGCCGAGCGCGAGGTCCTCGTCCGCGAGGGCCCAGCCCCGCGCCCGCACCTCGCGCAGCGCCGCGTCCCGCTCCTCGGGCCCGGGCCGCCACAGGGGGGTGAGCCCGGAGCGGGTGGGCTCCGCGAGCGCCTTGTCGAGCCGGTCCGGCTCCAGCGCGGCGAGCAGGACCTTGCCCAGGGAGGTCTGGAGGGCGGGGAAGCGGGTGCCGATCCGCACGGACAGGGTGACGATCTTCGGTACGGCGACCCGGGCGACGTACACGATGTCGCCGCCGTCGAGCTGGGCGATCGAGCAGGACTCGTTCGTGCGGGCGACCAGGCGTTCCATGTGCGGGCGGGCCACGTCCCACAGGCCGAGCGAGCCGACGTACGCCATGCCGAGGTCGAGGACGCGGGGGGTGAGGGCGTAACCCCGGTCGCCGGAGCGGACGTAGCCGAGCTCCTCCAGGGTGAGGAGGATGCGGCGGGCGGTGGGGCGGGCGAGGCCGGTCGCCGTGGCCACCTCGGACAGGGACATGTCCGGCCGCTGGGGAGCGAAGGCGGTGATGACCTCCAGCCCCCGGGCCAGCGCTTCGATGAAATCAGGCCCGGTGCCCGTACGCGGCATCTGCCGCCCCTCTCAGGTCGTTCGGCTGGGGCGTCCAGGTTACGCCGCCCGTCCGTACCCCGGTCCGTCCTCCGGCAGATGGTCACGGTTCACTCCGCAAGGGTTGACGCTGGGGGTTTCGCGTATCAAGGTTGCGAGCATTGACCGTACAGCGGACACATGTCCGCGCTTGACCTCTCCGAAGGAGAGTCGACGATGACTCAGCCCTCCGCCCTTCCTTCGCGCCTGCACCACAACGCCTACGTCACCCAGGACCAGGAGGCGACCCGCGCCTTCTACGAGGACGTCATCGGGCTGCCGCTCATCGCGACCTGGAAGGAGTCGGACGAGCTCTTCGGCGCGGTCCGCACCTACTGCCACACCTTCTACGGCCTCGGCGACGGCAGCGCGCTCGCGTTCTTCCAGTTCGCCGACCCCGAGGACCAGAAGCTCTTCGGCCCTCAGATGCCGCACTCCCCCTTCCAGCACATCGCGCTGAAGGTCACGGAGGAGGTCCAGGACGCGATCGCCGGCCGGCTGGAGAAGGCGGGCTGGCGCCCCGACGAGACGTACGTCCTGGAGCACGGCTACTGCCGCTCCCTCTACACCAGCGACCCCAACGGCCTCCTCCTGGAGTTCACCCTCGACGCGCCGGGCATCCACGAGAGCGACGAGGAACGCCGCCGGACCGCTCGCGCGGAGCTGGCGTCGTGGCTGAGCGGGGAGCACACGAGCAACAACACGTACCGCTGAGCCGCTTCACGGCACCGACGGGCCGCTGACGCGCCTGCCCTGTCCGTCGTACGGCCAGGCGTTGGGGACGCAGCCCTTGAGTCCCTTGATCTGCTGCATCATCGCGGGGGCGGGGGCGCCCGCCGCCGGGCAGGTCTCGTGGCCGTGGCCGAGGAAGTGGCCGACCTCGTGGTTGATGATGAGGGCGCGGTAGAAGGGGATGTCGTCGGCGTAGTACTGGGTGCCGGTCAGCCAGCGTTCGAGGTTGACCATGACCTTGTGGCCCACGGAGCAGTTCAGGTCGCCGTGGGTGTCGAGGCCGTACTCGGCGCAGGCCGTGTCGACGGTCTTCGGGGTCGCGATGCGGACGACGAAGTCGGTGGGGCCGGTGGCGACGCGGCGGAAGGCGGAGTCGCCGTCGGCGGTCCAGCCGCGGGGGTCGGCGAGGACGTCCTCGACTTCCGCGGCGGTTTCGGCGAGGGGGAGGTCGATGTCCTTCTCGATCTCCACCTTGTAGCGCAGCGGGGTTCCCTTGCCCGACTTGCGGCCGGTTCCCGGGGCGGTGGCGTAGACGCCCGTGCCCCGTTCCGGGATCGGGGTCGGGGTCGGGGTCGGGGAGGCCGCGGGTGTCACGCTCGGGGCCGGCCCGGGGGTCGGGCTCCGGGTCGGGGCCGGCTTGGGTGCCGGGGTCGTCTTGGTGGGCGAACTCGGTTTAACCGACGGGGAGTTCGAGGGGCGGGCCGAGGTCGTCGTGGTCGCGTCCCGTGACTGCCACGCCGCGAGCGCCCCGACCACGCCGACGGCCGTGAGGGTCACGAGGGCCACCGGCAGCAGGGGGCGCCGGCGCGGGGCACGGCGACGACGGCGGCGATGGGATGCGGGAACTCGGTGCGGTGTCACGGGAGTTCACCGTGCTGGGGTTATGTGATCGAGCCTGGCCCATTTGGTCACGAAGCGATAACGGGTGTTTAATCCGGTGACCTGTTGATCGTTTGTGGGCGGTTACTGAACCAATGTCACGAGTACTTCTGATCGAGGACGACCCGGCCGTGCGCGAGGGCGTCGTCCTGGGGCTGCGCCGGCAGGGTCACGAGGTGTGCGCCGTGCCGACCGGCGAGGAAGGGCTCGCGCAGCTCAGGGTGTTCCGGCCGGACCTCGTCGTCCTCGACCTGATGCTGCCGGGCATGCCGGGACTTGAGGTGTGCGCGGGCATCCGCGCGGTCGACGAGACGCTGCCGATCATCATGGCGACGGCCCGGGGCGACGAGGTCGACATCGTGGTCGGCCTGGAGGTCGGCGCCGACGACTACGTGGTCAAGCCGGTCACCGCGCGGATCCTGGACGCCCGGATCAGGGCCGTACTGCGCCGGGCCGGCGGGGGGACGGGGCTGCCCGCGATCGACTCGTTCGGGGACCTGTCCGTCGACCGGGCCGGAGTGACCGTCACACTCGCCGGTACGCCGGTCGCGCTCGCGCCCTCCGAGATGCGGCTGCTGCTGACGCTCTCCGCGTCGCCGGGCCAGGTGTTCAGCCGGCAGCAGCTGCTGGAGGCGGTGTGGGAGCACGACTTCCACGGGGACGCCCGGCTGGTCGACGCCTGTGTCAAACGCCTGCGCACGAAGCTGGCCGAGCCTCCGCGTGCGCCCCGCTTCATCCACACCGTGCGCGGCTTCGGCTACCGCTTCACCGCCGACCGGTGAACCGCCCCTTCCGCGGCCTGCGTTCACGTCTGATCGTCGCCTTCGTCCTGGTCGCCGCCGTCGCCGCGACCGCGACCGGCGCGCTGACCCTGCGCGAGGCCCGCACCGGCATCCTCCAGCAGAGCCAGGACGCCGTGATCCGCCAGCTCCGCAGCCACGTCGGCCAGCGGGCACCCGGCCTCGCGTTCCCGCCGGACCGGGCGCAGTTGCGGCGCTTCGCCGCCGACATCGCGGCCAACGACGGCAGTTGGCGCGTCCTCGCCGAGTACCGGGGCGTCAGCGCGGGCGACCGCCTCGACGAACTCACCCCGCAGATACGGGAGTCGGTCGCGAACAGCCGCGCGACCGTCTTCCAGCGCGTCCGCGCGAACGGCCGCACCACGCTCCTCGTCGGGATGTCCGTCACCTTCACCGACCCCAGCGGCACCGCCTCCGGCGTCCACGTCTACCTCGCCGTCCCGCAGACCGTCGAGCAGGCGTACGTCGACGCCCTGGTCACCGGCGTCCAACGCGCCATGCTGGGCGCCCTGTTGCTCGCGGTGGCGCTCGCGCTGTTCGCGGCGCGCGGGGTGCTGGTGCCGGTGCGGGCGCTGCGGCAGGCGACCCGGCACATCGCCGAGGGCCGGCTCGACACGCGGCTCGCGGTGAACGGTTCCGACGAACTCGCCGACCTGTCCCACACGTTCAACGAGACGGCCGCCGCGCTGGAGGCGTCCGTGGCGGAGCTGCGCGAGATGGAGGCGCGGGCCCGGCGCTTCGCCGCCGACGTCTCGCACGAGCTGCGCACGCCGCTCGCCGCGATGTCCGCGGTGACCGACATCCTCGACGAGGACGCCGCCGGGCTCGACCCGGACACGGCGACCGCCGTGCGGCTGATCAGCGCGGAGACCGTCAAACTCGCCTCGCTCGTCGACGACTTGATGGAGATCTCCCGCTTCGACGCGGGCGCGGCGCAGGTGCACCGGGACGAGATCGACCTCGCCGAGTCGATCCGGCGCACCCTCGCCGCACGCGGCTGGGCGGACGCCGTTCAGACCCAACTCCCGTACACGGTAAGGGCGGACGTCGATCCCCGGCGGGTCGACGTCGTCGTCGCGAACCTCGTCGGCAACGCGCTCAAGCACGGGGCGCGGCCGGTGACCGTACGGCTGACCGCCGCCGGGGACACGGCAGTTGTCGAGGTGCGCGACAGCGGGGCCGGCATCCCGGACGACGTCCTGCCGCACGTCTTCGACCGGTTCTACAAGTCGGACTCCGCGCGCACCCGTTCGGAGGGCAGCGGGCTGGGGCTCGCGATCACCGCCGAGAACGTCCGCGCGCACGGCGGCACCGTCACCGCGGCCAACCACCCCGAGGGCGGCGCCGTCTTCACCGTCGTCCTTCCGCTCACCGCCCCGGAGCAGCCATGAACACCCGCCGCGCCCTGCCGGCCCTGGCCGCGCTGCTCACCCTCTCGTCCTGCGGGATCCCCGCGACCGGCGTCGTCGAGGCGGGCGGTCCCGCGAGCGGCATCGCGCCGGTCACGGCCGTGTACTACGTCCAGGGCGACACGCTCGTCCCGCTCATGCGGCCCACCGAGTACCCCGGCACCCCCGAAGAGGCCCTGGCCCTGCTGCTGTACACGCCGCCGCCCGGCGAGAAGGGGCTCACCACGCAGGTGAAGGCACCGCCCGCCACCGGTTCCGCGGCCCCCGCACCGGACGCGTCCATGGCCCCGCCGACCCCCTCCGTGTCGGAGCGGGAAGGCGACCTGACCGTCCGGCTCCCGGACAGGATGCGGCAGTTGACCGACCTCGCGATCGACCAGGTGATCTGCACGGTCGCCGCCGCCCGCCGCGTCGCGGCCCCGTATCTCGACGTCGTGACGGTCCACCTGGTCGCGGGGGACGCGCGGTTCGCCGAGCGGACGGACGAACGGTGCCCTCAGCCCTAGCCTCCCAGGCCCAGCAGACGCCAGACCTGGTTCCGCTTGTTGTTGAGGGCGCTCGCCGGATCGCACGTCCACTGGTGCACCTTCGCCCCGGACGCCGTGGACACCTCACTCACGTCCACGCACTTCCCGCTGTGCACGGCGACGAGCTGGTGGTCCTTGCCGCTGACCGGCCGCAGGGTGAACATCTGGTTCGTCCCCCCGCTACAGCCGTACTGCTGGACAGCCGCACCATCGGCGGTGGAAGCACCGGCGACGTCCAGGCACTTGCCGCTCAACCGGTTCACCACGGTGTACGTGTTCGCGCGTCCGGCGACCGGCTTGAAGTCCAGCATCTGCTGGTACCCGCCCTCGCAGGGGTACTGCTGGTACTGCGTGCCGTCGCCGGTGGACAGGTTCGTGTCGTCGAGGCACTGGCCGCTGTGCTGGACGACGGCGACGGTCGAGATCGTCGTGTCGGACGGCGGCAGCAGGGTGACGGTGTACCCGTCGGCCGCGTCGGTCCACGGCACGGTCACCGACGCGGAGTCGCCGCTGACGGTGAGCTGCTGGTCGGAGACGGTGACGGGCCCGGTGACCGCGCCGCCCCCGTTGTTCGGGACGCGCTGGACGACCGCGCGGACGCGGCCGTTCTCGACGAGGGACGTGGTGTCGAGGCGGCCGAGGCTCACCGTGACGTTCCCGGTGTTGCCGTTGCTGCCGAGGAGGATCTTCGCGTTGCGGGCGGCGTTGTCCTTGGTGGCGAGGGCGTCGGTGTTCGCACCCGGCGTGACCTTGACGATGCTGCCGGTCTGCGAGCCGTAGTAGCGGTACAGGAACCACTCCCCCAGCGGCAGGTACTGGCTCCCGGACCTCGTCAGCAGCCGCGCCGCGAAGTCGTGGAGGTTCGCGCCGCCCGCCCAGTTGGCCCGCAGCCCGTCCGCGCCGGCCCGCTCAAGGCGGGAGATGTACCAGCCGCCGCGTCCCGGGGTCTGCTCGTTGCTCCCGGCGTACTCGTTGACCTGGAAGGGGCGGCTCGTCGTCATCGAGCGGGCGAAGAGCTTGGCCCGCAGGGAGTCGCCGTCGGCGACCGGGTCGCCGGGCAGGTCGTGCCAGCTGTAGACGTCCGGCTGGACGTTGTTGGCCTTCACGTAGTCGAGGTACGTGTTCCACCAGGTGTTGGACGAGGTCGGCCGGCCGCAGGTGCTGGCGCCGACGATCACCGCGCCGGGGATCGCCGTACGGATCCTCTGGTAGGCGCGCTTCCACATCTCCAGGTACTGGGGCTGGCCGGAGCCCCAGAACATGCCGCAGTCGGGTTCGTTCCAGATGTCCCACTGGATGTCCGTGGCGCCGGCGGCCTTCACGTCGTTCAGGAGGCGGGTGTAGAAGGCGTCGAAGTCGGACCAGTTGCCGCCGTCGCCGGGGAAGCGAGGGGCGGTGGTGCCGTCGGCGCCCCAGAGGTCGTGCGGGAGGATCACGAAGGTGCCGCCGAGGGACTTGGTGCGGCGGTACTGGGCGAGGGTGGCGTTCCAGCGGCGGTCGTACTTGCCGGCGACCCAGCCGCCGGGGCTGTCGAGCTGGGCGCCGCCGGCCCGCATGAACTTCCACTTCACGTCCGTGTAGAAGTGGTCCTGCGGGAGCCGGCCGTTCTCGGTCATGCCGTAGAGGGTGCCGGAGGCGCGGTAGGCGGGGGCGCCGCCCGCCGTGGCGAAGTCGACGGCCAGGGTGGTGTCGGCGGCGTGGGCGGGGGTGGCGGGGAGCGCGAGGGCGAGGAGTGTGGCTAGTGCGGTGGCGGTGAGCGGGGTGCGGGGCACGTGCATGGCGGGACTCCTTGTCTCGTCGTAGCGGTCGAACTGATGGTCATGGACATGACATGACTACGCCTCCCGTGACCGGCCGGGCGGCCCACGCCAGCCCTCAGGCGGGACCCGTGCTCGCCCGCAGCGAGATCGGCGGCGTCAGGAAGTGGTGGCGCGCGGGCGCCTCGGCGTCGCCCAGCCGCTCGATGAGGAGCTCCACCGCGAGTCTGCCCATGTGCGCGGCGGGTACGTCGGCGGCGGTGAGCTGCGGGGTGACCGTCTCCGCCCAGCGCGCGGCGACGATGCCGGTGACCGAGAAGTCGCGCGGGACATGGCGGCCCGCGTGCGCGAGGCCCCGGTACAGGCCGCCGAGCGCGGCCTCGTTGAGGGTGACGAGCGCGGTCGTCGCGGGGTCGTCGTACAGGATCCGCTCCAGGCACGCCTCGCCGGAGGCCGCGTCGTCGCCGCAGCAGTACGAACGGACCGTCAGACCGCGTTCGGCGGCGGCCTTCGTGAAGCCCTCCAGGCCCCGGTGCGCGGACTCGTAGCCGGTGCGCAGGAGGTGTTCGGGGCGGTTGACGAAGGCGATGCGGCGGTGGCCGAGGTCGGCGAGGTGGTGGACGCAGGCCGCCGCGAGGGCCGTGTGGTCGAGGGCCACCCACCAGTCGCGCTCCGGGGTGGCCGTACGGCCGATGGTGACGGCCGGGAAGCCGAGGGCGGCCAGGTGGCCGACCCGGTCGTCCTCCAGCCTGATCTCCATGAGGATGACGCCGTCGACCCGCCGCTCCCCCAGCAGGCGCTGGAAGGAGCGGTCGCTGTCCGCGCCTCCCGGGGAGAGCAGGACGTCGTGGTCGTGGGCGGCGGCGGCCTCGACGACGCTGCCGATGAAGTCGAGCTGCATGCCGGTGTAGTGGTCGCCGGCGGGCGGGAAGGCGAGGCCGATGGTGTTGGTGCGGCCGTTGGCGAGGGCCCTCGCGCTCGCGTTGGGGCGGTAGCCCAGTTCGTCGATGACGCGCTGGATCTTGTGGCGGGTGTCGTCGGAGACGGGGCGTTTGCCGCTGAGGGCGTAGGAGACGGTGCTCCGGGAGACACCGGCCCGGCGGGCGATCTCACCGATGTTCACGGGGTTCCTCCGTCTGGGTCGAACCGGTTCGCGTGAGGGAAGTTAGAAGCACCCGGCATCGCTGTCAATGCCTCCGGCCGGGACCCGCGAACCGGTTCGCCCGCGCCGGCCCGCTTCCCAAATTCTTCTATTGATAGATTTTAGAAGCTAGAGTGGTCCGACACCCGCCCCGCCGCGCAAAGGACCCCCATGACCGACCTGCCCTACCGCGACACCGCGCTGTCCGCCGAGGAGCGCGCCGAGGACCTGCTGTCCCGTCTCACCCCCGAGGAGAAGGCCGGACAGCTCACGATGTACTTCTACCTCGGCACCGGCCGGCCGCTGCCCGAGGACTTCGACATCGAGTCCCTGCCGCCCGAGCACCGCGCCTTCGTCGACCAGCCCCGCCAGGTCGAGGCGGCCGTGGCGGGCGGCCGGGCCGGCGGGGTGCTCTTCGTGAAGGACCCGGCCCTCGCGAACCGGCTCCAGCGCTGGGCCGTCGAGGAGAGCCGCCTCGGCATCCCGCTCCTGTTCGGGTACGACGTGATCCACGGCCTGCGGACGATCTTCCCGGTGCCGGTCGCCCTCAGCGCGAGCTGGTCGCCGGACGTCATGGAGGCCGCCCAGACCGTCGCCGCCCGCGAGGCCCGCGCGGCGGGCATCCACTGGACGTTCGCACCCATGATCGACGTCGCCCGCGACGCGCGCTGGGGCCGCATGATCGAGGGCTCCGGCGAGGACCCGTTCCTCACGTCCGCCCTGGCGGCGGCCCAAGTACGGGGCTTCCAGGGCGATTTCGGCCCCGACCGGGTGCTGGCCGGACCGAAGCACCTCGTCGGGTACGGCGCGGCGCGCGGCGGCCGGGACTACGAGGACGCGGAGATCTCGGACGCCGAACTGTGGAACGTCTACCTGCCGCCGTTCCGGGCCGCGATCGAGGCGGGCGCGGCGAACGTCATGAGCGCCTACATGGACCTCAACGGCGTTCCCGCGTCCGGCAACCGCCGCCTCCTGACCGACGTCCTGCGCGGCGAACTCGGCTTCACCGGCTGGACCGTCTCGGACGCGGGCGCCGTACGCTCCCTGGAGACCCAGCACTTCGCCCGCGACCGACAGGACGCCGCCGTACGCGCGTTGCACGCCGGTCTCGACATGGAGATGACGACGTTCGACCCGGCGTACGACCACCTCCCGCAGGCCCTCGCCGAAGGGCGGCTCGGCGTCGAGGAGCTGGACGCGGCCGTACGCCGTGTGCTGACCGCGAAGTTCCGGCTGGGCCTGTTCGACGATCCGTACGTCGACGAGGGTGCCGCTCCCGGGATCCTCGCCGCGTCCGCGCACCGGGACGCCGCGCGCACGGCGGCGCAGCAGTCGCTGGTGCTGCTGAAGAACGACGGCGTCCTGCCGCTGGACGCCGCGGAGTTGGCCTCGGTCGCGGTGATCGGGCAGCTCGCCGACAGCAAGCGGGACACGCTGGGCCCGTGGGTCTTCGACCACGACACGCGTGAAACGGTCACCGTCCTGGAGGGGCTGCGGGCCCGCCTCGGCGACGGCGTCCGTGTCGAGCACGCCCCCGGCGCGGGGATCGTCGAGCGCGTCTTCCCCTCGCCGTTCGACGCGCTGGACGAGACGGTCGAGACGACGCCGGCCGACCGTGACGAGGACGCCGAGATCGAGCGGGCCGTCGCCCTCGCGGCCGGCGCGGACGTCGCCGTCGTCGTGGTGGGCCAGCGGCAGAACCAGATCGGCGAGAAGGCGTCCACCTCGACGCTGGACCTCCCCGGCCGCCAGCTCGAACAGGTGAAGCGGATCGCGGGGACGGGTACGCCCGTCGTGCTGGTCGTGATGACCGGCCGCCCCGTCGACCTGCGGTGGGCGGACGGCAACGTCCCGGCGATCGTGCAGGCGTGGTACCCGGGGACGCGGGGCGGGGAGGCCGTCGCCTCCGTGCTCCTCGGGGACGTCTCCCCCGCCGGCCGGCTGCCGTTCTCCTGGCCCCGGCACGTCGGTCAACTCCCGATGATCTACGCGCACTTGCGGACGTTCGAGCCCGAGCAGCGGGGCACGCGCTACTTCGAGGAGGAGAGCACGCCGCTCTACCCCTTCGGACACGGCCTGTCCTACGCCGAGTTCCGGTACACGGACCTGCGCGTCGACAGCGCGTCGATCCCCGTCGGCGGCACGGCGAAGGTCTCCGTGGACGTCGCCAACACCTCCGCCCGTACCGCCGACGAGGTCGTCCAGCTCTACGTCCACCAGCGGTACGGGACCTCGTCCCGGCCCGTGCGGGAGCTGAAGGGGTTCGAGCGGATCACCGTCGGGGCGGGCGCGTCGGTGACCGTGACCTTCGAGCTGGGCCCGGACCAGTTGCGGTACTGGTCCGCGGCGACCGGCGGGTTCGTACAGGACGCGACGGCCCTGGACATCTGGGTGGGCGGCAGCTCGACGACTCCGCTGACCGCTCGCCTGGAGGTGACGGAACCGGACCGGGACGGCGCAGCCCTCGCCCCGTGACACCGGGGCGTGCCGGGCACGGCGGTGCGGGCCGGTGATCCGGCGGCGCCGGGCGTGATCAGCCGGCAGGGCGCTCCGTCCAGCCGTGTTCCAGCAGGTCGAAGATCTCGGCCAGCGTCCGGCGGGGGTCCTCGCGGCCGTGGAGGAGGCTGATCGACTCCATGGCGAAGCGGGACAGGGCGGCGACGCGGACGTCTCCCTGGGGGGCGCCGGTTTCCTGTTCGATGGCCGCGGCCAGGGCGACCTCGTGGCGGCGGCGCATGCGGTGGCGGTAGTCCTGGAGCGCGGGGGTCTCCTCGACGAGGGCCCGGAACGCGGCGAAGCCCGGGGTGTGGTCGCCGACCGAGGCGTAGGTCTGTGTCAGGTGCTCGCGGAGCGCGGCGAGCACGGACCGGCCGGGCGCGCGGTGCCGTACGGCGTCGACGAGCGCGGTCTCCAGCCCCTCGTCCCGGTCGAAGACCAGCGCCTCCTTGCAGGGGAAGTGCTTGAAGAGGGTGGTCACGGCGACGTCGGCCTCCTCGGCGACGTCCCGGACGCCGACCCGGTCGAAGCCGCGCTCGGTGAACAGGCGCATCGCGGCGTCCGCGAGGGCCTGGCGGGTCTGGGCCTTCTTGCGCTCGCGGCGCCCGACCGTCTTCGCCGTCTCCGTCATGCCCGCACTCTACCTTCGGGACCAGCGGTTCGATAAGGCTATCGGTTGCACTTTTGTAGTCGCTCATGTTTTTCTGGTGGGGGTCCTCGTGGCCGCACTCCTCCCCCGACAGCCCAGATCGGAGCCCCCCCATGCCCTCCCCCCGTACCGCCATCGTCGGCGGCGGTCTCGGCGGCCTCACTCTGGCCCGCGTCCTGGCGGTCCACGGCATCGAGGCCGTCCTCTACGAGGCCGACGCCGCCCCTGACGCCCGCCCCAGCCAGGGCGGCACCCTCGACCTGCACCCGGAGTCCGGCCAGCGCGCCCTGAAGGAAGCCGGGCTCACCGACCGGTTCCTCGACGCGGTCCGCCCCGAGGGCCAGGACATGAAGCTCTTCGACAAGCACGGCACGCTGCTGCGCGAGGACACCGCGGGGGCGGACGACATGGACCGCCCCGAGATCGACCGGGGCACGCTGCGCGACATCCTCATGGACTCCGTCGCCCCGGAGACGATCCGCTGGGGCAAGCGCCTCACGGAGGCCGCCCCCCTCCCCGACGGCCGCCACGAACTGCGCTTCGCGGACGGCACCGCCGAGACCTGCGACCTCCTCGTCGGAGCGGACGGCGCCTGGTCCCGCGTCCGCCCCCTGCTCACCGACGCCCGCCCGGCCCACAGCGGCGTCAACTTCGTCGAACTCCGCATCACGGACGCCGACCGCACGCACCCGGCCATCGCCGAACTGGTCGGCCGGGGCAGCCTCTACGCCCTGGGCGACGACAAGGGGATCATGCCGCAGCGCAACGGCGACGGCATGATCCGTACGTACGTCGCCCTGCGCACCCCCGAGGACTGGCTGACCGCCTCGGGCATCCCCTTCGACCGCCCGGACGAGGCCCGCGCCGCGCTCCTGTCGTACTTCGCGGACTGGTCACCGCGGCTCACGGACCTCATCCGGCACTGCGACGACACCCTGCTCCCCCGCCCGATCACACAACTCCCCGTCGGCCTGCGCTGGGAGAGCCGGCCCGGCGTCACCCTCATCGGCGACGCCGCCCACCTGATGTCCCCCTTCGCCGGCGCGGGCGCGAACCTCGCGATGCTGGACGGCGCGGAACTGGCCCTGACGATCGCGCGGCACCCGGGCGACCCGGCGGCGGCGATCGCGGCGTACGAGGAGGCGATGCACGCGTACGTCCTCCCGGAGGCCGAGACCGCCTCCCGCCATCTCGCCCTCATGATCTCCCCCGACGGGGGCCGGCGGTTCCTGGCGTTGCTGGAGCAGTTCGACACCGGACGCTGAGCCGCGCCCCCGCGACTCGGCGTACCGATTCGGCCGCTCGCCCCTCGGCATCGGCCACCGCGTCGAGGTTATGGGGGGGTACAAGCTCGACCCCCTTCCGTCCGGGAACGGTGGCTACCGTGGACGTATGGACCCTCGCCCGGACAACCGCGACGACATCCGTGACTTCCTGGCCCGCAGGCGTGCCCAGCTCACGCCGGAGGAGGTCGGGCTGCCCGCCGGCGGCCGGCGCCGGGTGCCGGGGCTGCGCCGTGAGGAGGTCGCGATCCTCGCCGGAGTGAGCACCGAGTGGTACACCCGGCTGGAGAAGGGCCACATCGGCGGCGTCTCCGAGGACGTCCTCGACGCGGTGGCCCGCACGCTGCGGCTGGACGACGACGAGCGCACCTACCTCTTCGACCTCGCCAAGGCCGCGCAGCCCGGCCCCGCGACCCGGCGCCGCCGCAAAGCCGTCGACGTCCCGCCCCGCATCCAGTGGCTCCTCGACTCCATGACCCTGTCCGCGGCGTACGTCACCAACAGCCGCCTGGACATCGTCGCCGCCAACGCGCTCACCCGCGCCCTGTTCTCCCCCCTGTACGCCAGCCCCACCACGGACCGGCGCGGACGGCCCAACTTCGCCCGGTTCTGGTTCCTCGACGACACCTCCCGCGACTTCGCCGACGACTGGGAGGGCGGCGCCGCCACCACTGCCGCGCTCCTGCGCGCCGAGGCGGGCCGCTACCCCGACGACAAGGCGCTGCGCGAGCTCGTCGGGGAACTGTCCACGGTCAGCGCCGAGTTCCGTACCCAGTGGGCCACCCACCGGGTACGGGTCCACCACGGCGGCGTCAAACGCCTGCACCATCCCGAGGTCGGCCTGCTGGAGCTGACCTACCAGCCGCTGGACCTGCCCATCTCGGCCCGCGAGACACACTCCCTGACCATCTACACCGCCGAGCCGGGGACCCCCGACGAGGACCGCCTCAAGCTCCTCGCGAGCTGGGCGGCCACCCCCGCCCGGCAGAACGACGAGAGCCCCGAGACCCACCGCCCGTCCCGGTGACACCGGGCACCTACCTCCGGTAAGGCGAGGTCCTGCCGCGCCCGCTCGTGTTCTCCCCCGAAGGCCGGCGAACCGGTCACGGGGATCGCGGTCGCCGAGGTACGGAGTCCCGCAACCCGGCGGTGGAGCCGGGCTACATCGTCACCGGAGTGGGCCGACGTGTCCCCCTGGCCGAGCGGCGACACGCGGTTCACCGGCGGCGAACTCAAGCCGCTCCCGCCGGGGGCGGATCTGGTTCGCCGAGCACCAGGGCGTCAGCGCCAGTACCTCGTCCAGCACTCCCGAGGTACTGATCCGCCCGTGCGGCGGCTCTCACCGTGCGCGCGCCGCCCCCGGCCCCACCGGAACGTCCCCGCGCAGGGTGATGCGGTGCATGACCCGGTGCTGGTCGCCGTAGTCGCGGTTGGCGTAGTGGGCCGTGCTGCGGTTGTCCCAGAGGGCGACGTCGCCGGGCTGCCAGCGGTGGCGTACGACGTGTTCGGGCTTGGTGAGGTGGGCGTACAGGATGTCGAGGACGCCCCGGCTCTCGTGTTCGGAGACGCCGGTGATGTGGGAGGTGAAGCCGGGGTTGACGAAGAGGCCCTTGCGTCCGCTCTCGGGGTGGACCCGTACGACGGGGTGTTCGGCCGGGGTCAGTTCGGTGAAGACCTCGCCCTCCCACAGGTTGCCCTGGCCCTGTCTGCGCTGGGCGAGGTAGTAGCCGAACTCGCGGCTGCCGTCGTGGACGGCGGTGAGGGTGTCGACGTACGCCCGCAGCCCCGGCGAGAGCGACTCGTAGGCGAGCTGGCTGTCGGCCCAGTTGGTGTCGCCGCCGTTGGGCGGCAGGACGACGGCCCGCAGGACGGAGATCGCCGGGGGACGCCGTACGAACGTGACGTCCGTGTGCCACACGTCGGCGAAGCCGTTGTCCTGGCTGTCGAGGGAGTACACCTCGGGGGCGACGTCGCCGGAGTCGTGGACGGGGTGTCCGACGGTGACCTCGCCCAGGCGCCGGCCGAAGTCGATCTGCGCGGTGTCGTCGAGGTGGTGCTGGCCGCGGACGAACAGCACTTTGTACGCCACGAGTGCCTCGCGCAGGGCGAGGATCTGGTCGTCGTCGAGCCGGCCGAGGTCGATGCCGTGGATCTCGGCGCCGAAGTTCGGGCCGAGTGCGGTGATCGGCAGTTCCGCCAGGGCGGGCCGCTCGCTGAGGATGCTCACCTGGGTGTCCTTCCGGAAGGGATCGGTGACGACGCCGCGGCCTTGACGGCGTGGGCGACGCGGGCCCGCAGTTCGGCGAACTCGCGGGAGCCGCGCAGCTCTTCGGCGTCGATGTCGCCGCGCGGCAGGGGGATGGGCAGGTCGAGGGCGACGGTGCCGGGGCTCTTGGTGAGGACCACGATGCGGGAGCCGAGGAACACGGCCTCGTCCGCCGAGTGCGTGACGAACACCGTGGTCCGCCCGGTCCGTCCGGCGACTTGGCGGACGTCCTCCTGGAGCCGCTCCCGGGTGAGCGCGTCCAGCGCCGCGAAGGGTTCGTCGAGCAGGAGGAGCGGGTTCTCGGCGGCCAGGGCGCGGGCGATGGCGACGCGCTGCTGCTGGCCGCCGGAGATCTCCCAGACGCGCCGCGCCTCGGTGCCCTCCAGGCCGACCCGGGCCAGCAACTCCCCGCGCCGCTCGGGCCATCGGGCGCGCGGCACCCCGGCGTACCGCAGCGCCAGGTCGACGTTGCCCCGCACGGTCCGCCACGGGAACAGCCGGGGCGTCTGGAACACCACACCGGCCGTGTCACCGGGACGCGGCTCGCTGCCGGCGACCCGTACCGAGCCGTGCGTGGGCCGCTCGAAGCCCGCGATCAGGCGCAGCAGCGTGCTCTTGCCGCAGCCCGAGGCGCCCACGAGGACGAGGAACTGCCCGGCCGGTACGGTCAGGTCGACCGGTCCTACGGCGGTGACGGCCTCGCCGCCCCGGCCGTACCGGTGGGTGACCTGGTCGAGGCGGACGGCTCCGGTCAGGTCACTTGAGGACACCGGGCAGCCCCTTGAGGTAGAAGGCTTCGCGGACCGCGTCCTCGGAGGGTGCGCCGTCGACCTGCTTCTGGGCGGCCAGGAACCGGCCCGTGTCGGTGACGTACGTGAGCAGCTTGCCCGGGCTGCCGTCGGTGCCCAGCCAGTCGGCGGAGACCACCTGCTCCGGGGTGAGGAACACGCCCTGCGAGAGCTGCGCCCTGGCGTCCGCCGCGCTGATGCCGAGTTCCGCCGACACCGCCCTGACCGAGCCGTCGGGGTCGGACTTGAGCAGGCTCAGTGCCTGGGCCTGTGCCTTGCGCCAGGCGTCGATCGCGGCGGGGTTGCGGGCGATGAGGTCGTCCGAGACGACGGCGAGGTCGAGGGTCGGCTTGCCCGCCGCGCCGACCTCCTTGCTGCTGGTGAGCTGGGTGCCGGTCTCGCGCAGTTCGTCGAGGGTCGGCAGCCAGACGTACGCGGCGTCGATGTCGCCCCGCTGCCAGGCGGCGAGGATCGGCTGCGGCTGGAGGTCGATGAGCTGGACGTCGGACGGCTTGAGTCCGGCCGTCTCCAGCGCCGCGAGCAGGCTGTAGTGCGAGGTCGAGGCGAAGGGGGTGGCGATCTTCTTGCCCTTGAGCCCGGCGACGTCCGTGATCCCGGTGGCCTTGCGCGCCACGAGGGCCTCGTTCTCGCCCGCGACGTCGAGGATCCAGGCGACCTTGTACGGGATGGGTGAACTCCCCGACACACCACGGGCGAACGGGCTGGAGCCCAGGGCCGCGATGTCGAGGGACTTGCCGAGGAACGCCTGGTTGACACTGGCGCCGGAGTCGAACTTGATCCAGCTGATCTCGTGGTCCGGCAGCGCCTTCTCCAGCAGCTTCCCGTTCTTCACGAGCAGGTCGCCGCTGGGGAAGGCGAAGTAGCCGATACGCAGCCGCTCGGCGCCGGACGCCGACGACGCGCTGTCCGAGGAGCAGCCGGTGACGGCGGCGGAGACGGCGGCCAGGGCGCCGGCGAGGAGGAGCCGGCGGGACGGGCCGTGCAGGGCAGGGGGCATGAGGGGGCCGTTTCTGTGGGAGGGGGGACGGAACCGGAAGTGCTACGCGCGACCGCGCCACGGAACGACCGCGCGTTCCAGCCACAGCAGCAGCCCGTCGATGATCAGACCGGAGACGCCGATGGCGATGATGCCGACGACCACGACCGGGGTGTTGTTGTAGTTGGCGGCGTCCTTCACCATGCCGCCGATGCCCGGCAGCCCGTTGACCAGCTCGGCGGCGACCAGGGAGGAGTAGGCGACCCCGACGGCGAGCCGGACCCCGGTGAGCGTCTCCGGCAGGGCCGACGGGAGGACCACGTCCCGGACGACGTCCCACCGCGACGCCCCGAGCGCACGCGCCGCCTCGGTCAGGCTCTTCGGCACGGCCGCGACGGCCGCGGTGGTGGACACCGCCACGGGCGGGAAGGCGGCCACGGCCAGCAGCGTGATCTTCGGTTCCTCGTCGATGCCCAGCCAGATGATGAGCAGCGAGAAGTACGCCAGCGGCGGCAGCGTCCGCAGGAAGGTGATCCAGGGTTCGAACAGGGAGCGCACCCAGCCGACGGTCCCCATGAGCAGCCCGAGGACGACCCCGGCGGCGATGCCGAGGCCGGCGCCGAGCGCGATGCGCCGCAGGCTGACGCCGAGGTGCTCGACGAGGGTGGTGCCGTTGTAGCCCCGTACGCCGTCGTGGGTGGTGGAGACCTCGACGAACGCGTCCCACACCTTGGCCGGCGGGGGTACCAGCGTCTCGCTCCACGTCCCGCCGGCCGCGAGCAGCTGCCACAGGGCGAGGAAGAGCAGGAGCGAGCCGAGCGGCAGCGCGGCACGGCGCAGCCGGGCCCGAACGGCGGGTGACGGCCTGCGGGACGGGGGCGGTGCGTCGACAGGCGACGTGGTGTCATCGGGCTTGGACACAGAGGGAATCGTGGACATGGCTGACCCCGGGCGAGAGTGGTGCCGGACGGAGACACGACGCACCCTCGGACAGGGCGCGTCGGCGGAGGCCGGGTCAGCGACAACACGAACCCGGGCGTCGGCACAGGTCGATGACCAGGCGTCGCACCAAGGGCTCGGAATTCATGAGGCACATGTGTACAGCAACCGGGGCGGGCCGCCAAGGGGCGTCCACTCTCCGGAACGCGGGGCGGCGGGGCCGGGGAACGCACCTCGCGCGGCCTCAGGGGCGGGCCGGAAAAGGGAGGTTGAGCCGGTACCCCCCATAAACCCGACCTGCCTCGTCCGGCGCGGGGCCGGTTTCCTGGAATCCGTGCCTCGGCCATGACACCACCGGCCGTCGCATCTTCCCCGTACCGACCCGGATATGAGGTCCCTTCCATGGAACGTCGCAAAGCGCTCGGCCTGATCGCCGCCACCGGCGCCGCCGCCACTTTCACGGCCACGCCCGCCTTCGGCGCGGAGACCGCCCGCGCGGGCGCCGCCGGAGAGGGAAGGGGCAAGGGCGGCTACACCTTCGCGCTGGACAAGAACGTCAAGCGGACCTCGGTACGGTTCACGAACCGCTACGGCATCGAACTCGCCGGTGACCTGTACGTGCCGAGGAACGCCCGGGGCAAGCTGCCCGCCCTCGCGGTCAGCGGTCCGTTCGGCGCGGTGAAGGAACAGGTCTCGGGCCTGTACGCCAACGAATTCGCCCGCCGCGGCTATGTCACCCTCGCCTTCGACCCCTCCTTCACCGGGGAGAGCGGCGGCAAGGTGCGCGACGTGGGCTCGCCGGACATCAACACCGAGGACTGGAGCGCCGCCGTCGACTTCCTCGGCCTGCGGAAGTTCGTCGACCGTAAGCGGATCGGCGCGCAGGGCATCTGCGGCCTGAGCGGCATGGCCCTCACGGCGGCGGCCGCGGACAGCCGGATCAGGGCGGTCGCCACGGCCGCGATGTACGACATGTCGCGCGCCATGTCCCGCGGCTACCAGGACTACTACACGCGTGAGCAGCGCCAGAAGATCGTGGACCACCTCGGCCGGCAGCGCTGGATCGACGCCGAGAACGGCACCTACGCGCGGCTCTCCGCGGAGATCCCCTTCGACGAGAACGGCAACGTCGCTCCCTCCGACCGCGGTCTGCCCGAGACCCTCCCGGCGGACGCCGACCCGATCACGGCGATGTTCTTCGACTACTACCGCACCGGGCGCGGCTACCACCCCCGTTCGGTCAACTCCACCACCGCGTGGACCGGGACCACGCCGATGTCGTTCTTCGGCTACCGGCAGATGACGAACATCGACCTCCTCGCACCCCGCAGGGCCCTCCTGGTGACCGGCTCCGAGGCGCACTCCCGCTACTACTCCGAGGACGTCCAGAAGACGGCCCCCGAAGCCGTCGACCTCCTGGTCGTCCCCGGCGCGGACCACGTCGACCTGTACGACCGCAAGGACGTCATCCCGTTCGACCGGCTCGACGCGTTCTTCACGAAGAACCTCGCCTGACGCAACGGGGTGCGGCTCTCCGGGCTGCCGTTGACGACGGTGGCCTCGGCGTCGGCGGGGAAGACGCCGTACGCCTGGATGCGGGTGTCGTACTGGTCGCTCCAGAAGCAGGGGATCGGGGCGAAGGCACGGCGTTCGCCGAGGATGTCGGCGGCGACGGTCATCCACGTTCGGGGCCGGGCCCCGGGACAGAACCCGGCAGGCGCCGGCCGCGCCCGTCAGTCCTCGCGCACGACCGGCGCCTGCCACAGGGCCGTGATCGCGTCGATCAGCCCGTTCGCGGCCTCCCGCCAGCTGGCCCGAGCGGTCGCCCTGCCGTCCGCGACGGCCCGCTCCCGCTCGGCGACCATCTGGGTGATGAGGTGCCGCGTCATGGCGGAACGCTCCTCGTGCACCCCGTCCGGCAGTTCGGGCAGCAGCCGGAACAGGCCCTCCTGGAGTCCATCCATCGACGGCGAGGCCGCGGCGAACTCCTCGGAGACGACCGCGCGCAGCGCCGGATCGGCCGTGACCTGTGCGATGAACCGGCCGTACCAGCTCGGAGTGCCCAGCGACTCCACGTGCGAGATGACCGGACGCACCGCACAGGCCACCCAGTCCCGCAGTTCGGCGGAGTCGCCGACGTCCGCGACCATGCGCTGCCGGAAAGCCTCTATCCCTTCCGCGTGCCGTCGCACCAGGGCGCGCACCAGGTCGATCTTGGTGCCGAAGTGGTAGCTCACCGCGGCGTTGTTGCCCTGCCCGGCGGCCAGACTGATCTGGCGGTTGGCCACCGCGTGCACTCCGTGCTCGGCGAAGAGCCGCTCCGCCGCGTCCAGGAGCGCCTCACGC
Organism: Streptomyces sp. 4F14; assembly: GCF_048159485.1. NCBI lineage: Bacteria > Bacillati > Actinomycetota > Actinomycetes > Kitasatosporales > Streptomycetaceae > Streptomyces > Streptomyces sp. 4F14. Next base: position 28,063 of record NZ_JBLRVY010000006.1, read on the forward strand.
GTCGCGGTGACCTGCTCGTCCCGCTTCGTCCTGCTCGCCATCATCACCACCCGCTCGGGACATCACACGACTCCGCACCGGCCCGTCCCCCAGACCGTGCGGGCCCTCGGCCGGGGCGGCGAGGACAAGCGGACGAAAGCCTACGCAATGAGGCGACCGGTTCACGCCGGCGCTCTCCACGCTCCCCACACCTTCCGTTACGACGGGATTCAGCCAGCCCGACTTGTACGTGCCCACCCCCAGGCGTACATTTTAAATCAACCCGTTGACTTAATCCCTTCGGGTCATCCATCACCCGTCCAGACGGAGACCAGCCATGTCCGAGACCCCCACACAGTCCTCCGCGCCACCCTCATCGAACGTGATCGTGGCTGTCCTGGCCTTCGCCGGGATCGTCGTCTCCCTGATGCAGACGCTGGTCATCCCGATCGTCCCCGAGCTGCCCGAACTGCTCGACGCGCCGGCCTCCGACACCGCCTGGGCGGTCACCGCGACCCTGCTGGCCGCCGCCGTCGCCACCCCGATCGCCGGACGCCTCGGCGACATGTACGGCAAGCGGCTGATGCTGCTGACCAGCCTCGTCATGCTGACGGCCGGTTCGACGATCGTCGCCCTGAGCGACTCCCTCACCCCGATGATCATCGGCCGTCTGCTCCAGGGCCTGTCGGCCGGTGTCATCCCGCTGGGCCTGAGCATCATGCGCGACGAGCTCCCCGCCGAGAAGCTCGCCTCCTCCACCGCGTTGATGAGCGCCTCGCTCGGCATCGGCGCCGCGCTCGGACTGCCGATCGCCGCGTTCGTAGCCGACAACTTCGACTGGCACATGCTGTTCTGGGCGTCCGCCGTCCTGGGCGCGATCGCCACGGTGACCGTGCTGCTGCTGGTGCCCGAGTCGAAGGTGCGCAGCGGCGGGCGCTTCGACCTGGCCGGCAGCGCCGGGCTCGCGGGCGGGCTGGTCTGCCTGCTGCTCGCGATCTCCAAGGGCGGCGACTGGGGCTGGGGCAGCGGCACCACCCTCGGACTGTTCGCCGGCGCCGTCGTGATCTTCCTCGCCTGGGGCTTCCTGGAGCTGCGCACCAGCCAGCCGCTGGTCGACCTGCGCACCACCGCCCGCCCGCAGGTGCTGTTCACCAACCTCGCCGCGCTCGCCTTCGGGTTCTCGCTCTTCGCGATGCAGCTCATCGTCCCGCAGCTCCTCCAGCTCCCCGAACAGACCGGCTACGGCCTCGGCGAGGACCTCCTCACCGTCGGCCTGGTGCTCGCGCCGCAGGGCCTGATCGTGATGGTCGCCGCCCCGCTCTCCTCGAAGATCTCCCAGGCCAAGGGCCCCAAGCTGACCCTGATGCTGGGCGCCCTCATCGTCGCCGCCGGGTACGCGCTCAACATCTTCATGATGAGCGAGATCTGGCAGCTGATCTTCATCTCCTGCGTCATCGGCATCGGCATCGGCTTCGCCTACGGCGCCCTGCCCATGCTGATCATGGGCGCGGTCCCGGTCTCCGAGACCGGCTCGGCGAACGCCTTCAACACGCTGATGCGGTCCATCGGCACCTCGATCGCCAGCGCCGCGACCGGCGTGATCCTCGCCCAGATGACCACCGACTTCGCCGGGCACGCACTGCCCTCGGAGAACTCCTTCAAGGTGATCATGGGCATCGGCTGCGGCGCGGCCCTGGTGGCCTTCCTGCTCTCCTCCCTCCTCCCGCGCCAGCGGCAGTCCCTCGCCACGGACGCGGGTGCCGCCCACGCACCCGCCCCCGCGCAGAAGGCATAGGCCCGCCCCCTCGGCCGGCGCGCTCCCCGTACGGGCCCGCGCGCCGGCCCGTACGGCATCCCCGCACGACCTGGCCCTCCCGTCCCCGTCCCCTCCCCCCACGCACGGACACCGCGCCGTCCTTCCCTGCGGACGGCCCCGCGGACAGGACTCCCCATGCTCGACGCCCGCTACCGCTCTCCGAACGCCCACCCCCGCATCGCCGAGGCCGCGCTCTTCGTCACGCTCTTCGCCTGTTCCTTTCCCGGCAGCATGATCACGATCCCGAGCGACGACCTGGACGTCTCCTGGTGGCCCAGCGTCGTCCTGACCGGCCTCGGCTGTGCGGCGCTGGCCGGTCGGCAGCGCCGTCCGCGCGCCACGGTGGCACTCACCGCGCTGGGCGCGGTCGTGGTGACCGCCCTCGGCTACATCCCCACCGTGCTGCTCCTCGGCCCCCTGGTGGTCGCCCTGCACTCCCTGGCGGCCACCGCCCCCCGCCGGGTCGCCTACGGCCACGCCCTCTGCGTGATCGCGCTGATCTCGGCGACCGGACTCCTGTTCGGCCCCGGCGAAGTCCCCCCGCTCCTCAGGCTGATCGGCCCGACGGCCTGGCTGCTGCTGCCGACGGCACTGGGGAGCGCCCGGCGGTACCACCTGGCGTACCTCGCCCTGGTGGAGGCGCACGCGGAGCACGCCGAGCGCAGACGGGAGGAGGAGGCGCGGCTGAGGGTGGCCGAGGAGCGGCTGCGCATCGCCCGCGACCTCCACGACGTCGTCGCGCACCACATGGTGCTGGCTCATCTCCAGGCCCGGACCGTGTCCCGCCTGGTGCGCACCCGGCCCGAGGAGGCCGGCCGGGTCTCGGCTGATCTCGCCGGGACCGCGACGCTCGCGCTCGACGAACTCAAGGCCACCGTCGGCCTGTTGCGTGACCCGGGCACAGTGCCGGACGAGCAGGACGGCCCGGGGCTCGACCGTCTCGCCGACCTCGCCGCCTCCTTCCGCAGCGCCGGGCTGACGGTCACCGTCGTCACCGAGGGGGAGCCCCTGCCGGTGCACGCCCCCATCGGTCTGGCGGTGTACCGGATCGTCCAGGAGGCCCTCACGAACGTCACCAAGCACGCGGACACGGCCCGCGCGGAGGTGCGGCTCGCCTTCGCGCAGGGGCACCTGAGACTCACCGTCGCCGACTCCGGCACCCGGCGTCCCGCCGGTCCGACGACCACCGGCTACGGGCTGCTCGGGATGCACGAGCGGGCCCGCTCGGTCGGTGGCCGGCTGCGCGCCGGGCACCGGCCCGAGGGCGGGTTCGAGGTCGTCAGCGACCTTCCGCTGCCTTATCCGGACGCAGCGGATGCCGCGTGAAGAACCGCCACATCACGTCGCTCGCGTTCACCTCGTAGGACACCTTCCCCAGCTCCGGGAAGGCGTCCGGATAAGGGGAACCCGGCCAGGTGTGGCCACCGTCGGAGATCGTGTACAGGCTCACTTCGGCCCCGGCGCGGCACGGCCGGCTGGTCGTGAGGGTGACGTGTTCGGTCAGCTCGCGGTCGCGGGGTTTCCCCCGGCACCCGTCGAGCGCCGCCCATCGGCCGTAGGCGGCCGGTACGGAGTACTGCCAGTAGCCGGCACCGCCCCCGTCGTACGGGTTCACCGTGTCCGCCTGTCCGTGGAAGGCCAGGACGGGAACCGGACGGGACGGAGCGCAGGTGGCGGGGTCGGGGCCGGCGGGGCCGGGGTTGCCCGCGCGCAGGCCCGCGACGGGGGCGACGGCGGCGATCCGGTCGGGCAGCCGGCAGGCGAGCAGGGAGGCCATGCGTGCCCCGCCCGAGAACCCGGTGGCGTAGACGCGGCTCTCGTCGGCGCAGAGGCGGGCGGCGACGGCGTCGATGGTGTCGGCGAGGAAGCGGACGTCGTCCCGGTCGTCCGGGGAGGGGAACTGCCCGGAGGTGTTGGGGACTCCGGGGATGACCCAGGTGTGTCCGTCCGGGGTTCCCGGCTGCGGCACACCGCCGTCGGGTACGGCGACCAGGAAGCCGCCGCGGTCGGCGGTCTGCCGCATGCCGCTGATCGCGAGCTGGTTCTCGCCGTTGGAGCCGCTTCCGTGCAGGTTGAGGACCAGGGGGACGGCGCGGCGCCCCGTGTACCCCTGCGGCACGTACACCGACACCGGGTAGGTGGTGCCGGCCGAGGTGACGGGGACGGTCACGGTACCGGCGGGGGCGGCACAGCGCGGCTCGGCCGCGGCCTGCGCCGGGGGTGTGACGGCGAGCCCCGCCGTCAGCACGAGGAGGAGGTGGGAGAGGCGTCGGAGCATCGTGGTCGCCTTCCGGGAAGAAGGGTCAGGGAGGGCCAGATGGTGCGTACCGTTCTCAGGGGATCGTGCGTGACGCGGGAATCGTCCGACCAGACCAGGACCCGCCGTTCACCGGCGTCGCACTGGCGGGCAGCGTCGGCGACGGTGGCCTCGGCGCTCGTCAGACGGCTGACCAGGCGTCGTCGACCGGGAGGACCGCGCCGTTGACGAAGGACGCGGCGTCGGAGGCCAGGAACACGATCGCGGCGGCCTGCTCCCGCGCCGAACCTCGGCGGCCGATGCCGGCGCCGATCAGCGGGCCGATGACGGTGGGGCCGTAGGCGTCCGGGCCCGCGTCGACCTCGATGCTCGTGATGGTCGGCCCCGGTGCGATCGCGTTGGCCCGGATGCCCTGTCCCCGGTACATCACCGCGAGACTCTTCACCAGCCCGACGACCCCGTGCTTGGCAGCGGTGTAGGCGGCACCGGCCGCGCTGCCCCGCAAGGACGCCTCGGAGGCGGTGAAGACGATCGACCCGCGCTTGGCGGCGAGCATGTACGGCAGGGCGGCCCGGGTCAGCAGGAAGGGTGCCGTCAGGTTGATCCGGACGACGCGCTCCCACTCGGCGTCCCGCGTCTCGCCGAGCGCGGACATCCGGTCCATGATCCCGGCGTTGTTCACCAGGACGTCGAGTCGTCCGAAGGCGCCGACGGCCCGCCCCACGACCTCGTCCACCACCTTCTGGTCGCTCAGGTCACCGACGACCGCGAGAGCCCGGCCGCCCGCCGCCCCGATCTCCCCGACGGTCTCCTCCGCGCCCGCCCGGTCCAGGTCGGCGACCAGGACCCTCGCACACTCCGCGGCGAACTTCAGCGCGGTGGCTCTGCCGATACCGGACGCGGCGCCCGTGACGATGACGCCGTGGCCTTCGAAAGTGGTCATGGAGTGGTGATCTGCCTTTCCGTAGAGGTGTCGAACCGCCGTACGGTGCCTTCGCCGTCGGCGGAGAGGATGAGGGCGGCGGCAAGGCCCGCGAAGAGGCGGGGAGAGCCGGTCATGCCGTGAGTGAAGAGCGCGGGCGGTCCGAGCGCGGCTGGGGTGACGGGCAGGTCGTCCGCGCCGATCCGCACGACCGTCCCGGCGTGGTCGTCGCCGACCAGGCAGCGGCCTTCGGCGTCGAAGGCGGCATCGACAGGAGCGACGGTGACGCCGTTCGAACCCCGCAGCGGGCTGGGCGGGCCGAGGGGCACCGTCACTGGTCCGCCCCGAGCACGTCGTCCATGCCGCCCTCGGTACGCCAGCGCGCGAGCAGTTCGTGGAAGGCGACCGGGCCGTCGGCGTACGCCTCGTTGTGCTCCGGAACCTTGCCCTCGTTGTTGTAGTAGCCCGGCGTGCACTCGGCGCGGAAGGCATTGAGGTCGGGGGCGCTCTCGCGGAGGGAGGCGACCCACGACTCCTGGGCCGCGCGGGTGGGTTCGACGTACGGGGCTCGCCTGCGGTCCGCCTCGGCGATCAACTCGGCGACGTGGAGGGCCTGTTCGTCGAGGATGTGGACGAAGTTGACGGCGGCGGCGTTCTGGAGCGGGCCGAGCTGGAAGAGGTTCGGGAAGCCGTGGGTGGTGAAGCCGTGGAGGGTCTCGGGGCCCTGAGCCCATGCCTCGAAGAGGTGGACGCCGCCCCTTCCGTGGACAGGGAGTCGGCCCGAGAGGATGCCGGAGACGCCGGTCTCGAAGCCGGTGGCGAAGATCAGGCAGTCGACGGGGTACTCGGTGTCGCCGACGACGACGCCGGTCTCGGTGACGCGCTCGATGCCGTGGGTGTCGGCGGTGTCGACGAGGGTGACGTTCGGGCGGTTGAAGGACTGGAGGTAGGTGTCGCTGAAGGTCGGCCGCTTGCACATGTAGCGGTACCAGGGCTTGAGCTTCTCGGCGGTCTCCGGGTCCTCGACGAGGCGTTCGACGCGGGCGCGGATCTCGGCCATCTTCGTGAAGTCGGCGGTCTCGTAGGCTCGTTCACGTTCCTCGGCGGGGGTGTCCGCATAGGCGTTGCTCGGGACCAGCTTCTCCTGGAGCCGTGCGCTGGAGGTCCAGGCGTCGGCCACCAGGTCCTCGTCCGTACGAACGCCGGTGACGACCTTCAGGAAGTTGTCCCGGCGGTCCCGGTGCCAGCCGGGTTTCAGAGAGGCGGCCCAGTCGGGATCGGTGGGCCGGTTGTCGCGGACGTCCACGGAGGACGGGGTGCGCTGGAAGACGTACAACTGCCCCGCATCGGCGGCGAGATGGGGGACGACCTGGATCGCGGTGGCACCCGTGCCGACCAACGCGACGCGTTTTCCTGCGAGTTGGTTCATGCCACCGTCGGGGCCGCCGCCCGTGTAGGCGTAGTCCCAGCGGCTGGTGTGGAAGGTGTGGCCCTTGAAGGTCTCGATGCCGGGGATGCCGGGGAGCTTGGCCTGACTGAGGGTGCCGGTCGCGGTGATGACGTACCGGGCGCGGATCCGGTCACCCCGGTCGGTGGCCACGATCCACTCCGACTCGGCGTCGTCCCAGCGGAGTTCGGTGACGGACGTGCCGAAGCAGGCGTCGTCGTACAGGCTGAAGCGGCGGGCGATCGTCTGGGCGTGTGCGCGGATCTCCTCGCCGGGCGCGTACCGCCACGCGGGGATGTGGCCGGTCTCCTCCAGCAGCGGCAGGTAGACGTACGACTCGATGTCGCAGTGGATGCCGGGGTAGCGGTTCCAGTACCAAGTGCCGCCGACATCCCCGCCCTTCTCGACGATCCGTACCGATTCGACGCCGGCCTGCTTCAGCCGTACGGCCGCGAGGAGTCCGCCGAAGCCGCCGCCGACGATCAGGGTGTCGACCCGGTCGGCGAGGGGCTCGCGGGTTAACTCCCGTGCCGTGTACGGGTCTTCGGCGTAGTAGCCGAACTCCCCTGTCGCCGGGCGGTATTGGGCGGTGCCGTCGGGGCGGATGCGGCGGTCGCGTTCGGCTCGGTAGCGGGCCTTGAGGGTGGCCAGGGTGTCAGGGTTCATCACCCCAACTTCTATCACCTAAAGAATTTCAAAGCTAGGGTGCCCTCATGCACGCCAACACGAACCCGGTCGTCCCGGGCTTCTACCCCGACCCCACCGTCTGCCGTGTCGGGGACGACTACTACCTCGCCAACTCCAGCTTCGAGTACTTCCCCGGCGTACCGATCTTCCACAGCCGGGACCTCGTCACGTGGGAGCAGATCGGCAACGTCCTCGACCGGCCCGGCCAGTTGAGCGTCGCGCCGGGGCGGGCCGGGGCCAGCTGCGGGATCTACGCGCCGACGCTCCGCTTCCACGACGGCGAGTTCTGGCTGGTCACGACCGCCCGCGAGGACATCATGAAGGGGCACCTCATCGTCCGCGCGAGCGATCCCGCGGGCCCCTGGAGCGATCCCGTCCACACGACCGGCGCCATCGGGATCGACCCCGATCTCGCCTGGGACTCCGACGGGACCTGCTACCTCACGTACTCCTTCCCCGGCGGCATCCATCAGGCGGTCGTCGACCCCGCCACCGGGAAGCTGCTGTCCGAGCCCCGCCCGCTGTGGAGCGGCACCGGACTCGCGCACACCGAGGGGCCGCACCTCTACCGGCGCGGCGCGTACTGGTACCTCCTCGTCGCCGAGGGCGGGACCGGTCCGGGGCACGGAATCTGCGTCGCGCGGTCCTCCTCGCCGGCCGGGCCCTGGGAGGCACACCCCGCCAATCCGGTCCTGTCCCACCGCAGCACGCCGCATCCCGTGCAGAACGCCGGGCACGGGGATCTCGTCGAACTCGCCGACGGGTCCTGGGCGATGGTCCATCTCGGGGTCCGGCCCCGGGGGTCCTTCCCCGAGGCCCACGTCAACGGGCGGGAGACGTTTCTCGCCGGGGTGGACTGGGTGGACGACTGGCCCGTGGTCGTCGAGGACCGGTACGCGGTGCCGGAGGCGGCGACCGGGTTCGACGACGGGTTCACCGCTCCCGCGCTGCATCCCCGGTGGGTCTCGCCGGGGGTCGATCCGCGTACGTTCGCCGCACCTCGCGAAGGAGGCGGGGTACGCCTGTCCGCCGGCCGGGACTCCGCCGCCCGCGACGCCGAACGCCTCCTCGCCGTCCGTACGCGCGACGCGTCCTGGACAGCGACGGCCGATCTCCTCGCCGGGGACGCCGCCCTCGTCGTCCGCATCGACGACGCCCACTGGGCCGGGGTGCAGCGGGTCGGCGGGGTGGTGTCGGCGCGCGTCGTCATCGGGCCGCTGGACCAGATCCTCGGCAGCGCCTCCGGGGTCGCCGGGGAGTGTTCCCTCGCCGTGCGCGCGGTCGCCAACACCGAGGCGTTCAGCTTCGCGAAGGGGCCGGACGACATCGAGCTCGGATACCTGGAGGGGGACCAGTTCCGGGTGCTGGCCACTGTCGACGGGCGGTACTTCTCGACCGAGGTCGCGGGCGGGTTCACGGGGAGGGTGGTCGGGGTGGAGGCGCTGGGGGGCGAGGCGGTGGTGGGGAGGTTCGCGTATACGCCACGCTGAGGGGCAGGCCGGTGGACGGAGTCCGGTGAAGGAACACCACTGGCACCTCTCCGCCCGATCAGCCTCCGGCCCGCCCCCAGCCCCCGGGTTCCTCCTCGACCAGACCGCAGGAGCAGGGAAAGGCCATCAGAAACTGTCGTCCCCGCAACTGTCGAGGAACCGGACGACATCGACGACGAGTCCGGCGAGCACAGGCACCAGCGGGTCCGTATCAGTCATCTCCGCAACCTGTCCGCATCCACCCGTGCCGCCGTACGAGGCGTCCTCCCGCTGGGCCGCCCCATAGCGGGGGATCAACCAGCCGCATTCACCAGGTCCGTCAGTTCCGCCTCGGTCGTCCCTGCGCCCAGGCGGACGTCGAAGGTGTACGCCTCGTCGCAGAACACCAGGCCGAGGTGCGTGGGCGTCAGCCTGCGGAACACGATCGCCAGCCAGATCGCGTATTCCTGCCAGACGTCCATGTACAGGCAGATGCCGTCCGCGTGCAGGTACGCCTCAGCCGGGCCGTACTCCGCCTCGAACCTCCATATGAGGCTGCGTACTTCACTCCGCTCCGTCGAGGCGGTCTCCACCTCGGGCCACCGGGCGCTGATCGCCTCTGCCAGCGCGTCCCCTTCGACCACCGCCACAAACGTCATCGCCAGGGTCTATCAGCCGCCACTGACACAGCGGCGTCCGGCTGTCGTCCGAAAGAGGTCGACGTAGGCCGAAGTCGTGCTCGATCATGCGTTCATGCCGCTGAGGCCGGCCGCTGGATGTATGTCGTCGCGTTTCTCGCGGTGTGGGTGAACGGGGTCGTCGCGCTCTTCGGCTGACCCGGTCCCCTTAATTGCGTCGACACCCCCGTCCCCCCTCGGCAGAGTGTTCGTCCATGACGAGCAGCGAGTTGTGGAGCCGGGACAGCGCCGAACGGTACGACGTCGAGGAAGCCGAGAGGTCCTCGGCCGTTTTTCTCGGGCCGACTCTCGATTTTCTCGCCGGACTCGCCGGGGACGGACGGGCGTTGGAGTTCGCGATCGGGACGGGGCGGGTGGGGGTGCCGTTGCGGGAGCGGGGGGTGGCGGTCGTCGGGATCGAGTTCTCCGAGCACATGGCGAGGGTGCTGCGGCGGAAGGTGGATGAGGAGACGTTGCCGGTGGTCATAGGGGACATGGCAACGACCGTCGTCCCCGGGGAGTTCAGCCTCGTGTACCTCGTCTACAACACGATCTCGAACCTCCTCACGCAGGACGAGCAGGTGGAGTGTTTCCGCAATGCCGCCCGGCATCTCGTACCGGGCGGGCGGTTCGTCATCGAGCTGGAAGTGCCGCCGCTGCGGTTCCTGCCGCCGGGGCAGGTCGCCGTACCGTTCGACGTGTCGGAGGGGCATCTCGGGTTCGACACGTTCGACCTGGCCCGGCAGCTCCTCGTATCGCACCACTTCACGCGGGAGGAGGACGGCAGTTACCGCCGCGGCGCCTCCCGGCACCGGTACGCCTGGCCGGCGGAGCTGGACCTGATGGCGCGGATCGCCGGGCTGGAGCTGGAGCGGCGGGTGGCGGACTGGAGCGGGGAGCCGTTCACGGACGCTTCCACGAAGCACGTCTCCGTGTGGCGCAAGCCGTCCTGAGCCGCCGGACCACTGAGAGCCCGGCTCACCCCCGGGGCGGCCCCGCGTCCACGACCCGCATCGACAGCTCCAGCGGGTCGAAGTGGATCAGCGACTCCAGCCACCAGGTCGCACCGGCCTCGGCGAGCCCCGCGAGGTCGACGTCCTTGTCCTCCTCCCACGCGGGGCTCGCGTTGCCGCGTACGGCGATGTCGTACGGCCGGCCGGCGGGCAGGCCCGCGCGGCGCAGCGCCCGGCGGATGCCTGCGACGTCCTCCGGCGTGAGTTCGTGGTCCTCGGGGTTCGGGAAGATCCCGTCGCAGCCGGCGGCCCGGCGGATCACCCGGGGGTGGTCGGTGGAGCTGGCCATCCAGACCGGGATGCGGTACGGCTCGGGCTCGGTGGCCGGCAGGTTCACCCGGTAGTGCGGGCCGGCGTGTTCGATGGCCTCGCCGCCCCACATCGCCCGCATCAGCCCGAGCCCCTCGGTCAGCATCGACGCGCGGGTGGCCAGGTCGGCCGGTTCCCCGAAGCCGCTGAAGTCGCCGGATTCGTCGACACCGACGCCCGTCCCGACGACGAGCCGTCCCCGGGAGAGCCTGCTGACGGTGGACGCGTGCCGGGCGACCGTCCAGGGCCGGCGCCGCGCGAGCGGCGTGACGGCCGGACCGAGCAGCAGGGTCTCGGTGGCCTGTGCGATCGCCGCGAGCGTGGTCCACGGGTCGGCGATCGGCATCGTCGCGCTGACGACGTGGTCCCACAGGAACACGCCGTCCCACCCGGCGGCCTCCGCGCGCACCGCCAGTTCGACGAGGACGTTGGGGTCGCCGAAGGGACCGAACGGCGGCAGGTAGACACCGAAGCGCAGCTTCTCGTGCACGGGAACCTTCTCCAGGGCCGGGTGCTGGAACGCGGCGGACCGGTCGGCGGTCCGTCCGGGTCAGTGTGGCGGAGGCGGTTCGAGGCACCTGAATTGGGTCACCGGCATCCCACGGCCGGCGTCATTCCAGCCCTCCGCCCCTGCGTGCCACTCCCCCGAGCCACCCCAGACTCGGCTTCGGTGTCCTCACGAACGTCTCCCGGTCCACCTCGATGAGCCCGAACGTCGGCTCCCAGCGCCCCCATTCGAAGTTGTCGAGCGCGGACCAGTGGAAATACCCGCGCACGTCCACCCCCTCCGCGACCGCCCCGTACAGAGCCTCCAACGCCCCGGCCGTGTACGCGATCCGCCGCGCGTCGTCGGCGGTCGCGATCCCGTTCTCGGTCACCAGCAGCGGCACCCGCCCCTCGACGGCCTCCCAGGCGTGCCGCAGGGCGATGCCGAGGGCGTCGGGGCGGTAGGCCCAGCCGGTGAGCGTGTTGCCGGGGTGCGGCGGATGCGGGACGACGCCGCGCGAGTCGACCGTCTGACTCGTGTACGACTGGACGCCGAGGAAGTCGTCGCCGCGGGCTCCGTGGTGGTACAAGTCCTCCCAGGCGTACCGGAGTTGGGCACAGACCACCTCCGCCCCCGGCGCGGGGACCAGTGCCTGCTGGGCGACCGACCAGCCGACCTTCGCGGAGGTGCGTTCCCGCAGGACGCGGACGGCGGCCCGGTGCGCGTGGACGAGCCGCTCACCGATGCCGGTGTCGGGCACAGGGCTCCCCTCCCCCTGTGTGTAACTGGCCATCACCGCCAGCAGGTTGGGCTCGTTGATCGTGACGACCCACTCGACGCCGTCGAGGATCACGCAGACCTCCTCGACGTACCGGGTGAAGCGGTCGACGGCGGTGTCCCCGGTCCACCCGCCCTCGTCCGCGAACCACTTCGGGCTGCTGAAGTGGTGCAACGTGACGACGGGTTCGAGCCCGAGTTCCCGCGCGGTCTCGATCATCCGCCGGTAGTGGGCGAGTCCGGCGCGCGAGAACTCCCCGGGTTCGGGCTCGACGCGCGCCCACTCGACGCCGAACCGGTACGCGTTCAGGCCCGCGTCCGCGAGAAGGCGCATGTCCTCGCCGTAGCGGTGATAGCTGTCGAGCGCGTCGCCGCTCAGCTCCAGCCGGTCGCCGGCGAGGTGCTCCATCCGCCACCAGTCGCTGCCGGTGTTGTTGCCCTCGGTCTGGTGGGGAGAGGTGGACGCACCCCAGAGGAAGTCGCGCGGCAGAGCGCTCATGGACACCGTCCCAAGATCACGGAAATGTTTCGGTGTTGAAAATCTATCATTCACAAAATTTGAGGGCTAGCCTGCGGCCAACAAAGCACGAGGGGCTCCACCCCCCTCAGGAAAGGCCCGGGGTGCCACATGACTGTCAACGTCGACTCACCGCGTCGGGAAGACGAGGCCGGCAGGTCCGGCTTCGGCGCGCGGTTCGCTCTGATCCTGATCGCGCTGCTGTGGGCGTCCCAGCTGAACGGCCTGATCGGACTGATGGGGTCCAACGCGCAGGCCGAGATCGCGGTCCACTACAGGACGACGGAGATCGCCTGGTTCAGCCAGATCGGCCTGCTGGTCGGGGTGTTCTCGACGCCGTTCATCGTGAAATCGGCGGGGATGTTCGGCAAGAAGCGGCTCCTCGTGATCATCACGGCACTCGGTCTCGCCGGTGACCTGATCGCCGCGCTGTCCACGAACTTCGCGACCCTGCTGACGGGCCGCGCGGTCGCCGGCTTCTACGGCCCGTCGCTCGCGCTGGTGTACGCCCTGGCCCGGGACGTGTTCCCGCCGCGCCTGGTCGGCCCCGCGAGCGGCTTCCTCGGCGGCGGGATGGGCGTACTCGCGCTCGGCGGCCCCTTCCTCTCAGGCTGGGTGCTGGACGAGTTCGGGTTCCGGGGCGTCCTGTGGTTCATGGTGATCGCGACGGCGATCAGCCTGCTGGCGCTGCTGTTCGTCGTCCCGGAGAGCCAGGTCCGCGAACCCCGTACGCCGGTCGACTGGACCGGCGGCGCGCTCCTCGGCGGCGGCCTCGCGTCGGTCGTGTACGGCGTCGGCAAGGGCGAGCACTGGGGGTGGACCAGCGGACAGACCGTCGCCTTCATCGGCTGCGGCCTCCTCTCGGTCGTCGCCTTCGTCCTCGTCGAGAAGCGGGTCCCGCACCCCATGTTCCCGATCACCCTGCTCGGCAGGCGGCGCGTGTGGTCGACGTTCCTCGTCACGGGCCTGGCGCTCGGCGCGGTCTTCGCCCAGGGCATCGTCATGAACCTCCTGGTCCTCATGCCGAAGATCCCCGGTGTGTCCGAGGGGCTCGGCTGGACGGCCACGAAGAACGCGTGGGTCAGCGCGCCCAACAGCGTCCTGCTCATCGCGACGTCCGTCGTCACCGGCATCGTCGCCCGCCGCGTCGACACGCGGCTGCTGTTCGCGATCGGCGGCACGCTCGTCACGATCGGCGTCGCCCTGATCTCCCAGTTCCACCACTCGGTGGGCCAGTTGATGGGCGTCGGTGTCGTCAGCGGCCTGAGCATGGGCATCCTCGTCGCCCTCGTCCCCATCATGATCATCGAGTCGGTCCGCCCCGAGGAACAGGCCCTGGGCAACGGCGCGCAGAACATGATGCAGGGCGTCCTGCAAGGCGTCCTCACGCAGATCGCGTTCGTCGTCGTCGCCAAGAACAGCAACGTCGTCCAGGGCACGGCCTTCTACGTGGACGACAGCTACACCAACGGCTTCCTGCTCTTCGCGGGGGTCGTGGCGGTCGCGACGCTGCTGGTCGCGGTGGTGCCGAAGGCGAAGCGGCTGGACGAGGCGGAGGTGGGGCAGGCGGCGGGGTGAGGCGTACGGGGGCGGGGTGATCCGTACGGGTCACCCCGCGCCGTAAGCCGATACGGGTCACCCCGCGCCCCGGCCCGTACGCATCACCCGGCGAGTTCGACGGCCCTCACCCCGACTGACCGCACCCCGAGGCGACTTCCCCCCCCAGCCGGAGCCGCCCCGGGGTGCCACCGCCCCCGTAAGGACCCCCATGACCATCCACCTCCCCTCCCGCGCCATCCCCGTCCCCGCCTCCATCAGCCCCGAAGCCCGAGCCGCGCTCGCCCGCCCCGCCCCAACCCCCGTCCCCTACCCGGCACTTGATGACCACCCCGCCTGGCGTGCCCGCGCCGCCGCCCAGGACCGGCAGATGCTGGCCCACCTGGAGAAACCGACCTCCCGGATGCCGGTCGACGTGGCAGAGACCCGCCTCGACAACGGCCCCACCGTGTACGTCGCCACTCCCCGCCGGTCCCACGAACCCACCCCCGTCCACCTCTACCTCCACGGCGGCGGCCTCACCACGGGCGGTAGCGCCTGCTGCCGGGCGATGGGCATCGTCATGGCGGTCCGCTACACGGCCCCCACCTGGGCCGTCGACTACCGCATGCCGCCCGACCACCCCTACCCCACCCCTCTCGACGACTGCCTCACCGCCTACCGCCACCTCCTCACCCGCCACCGCCCCGAGGACATCGTCGTGGGCGGCGACTCGGCCGGCGGCAATCTCGCGGCGGCCCTCCTCCTGCGCGCCCGCGACGAAGGGCTCCCCCTCCCTGCCGCCGCCCTCCTCTTCTCCCCGGAGTTGGACCTCACCGAGTCCGGCGACTCGTTCCGTACGAACCTGGGGCTGGACCCGGTGCTCCCCCGCAGCCTGCTGCCCGCGAACCTCCTGTACGCGGCGGGCCACGACCTCGACGACCCTTATCTCTCACCCCTGTTCGGCGACTTCACGAAGGGTTTCCCCCCGACCCTCCTCACCGCCGGCACCCGCGACCTCTTCCTCTCCAACGCGGTCCGCATGCACCGCGCCCTGCGCAACGCGGGCATCCGAGCCGACCTCCACATCACGGAGGCGGCCCCGCACGGCGGCTTCTTCGGCCTCGCGCCGGAGGACCGGGCGATCGAGGAGGAGGCGAGGCGGTTCCTGCGAGCGCACTGAGCACGTCACGGCACCGCCGTGTTCACCCCAGGGCCAGCGCCTCCGCGAAGAAGTCCAGGGACCGGTCGACTTCCTTGAGGCTCGGGGTGCGGTTCAGGTGACCATGGAGCATCCCGGCGGCGCGATACGTCCGCACCGGCACACCCGTCTCCTCCAACTGGAGGGCGAGCAGGTCACCGGAGGGCCGCAGGTCGTCGTACTCCGAGAGGAGAACCGCCGTGGCGGGCAGGCCGGTGAGGTCGGCCGCGCCCGGCAGCGCCTCCGCGGGAAGCGCGGTCAGCCGGCCGACATAGTTGCGGACCATGTGCTCCATCGACGCGGTCGTGAAACGCAGAAGCGGCGGCAACTCCCACATGACAGCGGCCGTTTCGTCGTCCAGAGCCGGGGTCGGGAAGTGGACGAAGGGGTACGCGAGGAGGAGGGCGTCCGGGCAAGAGTCTTCGCGGGCGCGCAGGGCTGTGGAGAGGGCGAGGGCGGCACCCGCGCTCGCGCCGCCCAGGGCTGTGGGGCCGTCGTAGGTCTGCGTGAGCCAGCGCCAGGCCGCGTGTGCGTCGTCGACCGGGACGGGGTAACGGACACCGTCCACGGCGAGGCGGTAGCCGACGGAGACGACCGACGCCCCGGCACGGGAGGCGAGTTCGGCGGAGACCAGGTGCGCCTCGGGCATGTCGAGGTCGCCGCCCATGAAACCGCCGCCGTGCAGCCAGAGCAGGGTGCGGCGGGGGTCGGCGGGGGTGTAGACGCGGACCGGGATGTCGCCGTGCGGGCCGGGCACCGTACGGTCCTCGACCTGGACGCCGTCCGGGATCGTCCACTCACCGGGGTCCCGGAAGAACTCCGCGAGCCGGTTCATGACCTCCGGGTCGGACTGGGCGTCCTCCCAGGTGACGCCGTCCAGCAGGTGCGTCTTCGCGGCGAGGAAGGGGTCGAGCGGCACGAGGGTTCCTCCGTAGGGTTCAGTCGGCCGTCTCCTGCTCGGGAGCGGCCGAGGGGGTCAACAGACGCGTGAACGTCTCGGCGATCGCCGCGATGTCGACGGTCGGGTCGTGCATCCACTGGATCTGGAGGCCGTCCAGCACGGCGAGGAGGGCACGGGCGAGGTGCGCCGGGGGTTCGTCGTCCCGCAGCATGCCGGTGCGCTGCTGCTCCTCGAAGTCGCGGGTGACCTCGGCGGCGAGGCCGCGGTAGCGGTCGCGGAAGTGCGTGTACGCGGGGCTCTCGGGGTCGGTGGCCGCCGCGGACAGCGTGACGTACAGCTTCGCGAGGCCGGGGTGTTCGGTGGTGTGCCGGGTGCTCGCGACCATGCCCTCGATCAGGGTCTCGTTCGTCTCCTGACGTTCCTTGACGAACGTCTTGCCCAGCACGTCACGCCGCTCCAGCACCGCGAGGAGCAGGTCGTCGCGGGTCGGGAAGTAGTACGTCAGCGCCGGCTGCGTCACCCCGACCCGGTCGGCGATGTCCTGGAGCGAGGCGCGCTCGCCGTGCTCGTCGATCGCCTCGTACGCGGCCTGGAGAATCTGCTCCCGCCGCTCCGCGCTCTTGCGGTACGGCCCGCGCGGCTTGCGCTGACTGGTCACTCGGGGGGCCTTTCGCTGCTCCGTCACTCGACAGACCGTACTTCACGAGGGGAAAGGGGGTGGGTGACCGTGGGGGCGGGGGTTCGGGGCGGGAAGGGGTGCGAGGTCGGGGGGAGGGAGGGAGAGAGGTCGGTGTGTTCTTCGGGACCGGCCGCCGGTGTGTCAGGGCACCGGCGGCCGGCGGTTTGGGGCATTTCCCCCTGCGGGGGTGGCCTGTTCGTGGGGTCGGGGGTGCAGGGTCAGGGCCAGACGGTGAAGCCCTCGTGCCGGACGCGCCAGCGGCCGTTGTTGGGGAAGCCGGGGCAATTGGGGCCGGGAGCGGGGTCGGAGGGGGAGCCCAGGCCGAAGCCCAGGCCGGAGCCGAGGCCGGAGCCAAAGCCGAGGCCAGAGTCGGGACCGGGACCAGGGTCGGGACCGGGACCGGAGTCGGGACCGGGACCAGAGTCGGTATCCGTGTCGTCAGCGGTATCTGCTTCGGCCTCGGCTCCGGCTCTGGGGCCGCCCCGGGCCCCAGCTTCCGCCGCCGGCTCGCCTTCCGCCCTGGCTCCGACGGCTGCTTCGGCTCTGCCCCCGGCCCCGGCGTACCCCGGCGCACCGTCCCACCCAGCCGCCATCAGGGAGACTGCCGCGAGCAACGCCCCGTTGGAGGGGAGGTAGACCGGCAGGAGGCTGTCGATCTGGGGGGTGTGGCCGACTGCCGTGTACGTGTTCTTCGGTGTGTCCATCAGCAGTGCGTCCACGGCGAGGTCGGGTCGTCCGAGGCGGGTGGCGGCCATCGCCAGTACTGGGAAGTCCCAGCCCCAGGCGCTGTTCCAGTCCCAGTCGGCGAGGACGTCTTCGAGGGTCTCGGTCATGACTGCCGGGTCGATCAGGGGAGTTGGGGGTACGACGCCGAGCGCGCACAGCAGGGAGGGGTGGTCGTCGCGGCGGAGGTACGGCTCCGTGGCGACGGCGGTGTAGCGGTCGCCGTCGCGGTGGGGCAGGGCGAGGTGGTCCTGGATGTGCTGCCACCGCTTGTGCCGTTCGAGTCCGAGGCGTTCACGCCAGCGCTGGGCGATCTCCAAGCCCCAGTGCCAGTAGGCGAGTTCGAAGGTCGGGTCCTCGGTGGTGCGGGCGTCGTAGAACTCCTGTGCCGGCATCACGGGGGCGGGGAGGTGGAAGACGCCGTCGCGTTCCTCGACGAAGGAGGCCATGAACGTCGCGGTCTCGTCGACGAGTTCGGCGAACCTGGTGACCAACTCGGCGTCGGGACGCGCCCGGTGGAGCAGTTCGAGCAGATAGAGCGGGTGCGGCTGCTGCCAGATCAGCAACGCCCCGATGTCCGAGGGGCTTTCCCGCCCGTCGGGACCGGTCTGCTTGGGCCAGCGGGCGCCCTCGTAGCTCTGCCGACGAGCTGTCTCCCGCGCGGAGTCGAGGATCGACAGGTACCACTCCATGCTGCGCGCGAGGAGTTCGGGGCGCCCCCATGCGGCGAAGTGCGCCCCGTGCCACCAGTGCATCTCCAGATGGAACTTCCCGAACCAGGAGTTGGCGACGAGTCCCGACTCCTGCGGCGGCAGCACCCCCGAACTGTGCACGGCGGTCAGGTACTGCGAGAGCACCACGCGCCGCTCCAGCTCCGCCGCACGCGGATCGGTGGAACCGCTGAAGTCGATCGCCGCGCCGGAGGTCCAGAAGTCGCGCCACCAGGTGGTGGACGCCGCGACGACGGACGCGAAGTCACAGCCGCCGATCTCGTCGTCCGGGGCGAAGGAGGCCACCAACTCAAGTTGCGCGCGACGGGAGTTGAGCCGGAACTCGTGCGCCGCGTCCGCCGCCGTCAGCTCGCCGTCGGTCCAGTCGAGCCGTACGGAATATGACGTCTCGTCAAGTGAGCGCCGGACGAAGGCTGTTCGCTCTCCCTGCTGTTCGAGTACGGACGTGTGCCGCGCGGGAGAGGCCCAGTCGGACGTCTGGAAGAAGCCGTCGCTGGCGTACGGGAACCTCAGCGCGACGCCGACCCGGCCGTCGGCCAGCAGCTGCGACTCGATCCTGAAGGCGACGCGGGAGTGGTGCGGGTCGGCGACCGTGGTGACGGTGACCTCCTCACCGGCGTACGTGAACGTGCTGGTGAGCACGCCGGTCCACAGGTCGAGGCACTGGTACGGGTGTTCCAGCGCGGTGGGGTCGGTGCCGAGGGTGAGGCCGATGCGGCCGAGGTCGAGGCGCTGGGGGTTGGCGTGCAGCCATGCTCCGGCGCGGTACTCCTCGGCGGGTTCGCCGGTCATCATCGACGCCATGTCGAACTTGTCGGGGTAGCGGACGGGTCCGCGCGGGGTGTCGTACGTCGTCATCGCGTCGTCGAGGACGTACCCCTCGGGGTTGGGCATCTCGTGCCAACCCCAGCTGGAGAGCGTGGCGTTGTGGACGGCGAGGCGCTGTTCGGCGAAGGCGGCGGCCTGGTCGTGGTACTCGGGGAAGGACTGCATGCCGGTGATGTCGCACGAGTAGGCGAAGTCACCGTTGCCGACGGTCAGGACGTGCGCGGGGTCGGGCCGGGTGAGTTCGACGGTGTGGCGTCGGACGAGGGCTTCGCGGTCTATCACGCCGGTTTCCCCTGCCCCGGCCTCGCGCCTCTCCAACTCGCGCTCTCCCCCGGCCACTTCTCCCCCTCGGCGGTGACGACGACGCTCACCGGTTCGCAGTCCGGCGCGCTCGCCGTGAGGTGGATCTTCCCGGCGCCGGTCGGCCGCAGGATCGCCAGTGCGCGGCCCTCGTGGGTGAGGCGTTCCGTCACGTCGAACGGCACCTCGGTCCACGGGTCGGCGCTGCCGAGCGCGATCAACTCCCCTGGCCCGCTCACCTCCACGGTCACCCGGCGGTCGGCTGCGGTGTGGACGGTGCCGTGCGTGTCGGTCAGCGTGAGCGTGACGTACGCGAGGTCGCCCCCGCCCGTACGGACCGTCTCCCGGTCGGCCTCGGCGTTCAGCCGTAGGGGTCCGTTGGCCCAGGCGAGGCTTGTGCGGCCGCTCTCGGTGCCGTTCTTGTAGGCGACGGCGACGAGTTCGCCGGGGACGTACACGATCTCGAACTCCGTGCGGAACCGGTGCCCGGGTCCGACCGGCCGGCGGCCGAACGAGTTGCCGTTGCCGAGGAGTTCGACCTCGTCGGCGTCGGAGTAGACCTCGACGGTGACCGGTGCGCCCTCGAAGCCGGGCCAGGTCCAGCTGGCGAGGCTGTCGCTCCAGGCCCACGGGGAGCCCGCCCACCGCTTGCCGTGGTACTCGGGTCGCCGGACGGCGATGTAGGGCTCGGCGCGCAGGCCGAACACGATCTCCCGGTAGTAGGAGGCGGGCCTGCGGTGGCCGGTGATGTCGATGTCGCCGCACCCCGCGACGAGGTAGGGGTACGGGGCGTTGTGCCCCGGGGTGTCACTGTCCGCGTACCGGGGCCGTCCGATGCCGACCTCGCCGAGGTAGTCCCAGCCGGTCCAGGTGAAGTCGCCCAGGACATGCGGGTGTTGGCCGACCAGCTGCCAGTTCCCGTCGATGCGCGTCGGGAACGTCTCCGTGCCCAGCAGGATCCGGTTCGGGAAGAGTTCGCGGTCGAGCGCGTACCGTGCCTCCGCGTAGTTGAGCCCGGCGACGTCGAGGACCGCGAAGGACTCCGCCGTGCGCTCGGTGACCAGCTCCGACGCGCTGACGGCGTTCATCGCGTCCCCGGCGTCCGCCATCAGCGTGTTGATGCCGGCGCCGTCCGATGCGGCCTGTTCCAGGGCCTGTTGCTGGAGCGCGCCCAGTTCGGACATGACGGCGAGCATGCCGTTGACGGCGTTGGTGACGTACCGCGTCGGGTCCAACTCCCGTACTTTCTCGGCGAGTCGGCGTCCCCAGGCGGCGCCGAAGCGCGATCCGGTCTCGGGGATCTCGTTGCCGATCGAGTACATGATGACGCTGGGGTGGTTGACGTCCTTCGCGACCATCGCCTCGATGTCGCGTTCCCACCACTCGGGGAAGTCGAGGCTGTAGTCGAACTCGCTCTTGCCGCCCGTCCACACGTCGAACGCCTCGTCCACGACGAGCATGCCGGTCCGGTCGCACGCCTCCAGCATCGCCCTGCTCATCGGCTGGTGGGACATGCGGACGGCGTTGAACCCCGCGTCCTTGAGGATCTCGATCCGGCGTTCCTCCGCGCGGGCGTATGTCGCCGCGCCCAAGGGCCCGTTGTCGTGGTGGACGCAGGCGCCGCGCAGCTTCACCCGCTCGCCGTTGATCCGCAGACCGTGCCGCGGATCGAGTTGCAGCGTGCGGATACCGAAGGTGACCGTCTCCTCGTCCACATCCCCCAGGGCGACGTGGCAGGTGTGGAGCGCCGGTGACTCGGGGCTCCAGCGGTCGGGGCCGACGACGTACAGCCGCTGCCGTACGGTCGCGCCCTCGCCGGGAAGCACGGTCGCCCTCGATATGTCACGCGCCGCCAACTCCCCCGTCGGGTCCCGGAGTTCGGTGGTCACGGGAACTGTGCGCACCTCGATCGAGTCGTTCACGACCCGCGTGACGACCTCGACCACCGCCCGTTCCGCGTCCACGTCCGGTGTCGTGACCGTGACGCCCTCGGGCTCGATCCGCAGCGTCTCGCCGACCAGCAGCCAGGTGTCCCGGTAGATCCCGGCCCCCGTGTACCACCGGGCGTCCCGATGCGCCCGCGCCTCGACGCGGATCTCGTTCTCCTCGCCGAACCTGAGGAACCGGTCGGCGTCGATCCTGAACTGCGAGTAGCCGTAGGGGCGTTGACCGGCGTAGTCCCCGTTGATGTAGACCATCGCGCCCCGGTAGACCCCCTCGAACTCGACGAGGATCCGCTTCCCCCGCCACTCCTGGGGCACCGCGAACGTCTTGCGGTACTCGAAGACCCCGCCCGGGAAATACGCCCCGGCCGCCCCCTCCATCGTCACCTCACCCTCCGGCGCGGTCCGCCACCGCCCGAGCATGGCGTCATGCGGAACCGTCACCGGTGTGAACGGAGCGGTCGCCCCGGCCAGTTCGGCGAAGGGGTTGACCTTCTCCCGGACCTGCCAAGCGTCATTGAAGGACGTGCGGAACATACGGACTCCATGAGTGTCGGCTCGGCATGGCGTTTCGGTGATTGAAAATCTATCACCTAACAAATTTAGCTGCCATGCCCGCGCCCTCGAACTCCGAGGTCCTCGCCTCGTTGCGCTGCCTGCGCAGCCGGTGCAGCAGGTCACCGCGTGTCCCGAAGTGGTCGTGCAGGTCCCGGTAGACGGCGAAGAGGCGGTCGTACGCGTCCGCGCGGCCGGGGTCGGGCAGGTAGGCGTGCCGGTGGGCCCTGCCCATCGCCGCAGCGGCGGTCCGTACGTCCGGATGGCTCCCGGCGGCGACGGCAGCGTGGATGGCGGAGCCGAGGGCGGGGCCCTGTTCCGAGGCGGCGAGGGAGACCGGGCGGCGCAGGACGTCGGCGTAGATCTGCATGAGCAGGGCGTTCTTCTTCAGGCCACCCGCGACGACGAACTCGGTGACGGGGACGCCGCCGTTCTCGAACGCCTCGACGATGACGCGGGTGCCGAAGGCGGTGGCTTCGAGGAGGGCCCGGTAGACGTCCTCCGGCCGGGTGTCGAGGGTGAGGCCGATGATCACGCCGGAGAGGTTGTGGTCCACCAGGACGGACCTGTTGCCGTTCATCCAGTCCAGGGCGACCAGCCCGTGGGCCCCGACGGGCTGTGCGGCGCACTTGCGGGTGAGCAGCGCGTGCAGGTCCTCGCCGCTGCGTTCGGCCTCCGCGAGGTAGTCGGCGGGGACGCCCTGGCGCAGCCACCAGGCGAAGATGTCGCCGACGGCGCTCTGGCCGGCCTCGTACCCGAAGGCGCCGTCCACGACGCCGCCGTGTACGACACCGCAGATGCCGGGGACGTCGGCGAGCCGGTCGCTGTTGAGGATGTGGCAGGTCGAGGTGCCCATGATGGCGAGGAGTCGGCCGTTGTCCACCGCGCGGGCGGCGGGTGCGGCGACGTGGGCGTCGATGTTGCCCGCGGCCACGGCGATGCCCTCGGGCAGGCCCGTCAGGGCGGCGGCCTCGGCGGTGAGCGAGCCGGCCCTGCTGCCGAGCGGCGCCAGCGGGTGTTCGAGGCGGGTACGGGCGAACCCGGCGAAGTCGGGGTGCAGGGCGCCGAGATACTCCTCGGAGGGGTAGCCGCCGTCCTGGTGGATGCCCTTGTAGCCGGCGGTGCAGGTGTTGCGGGACTCCTCGCCGGTGAGCTGCCACACGATCCAGTCGGCGGCCTCGATCCAGCGGACGCAGGCGTGGTAGACCTCGGGATCCTCTTCGAGGACCTGGAGGGCCTTCGCGAACTGCCACTCGGCGGAGATCTTCCCGCCGTACCGGTGGATCCACGTCTCCCCGCGTGCGTGGGCGAGGGCGTTGATGCGGTCGGCCTGGTCCTGGGCGGCGTGGTGCTTCCACAGCTTCGGCCAGGCGTGCGGCCGGCCGGCGAACTCGGGTGTCAGCGCGAGGGGCGTGCCGTCGGCGTGGGTGGGCAGGACGGTGCACGCCGTGAAGTCCGTGCCGATGCCGACCACTTCGGCAGGGGAGACACCGGCCGCCGCGAGTGCTTCCGGTACGGCCGCGGCGAGGACGTCGCACCAGTCCCGCGGGTGTTGCAGGGCCCAGTCGGGGGGCAGCGGGGAGCCGCCGCCGGGCAGGCGTTCGTCGATCACGCCGTGCCGGTACTCGTGCACGGCCGATCCCATCTCCCGGCCGTCGCGCACCCGTACGACGACGGCCCGGCCGGACAGCGTCCCGAAGTCGACGCCGACGGTGTACTGCTCGGGGGTACCGGCCATGCGCTTCTCCCAGTCGACAGAGTGTAAATCTATACATGCAAAATTTTAGTAGCTAGGGTCGCCCCATGCACCTCAGCTCTACCCCGCCTCCCGCCTGCTGCGCACCCCGGAGACAGCGGACGGCCGCGACGTCGCCCCCGGTCGCGCTCCCCGGCCTCACCCGCCGCGACGACCTCGACGGCATGGTTCTCCTGCCCGGCGGCGAGTTCCTGATGGGCGCGGCCGACAGCGAGGGGTTCCCCGGCGACGGGGAGGGGCCGGTGCGGCCCGTGCGGCTGAGCCCGTTCCGCATCGACGTGCACGCCGTCAGCAACGACCGGTTCGCCGGGTTCGTGGCCGACACGGGGTACGTCACCGAGGCCCAGCTCATCGGCTGGTCCTATGTGTTCGCCGGGTTCCTGCCCGCCTCGCTGCGGCGCGGGGCGCCCCGGCCGGACCGTACGCCTTGGTGGTGCGGGATCGGTGGGGCGCGGTGGGACCGGCCCGAGGGTCCCGGCAGTTCGGTCGCGGATCGCGGTGACCATCCCGTCGTCCACGTCTCCTGGAACGACGCGGCGGCGTACGCGAGTTGGGCGGGGAAGCGGCTGCCCACCGAAGCGGAGTGGGAGTACGCGGCGCGCGGCGGGCTGGAGCAACAGCGGTACCCGTGGGGGGACGAGCTGGACCCCCACGGGGAGTACCGGTGCAACATCTGGCGGGGCGTGTTCCCTGACGAGAACACCGCCGCCGACGGGTACCGGGGCACCGCTCCCGTCGACGCCTTCGAGCCCAACGGCTTCGGCCTGCACAACACTTCGGGCAACGTCTGGGAGTGGTGCGCCGACTGGTGGACCACCCGCCACGCGCCGGACACCGTGACCGACCCGAAGGGACCGGCGCGGGGCACGGACAAGGTCATCCGGGGCGGGTCCCACCTGTGTCACCGGTCCTACTGCAACCGCTACCGCGTCGCCGCCCGCACGGCCAGTTCGCCGGACGGCGCGAGCGGCCACACCGGGTTCCGGTGCGCGCGGGACGCCTAGAACGCGGGACGCCCAGAAACCTCAACTGCCAAAGGAGCCGCACCCCATGAGAGCCATCATGGTCATGTTCGACAGCCTGAACCGGCACATGCTCCCCCCGTACGGCTGCGACTGGACCCACGCCCCGAACTTCGCCCGCCTCGCCGAACGGACCGTCACCTACCAGAAGGCGTACGCCGGTTCGATGCCGTGCATGCCGGCCCGGCGTGAACTCCACACGGGGCGGCACAACTTCCTGCACCGCGGCTGGGGTCCGATGGAGCCGTTCGACGACTCGATGCCGGAGTTGCTGAAGAGGGCGGGGGTGCACACGCACCTCGCCAGTGACCACCCGCACTACTGGGAGGACGGCGGCGCGACCTACCACGGCCGGTACAGCACCTGGGAGTTCTTCCGGGGACAGGAGGGCGACCCGTGGAAGGGGCACGTCGCCGACCCGCCGATGCCGGAGGCGGACGTCAAGGAGCTGCGGGCCGAGGGATACCGCCAGGACTGGGTCAACCGCTCGTACATGCCGACCGAGGATCTCCACCATCAGACGCTGACCTTCGACGCCGGCCTCGACTTCGTGCGCACCAACCTCGCCGAGGACCGCTGGTTCGTCCAGATCGAGACCTTCGACCCGCACGAGCCGTTCTTCTCGCACCAGCACTACAAGGACCTCTACCCGCACGCCTACGAAGGACCGCACTTCGACTGGCCGGACTACCGCCAGGTCACCGAGACCGACGAGCAGGTGGAGCACGCCCGTTACGAGTACGCCGCCCTGCTGTCGATGTGCGACCGTTCCCTCGGCCGGGTCCTGGACCTGATGGACGAGCACGACCTGTGGCAGGACACGCTGCTGATCGTCAACACCGACCACGGGCTGCTGCTCGGCGAGAAAGAGTGGTGGGGCAAGTCCGTCCAGCCCTGGTACGACGAGCTGGTGCACCTGCCCCTGTTCGTGTGGGACCCCCGCCACCCGCAGGCGGCGGGCGAGCGGCGCGAGGCGCTGGTGCAGACGATCGACCTCGCGCCGACGCTCCTCGAATTCTTCGGTGTGGAACGGCCCTTGGACACGCAGGGCGTCCCGCTGCCGGTCGCCGAGGAGCAACCGGTGCGCGAGGCGGCCCTGTTCGGGATCCACGGCGGTCACGTCAACGTCACCGACGGCCGGTACGTCTACATGCGCGCACCCGCGAACGCCGACAACTCCCCTCTGTACGAGCACACGTTGATGCCGACCCACATGCGCGGCCGGTTCACCCCGGAGGAGCTCAAGGACGCCGAACTCGCCGAGCCGTTCACCTTCACCAAGGGCGTCCCCACCCTGCGCACCCGTGGCCGCACCTTCTTCAACCCCTACCGCTTCGGCACCCTCCTCTTCGACCTCGCCACCGACCCCGAGCAGCGCGCCCCGTTCGTGGACGACGAGGTGGAGCTACGGATGGCGGGCCTGCTGGTCGAGCTGATGCGGGCGAACGACGCTCCGCCGAGCCAGTACGAGCGCCTCGGTCTGCCCGCCGAGGGCCCGGTCACCGACGCCCACCTCCTGGTGCGCGCCCAGCGGGAGCAGGCCCGGCAGGCCGCCGAACCGCTGCCGAGGCCGGAGGACTTCCCGGCGGGGCGCTTCTCCCTGCGCACCCCGATCACGGCCCTGGTCGCCGACCCCGAGGCCGTCGAGGTGCTGCGCACCCACGCACCCAGCCTGGTCGACACGGAACTGCTCCAGGCGATCGGCTCGACGTCGCTGATCTCGCTGGCGGCGCTGTCGGGGGGCGGCTTCCCCACGGTCACGCTGCGGGTCCTGGCGCAGGAGCTGGCAGCGCTGTAGGACTCCGCCGGCCCTGGTCCTCAGGTGCCCTGTGTTTGCATCCGGGATCCGCTGGAGCTAAATTAAATCAACCGCTTGAATTAAGTCTTCCCCTCCGGAGCCACCGTGCCGTACGCCTTCGACGCCGAACTCCTCAACGCCCTCACCGCCCGCCGCGCGAGCGTGGACGCGTCGTCGCGGCATCCGGCCCGTGGCGACTGGCAGGCCCTGCGCGACGGCGAAGCCGAACTGGCCGCGATCGACGCGGGCAAGCCCGAGCACCCCTCGGTGACCCGCACCGACCTCCACGCCGTCTCGTACGACGGCGCGGAGGTGGCGGCACGCTGGTACGCACCCGAGGGGCAGGACCCCACCGGCCGGGGACCCGCCGCCGTCTACCTGCACGGCGGCGGGATGGTCTCGGGCTCGGTCGACCTGTTCGACCGGCTGGTCGCCGGATACGCGGCCGACAGCCGCGTCCCCCTGCTCTCGGTCGACTACCGCCGCGCACCGGAGCACCCGCACCCCACCCCGGTCGAGGACGCCTACGCGGGCCTGGTCGCGCTGGCCGCGCACGCGGACGAGCTGGGCGTGGACCCCGCGCGGATCGCGGTGATGGGCGAGAGCGCGGGCGGCGGCCTCGCGGCCGGGGTCACCCTGCTGGCCCGGGAGCGCGGCCTCCCCGTCGCGAAGCAGATCCTCGTGTACCCGATGCTCGACGACCGCACCACCGAACCCGACCCCGCCCTGCTGCCGTTCGCCGTCTGGACGTACGACGACAACTGGACCGGCTGGCACGCCCTGCTCGGCGACGCCGTAGGAGGCCCCGACGTCCCCGCGTACGCCGCACCCGCCCGCGCGAGCGACCTGACCGGGCTCCCGGACGCCTACGTCGAGGTCGGCGAGCTGGACATCTTCCGTGACGAGGCCGTCTCCTACGCCCGCCGCCTCGCCGCCGCCGGCAGCTCCGCCGAACTCCATGTCCACCCCGGCTGCCCGCACGCCTTCGACCACCTCGCGCCGGACATCGACGTCGTCGCCCGGGCCAGGGCCGACCGGCTGCGCGCCCTCACCGGTTTCTGAGCCCCTCACCGAGAGAATCGAGAGCTAGATGACGACCACCCCCACCGGGACAGTCCCCGACTTCCCCATGCCCAGGGATTCCGGCTGCCCCTTCGCGCCGCCGCCCGCCTTACGTGAGGCGCACACGCGGCGCCCGATCTCGAAGGTCCGGATCTGGGACGGCAGCACGCCCTGGCTGGTCACCCGTTTCGAGGACCAGCGCGCCCTGCTGGCCGACCAGCGGTGCAGCGTCGACCTGCGGCGCCCCGGCTTCCCGTACATGAACCCGGCGTTCCGCGAGTCGGGCTCCCGGAACGTCCAGCCGTCCTTCCTCAACCTGGACGACCCGGAGCACGCCCGGATCCGCCGCATGCTCAGCGGGGCCTTCACCATCAAGCGCGTCGAGGCCCTGCGCCCGTCCGTCCAGCGGATGACGGACGACTTCGTCGACGCGATGCTCGCCGGGCCCAACCCCGCCGACCTCGTCCGGGCGCTCGCGCTCCCCCTGCCCTCGCTCGTGATCTGCGAACTCCTCGGGGTGCCGTACGAGGACCACGCGTTCTTCCAGCACCAGAGCGAGGTGGGCCTGCGCCACGATGTCTCGCCCGAGGCGTCCACGGCTGCCCGGAAGGCGCTGCTCGACTACGTCGCGGACCAGCTCGACCAGAAGCTCGCCGCCCCCGGCGACGACCTCCTCTCCGAACTGGCGGCCCGGGTCCGCGACGGCGACCTGACCCATCCGCAGGCCGCGACCATGGGCCTGCTGCTGCTCGGCGCGGGGCACGAGACCTCGGCGAACATGATCGCGCTGAGCGTCGCGGCACTGCTGGAGCACCCCGACCAGCTCGCGATCGTCCGCGACACCGACGACCCCAAGGTCCTGGCGAGCGCCGTCGACGAGCTCCTGCGCTATCTCACGATCATTCACATCGGCAACCGCCGGATCGCCCTGGAGGACATCGAGGTCGGCGGGACCACGATCCGCGCCGGCGAGGGCGTCGTCCTCCCCAGCGCCACCGCCAACTGGCAGGACGACGTCTTCCCCGAGCCCGACCGGCTCGACGTCACCCGCGACGCCCGCCGGCACCAGGCGTTCGGATTCGGCATCCACCAGTGCCTCGGCCAGCCCCTGGCCCGCCTGGAGCTCCAGGTCGTCTACAGCACGCTCTTCCGCCGCGTCCCCACCCTCCGCCTGGCCACCGACCTCCAGAAGCTCCCCTTCAAGGAGGACGGCCTCGTGTACGGGGTCTACGAGCTTCCGGTGACCTGGTGACAACCCGTCCCCACGCGCAGCCCCAACGCCCAGCCCCTGGCCTCGAACTCGCCGTCTCCGTCGAGGAGTTGCGCAAGATCGAGGGCCTGACCGGCATCCCCCACCGAGAGCCTTCCGAAGAAGGGAACGACCATGAAGGTCACCATCGACGAGGACAAGTGCTGCGGCGCCGGAAGCTGCGTCCTCGCCGCCCCCGAGGTCTTCGACCAGCGCGACGAGGACGGCATCGTCGTCCTCCTCGACACGGAGCCCGCCGAGGATCAGCACCCGGCGGTACGTGACGCGGCTGCCGTCTGCCCGGCCGCCGCCATCGTGCTCGACTGACGCGGGCACCCAGGGCAGGGCGCGACCGGCGCCCCGTCCTTCGCCGCCGTGAGGACTCGGCGACGTCGCGGTCCTCACGGTCCGCCGCTCGCCGATCCCCCGGCGTCGGTGGTGACAGGCGCCCGCCACAGGGCGACGATCGCGTCGACGAGACCGTCGGCGACCTCGTCCCAGCTCCGGTGGTGCGAGGCGCTGCCCTCCGCGAGGCCGTGCTCCCGCTCCACGCACATCTGCGTGATCAGGTGGCGTGTCATGGCGCCCCGTTCCGCGAATGCCTCGGGCGGCAGCTCCGGCAGCAGCCGGTACAGCTCGTCCCGCAGGCGCAGCAGCGACGGGGACTCGGCGTCCAGCACCCGCGACACCAGTGTCCGGAGCGCGGGATCGACGGTCACCTGGGTCATGAACCGCGCGTACCAGCTGGGGCTGCCCAGCGAGTCCAGATGGCCGGTGACGGGGCGGACCGTGCACGCGGCCCAGGTCCGCAGGTCGGTGAACTCACCGGCCTGCGCCACCAGCCGGGCCCGGTCGCGCTCGATCCGTTCCGCGTGCCGGCGCACCAGCGCCTCCACCACCCCCGGCCTTGGTCCCGAAGTGGTAGGTGACCGCGGCGTTGTTGCCCTGCCCGGCGGCCCGGCTGATCTGGCGGTTGGCCACCGCGTGCACACCACGCTCGGCGAACAGCCGCTCGGCCGCCGTCAGCAGGGCGTCCCGCGTGGCACCGACCTGTTCGGATCGTCGGACGCCGCTCGTCGTCACAGCATCTCCACCTGGTTCCGGGCCTTCGCCCATATTTTAAATCAACCAGTTGATTCAATCCAGGACTTCTCCAACCCACCCTGACATCCGTCAGGACCGCACCACCCCTCCCCCTCCCTACTGTTCGAGTCGTCTCCCATCCCCGACCAGGAAGAGACGGCTCACATGCGACCGTTCCGCTCCACCCTCGCCGCGGCTGCCGCCGTGGGCGCGCTCACCGCCGGTGTCGTCGTCGTTCAGCCCGCGCAGCCGGCGAGCGCGGCGGCCTCGGACTGCACGGGAGGGGCGCGGGGCTTCCGCGACCACCCGGACAACGCCGAGGGCGACACCGACAAGCCGCGCGACTTCTCCCTCGGGAACGTCCGGTTCACGCTGGAGAAGGGCTGGTTCGGCGGTCAGATCGCGTTCGGCAAGATCAGCGGCGAGACCCGGCCCGGCGACAACATGTGGATGGACTGGCGCGCGGACGGCTGGGACAACACGAACGCCGTGTCGCCGTGGCTCCAGTGCGGGCCGTTCACCGTCCGGTCGGCCGGGCAGAGCCTGACGACGCCGTTCAGGCGGACCAGCACCGACCCCAACTACCAGTTCCGGGTGTGCGGTTCGCTGGTCTCCGACGGCGCGATCCGCTGCTCCGCCTGGTGGTAGTCACCCACCCCTGCGCCCCTACTCGAAAGGCATGACCATGCGCAGAATCCTCCGCGGCGCCGCCGCGCTCGCCCTGTCCACCGCCGCCGTCCTCACCGGCACCACCCAGGCCCAGGCCGCGGGCACCTGGGACGGCTGCCCGTACGGCGCGGTCTGTATCTACCCCGAGAACGTGACCCCGTCCAGCAGCCCGTACCCGACGTACATCTTCTACTCGTACGGCTTCCACCCGATCTACAACCAGTACGGCAACCACTGGGTCTACAACAACCAGTACGACGGCGCCGTGGCGGAGCTGTGCAAGTCCATCAACAACGACTGCACCGAGTCCATCCCCGAGCAGACGGGCTGGTTCGTCGACCTCGGGCCGATCAACTCCCTCCACCTGCGGGAGCACTACCAGTGAGGCGCCGTCTCCTCGCGGTCGTCGCCGCGCTGCTGCTGGTCGGCGGCGCGGCGGGGACGGCGACGGCCGCACCCGCCACCGCACCCGCCACCGTCGCGTCCGTCCAGGTGCCGAGCGGCGTCACCGCCGGTGTCGCCGTGTTCGACCGGCAGACCGGCGCCTTCACCGAACAGCTCAACGCGAGCGCCCAGTTCCGTTCCGCGTCGGTCGTCAAGCTGCTCCTCACCCTGGACTTCCTGTGGAACCGGGGTCCCGACTACACCGTGCCCGCCGCCGACCGGGCCCGGCTGGAGCCGATGCTGCGCAGCAGCGACGACGACGCGGCCAACTACTACTGGTCGACGTACGGCGGTTCGGCGATCATCACGCGGATGGTGAGCCGCCTCGGTCTCAGCGACACGGCGCCGCCGCCCACCGGGTACGAGGGCTACTGGGGGTACTCGGCGATCTCCGCCCGTGACACGGTGACGATCTACCGGTACCTCCTGGACTCGGCGCCCGCGCCCGTGCGCGACTTCGTGATGGGCAATCTGCGCCAGTCCACCCGCTGCGCCTCCGACGGTTTCGACCAGCACTTCGGCGTCGCCGGGGCGTTCGACAAGCCGTGGGCGGTGAAGCAGGGCTGGTCGGGCTCGTCGTTCCCGGAGGGCACCTGCGGCAGCGCCGCTTCGGCGGCCGGCACCACCGTCCGGGCGAAGGCCGTCGACCTGACCCGCCCCGCGCTGCACAGCACGGGAACGGTGGGTGCGGGCGACCGTTCCATCGTCGCCGTGTACACGCTGCACCCGGCCGGCACGTCGTACGGCAAGGCGTACACGGACATCGGGCGCCTCACGCGCTCGCTGGACGTGCCGGGGGCGACGCGCCCGGCGGGCTGGTGGTACGGCACCTGGAGCGAGCACGTGAACGTCCGCCGGGACCCGTCGACGGGCAACGCCCCGATGACACAACTCCCGGCCGGCGTCGAGGTGTTGATCGGCTGCCAGAAGCGGGGCCAGGAGGTCCAGGTGCCGCCGTACACGAACGACTGGTGGGCGTATCTGCCCCAGTACGGCGGCTGGATCTCGAACATCTACGTCAGTTCGCCCGACAACCGGATCCCGGACGTCAGGGAGTGCTGACCCCCTTCTGGTAGTCGGCGAGGTTGCGGAGCACCTTGTCCACGTACGGCTGGACGCGTGCGGGGACTCCGCGGGCCTCGATGACGGTGCGGTCGCTGGTGCGCCAGCCGGCGGCGATCAGCGCGGGCAGGTCCGCTACGGGGAGCTGGGCCTTCTTGAACTGCTGATCGAGCCAGCACGTGTACAGGCTCATCGTGGCGATCGCGTCGGGCGGCGACCAGTAGTCCTTGTCGCCGTCCCCGTCGCCGTCCACCGCCCAGG
This sequence comes from Streptomyces sp. 4F14, assembly GCF_048159485.1. Taxonomy (NCBI): domain Bacteria; kingdom Bacillati; phylum Actinomycetota; class Actinomycetes; order Kitasatosporales; family Streptomycetaceae; genus Streptomyces; species Streptomyces sp. 4F14. Next base: position 60,223 of record NZ_JBLRVY010000006.1, read on the forward strand.
CGTTGAACACCGACGGCGTCCACATGGCGATCCCGTACTCCTCACCGCGGGAGGCCCGGGTGTCGAAGCCGCTCTCCGCCTTCAGCATGGCGGCGAGCAGCGCGGGGGTGACCTCGGGGTCGGTGCAGCGTTTCGCCGCGTCGACGATGACCGGGCGCAGCGCCTTCGGTACGTCGGAGTCCTCCGGGATGGATCCGGCGGCCGGGAGGCGGGCGGCGGTGACGACGGCGGGCGTGGTGCGCCCGCCGTCGTCACCGTTCCCGCCACCGCCCAGGAGCGTGAAGCCGGCTACGGCGGTGACGGCGGCGAGCGCGGTCACCGCGACGGCGGGCAGCAGTGCGCGCCGGACGCGCCGGCCGGGCACCGCCCCGGCCCGTTCCACGAGGCTCGCGGCGGTGTGCTTCAGGCGTGCCGCGTGGTCCGGGGCGAGGCAGTCGGCGACGATCGGGCGCCAGTGCTCGTCGAGCCCGGCGTCCAGGCGCAGGGGCGCGGTGCCGCGCGCGTACGCCTGGGCGGCGAGCGAGCGGGCGCGGGCGGTGGCGCCGGGGAAGGGGTGCAGGCCGCCGGTGAGGACCTGGTGGGCGAGGACGCCGAAGGCCCAGATGTCGGCGGTCGGGCGGACGACGGCGCCCTGCGCGCCGGTGCGCTGGGACCACCACTCGGGCGGCAGGTGGTCGAGGGTGCCCAGCGGGGGCATGTGGGCGTGGGTGCCGTCGAGTTCGGTGGCGAGCCCGAAGTCGGCGAGCCAGACCTCGCCGGCCGTGCCCAGCAGGACGTTGGCCGGTTTGAGGTCGCCGTGCACCCAGCCCTCGGCGTGCATGTGGGCGAGACCGGCGAGGACGCCGCGCAGGACGCGGACCGGGTCGGGGACCGGGCGGCCCGACTCCAGCACCGCGCACAGGCTTTCCTCCGCGCGGTCCATGACGAGCGCGATCGCGCCGTCCAGCGCGGGCAGGTCCGGCGCGTCGACCGTGCACACGGCGCGGGTGCGGACGAGGTGCGGGTGATCGGCCCCGGCGCTGAAGCGGACCTCGCGGTCGACGAGTTCGGCGAGGGCGGCGCGCTGGCCGGGGGCGAGGGCGCGCATGACCTTGACGGCGGCGGGGGTGCCGTCGGCGGTGGCGCGGGCGTCGTAGACGGTGCCCCAGGCGCCGGAGCCGATGACGCCGGTGAGCTGCCAGTCGGCGATGCGGAAGCCGGTGGGGAGGGTGGGGGGTGTGAGGGGGGCGCGGGGGGTGTCCGGGTCGGCCGAGTCGCCTGCACCGGACGGGCTGCCCAAGTCCCCTGAATCCCTTGATTCCTGCGAGCGTGTCACGCCCCGACCCCCTTCCGGGACGGCAGCAGCGCGAGGTGTTCCTCCCGGACCAGCCCGAACCGCAGGGCGAGCGACGCGAGGCGGGCCCGTTTGGCTCCCGTGCGGCCCCCGTCGCCGCCGGGTTCCTCCCCCACGTCGAGCCGGAGTTTCGCGAACGCCAGGTAGTCGATGTGGTAGTTGACGGCGGACCGTGTCAGCCCCCGGCAGCTCTCCAGCGACCGCAGCCGCTCGACGATGTCTCCGACCCCCGGCAGCGCGCTGTCACCGGGGTCCCGCAGCCTCGGTTCGCAGAGCGCCACCAGCACCAGGAAGTACTTGGAGGTCGCGTCGAGGGCGTACGGGTGGACGGTCAGCTCCCCCGCCCCCGGCACCGACCGTTCGTCGAGGTAGGCGTGCTGCGGTGCGAACACCTTGAAGTCGACGGTGCCGTTGAGCGCGGGCAGCACGACGCGCGAGAACTCGAAGGGGACCGGCGCCCCGAGCCGTCCGGGCGCGACGGTCAGGTACTCGCCGGCGCCCTCCAGGTTCTCCACCACGTACGCCGTGTCGCGGCTGAAGTTGGACAGCCGCCAGTAGTCGTCGGCGGCCTCCAGGCGCCCCGCGCGCCGGGAGATCCCGGGGTCGCGCAGGACGATGGGGACGTCGCCGCGCCCGAACTCGGCGACGTCCCCCGGTCCCATGCGCAGCAGTTCGGGCCTGCCCTCGCCGACGCCGTCCGGCCGTGTCGGCGCGGGCGGCTGGACGATGATCGTTTCCATGCCGGCTCTCCCCCGATGTGTTCACCAGATTCTAGGGACGGCTCCGTGCGCCGCCCGCCTGCCGCTGTGAGTGATGCGTGAACGAATGGCGCGGTTCCGGCGAAGGGGGAGGGGCCGGGGGTCAGCGTACGGTCACCTCGACGGGCAGCCGCTTGATGCCGTTGACGAAGTTGGAGCGGACGCGGGGGACGTCCCCGGCGAGGCGGATGTCCGCGAGGCGCGGGATGAGTTCCTCGAACATGATGCGGATCTCGGTGCGGGCGAGGAGGTTGCCGAGGCAGAGGTGGGGGCTGCCCTTGCCGAAGGTGACGTGGTCGTTGTCGGTGCGGGTGACGTCGAAGGCGTAGGGGTCGGGGAAGACGTCCTCGTCGCGGTTGCCGGAGGCGAACCACATGACGACCTTGTCGCCCTCCTTGACGTGCTTGCCGCCGAGTTCGGTGTCGCGGGTGGCGGTGCGCCGGAAGTGGTAGACGGGCGAGGCCCAGCGGAGGAACTCCTCGACCGCGCCGGGGATGAGGGCGGGGTCCTCCTGGAGGCGGGCGAGCTGGTCGGGGTGCTGGAGGAGGGCCAGCATGGAGTGGGTGATGGTGTGCCGGGTGGTCTCGTTGCCGGCGACGACCAGGAGGAGGAAGTAGTTGTCGAAGTCCCGTTCGGAGAGCGGGATCCCGTCCCGGGGCGTGGAGTTGACGAGCCGGGAGACGAGGTCGGTGCCGTCGCCGCCGCGCCGCCGCCGGGCCAGCTCGCGGCCGTACGCGAAGACTTCGAGGGAGGCCGGGGAGCGGAAGGGCAGGTCGCGGTACTTCTCGCTCTCCTCGCTGTGCAGCAGGACGTCCGCGTAGTCGGGGTCGGTGTTGCCGATGATGCGGTTGCCCCAGTCGATGAGGCGCCGGTTGTCCTCGGGGGGTACGTCGAGGAGGCGGGCGAGGACGTTGATGGGGAAGTCCGCGGAGATCTCCTCGACGAAGTCGAAGGTGCCCTTGGCGAGGGCGGTGTCGAGGGTGGTGGCGGTCAGTCCGCGCAGGAAGTCGGTGTAGCTGTTGATGACGTTCGCGCCGAACTGCCGTTGCAGCAGGGAGCGCAGGGCGCGGTGGCGGACGCCGTCGAGTTCGAGGATGGAGGCGCGTTTCTTGATCTGGTCGTCGTCGACCTCTTCGAGGTTGACGAACCGGGTGGAGGTGAAGGTGTCGGGGTCGCGGTCGACGCGGGCGATGTCGGCGTGCCGGGTGACCGCCCAGAAGCCGGAGCCCGGTCCGTCCTCGGGCTGCCAGTGGACGGGGTCCTCGTGGCGCAGGGTGTGGAACATCCGCCAGGGGGTGACGCCGTCGGTGAAGTGGTCGAGGTTCGTGAGGTCGACGTCGGCGAGCGGGAAGGGCCGGTGTCCGGTCATGGGGCGAGGTCTCCTCGGTGTCACAGGTGGTACGCGTACTCGGTGAACTCCCAGTCGGTGACGTGCCGTCGGAAGCGGGCGACCTCGTCGCGCTTGTACGTCAGGTAGGAGGCGGTGAAGTCCTTGCCGAGGACGCCGGTCAGCTCGGTGTCCTCTTCGAGGGCGTCGAGGGCGGCGGGCAGGGTCGCCGGGAGCAGGGCCGACCTGGCGGTGTCGTAGCCGTACCCCTCCAGTGGCGTCGGCGGTTCCTCGCCGGCGAGGATGCCGAGCAGGGCGGCGGCGATGGTGCCCGCGATCAGCAGGTACGGGTTGGCGCTCGCGTCACCGAGGCGCAGTTCGAGGCGGGCGCCGGAAGCGCGCTCCGGGGGGATGCGGACCATGGCGCTGCGGTTGTCGAGGCCCCAGTCGATCAGCCAGGGGGCGAGGGTGTCGGGGCCGAAGCGTTTGTAGGAGTTGACGGTCGGGTTGGCGAGGGCGGCCAGGGCGGGGGCGTGGGCGAGGACTCCGGCGACCGCGTGCCGCGCGGTGGCCGACAGGCCGTACGGCGCCGAGGGGTCGGCGAAGGTGTTGGTGCCGGTGTCGTCCGTGGCGGAGAGATGGAGGTGGAAGCCGGAGCCGCCCGCCTCGTTGAAGGGTTTCGCCATGAAGGTGGCGAGGCGGCCCTCCTTGCGGGCGAGTTCCTTGACGGCGGACTTGAAGCGGAAGGCGCGGTCGGCGGCGGCGAGGGCGTCCCCGTGGGTGAGGTTGATCTCGAACTGCGAGCCGTCGAACTCGTGGTTGCCGCCGCTGGCGCCGATACCGAGGTCGCGCAGCAGGCGCAGGGTGCGCAGGAGGTGGTTGCCGGGGTCGGCGCGCAGTCCGGCGGTGTAGACGGCGCCGGTGGCCTCGCTGTAGCGGCGCCAGCCGCCGGGGGTGTCCGGGTCGGGGTCGCAGAGGAAGTACTCCAGCTCGGGCCCGACGACCGGGTGCAGTCCGTGGGCGCGGCAGCGGTCGACGACGGTCCGCAGCAGGTCGCGGGGCGACTCGGGGGCGGGCTGCCCGGTGACGGGGTCGGTGACCTCGCCGAGACAGGCGGCGACCCCGGGTTCCCAGGGCAGCGGGGTGAGGGTGTCGAGGTCGGGGCGTACGCGGATGTCGGGGAGTCCGGCGTCCAGTCCGCCGGTCACCGGGACGACGTCGCCCCGGGGGCTGGTGTGGTAGACGGCGCGGCAGAAGGCGAGGCCGTGGCCGGCGGCGGCCGGGAGGTGGTCGAGGAGGACGTCCCTGGCGCGTTCGGTGCCGATGAGGTCGGGATAGGTCACCCGGACCACGTCGATGCCCTGGGCGGCGAGGCGCTCCAGGTGGCGTTGGACGGCTGCGGTGTCGGATGCGCTCACCGGTGTCTCCTCGGAGGGGAAGGGGCGCGTCCTGCGCCACACCGTTCGTTTGGCCTCAAACAGTAGGGACGGGTCCCGGGCCTCGCAAGGGCCCTGCCGCAGATATTTATCCATCTGGATAGCCCTTGACCAGAGGTACGGCCCTCCCTATGTTGTTTGGCATCAAACGAGCTGGGCGACACCCTGGGAGGACCGGCCATGAAGGTCGTCGTCGACATGAACAAGTGCCAGGACCACGGCCAGTGCGTCTTCGCGGCCCCCGACGTCTTCCGCTTCGACGACGCCGGACACCTCGCCCACGTCACCGACCCCGACGACGCACTGCGCGAGGACGTCGAGGAGGCCGCCGACGTGTGCCCCCTCCAGGCCATCCGGATCGAGGACTGACGCCGTGCACACGAGCGTCCTCGTGGCCGGCGCCTCCCTGGCCGGCCTGCGCGCCGCCGAACAGCTCCGCGCCGCCGGCTGGACCGGCCCGGTCACCGTGATCGGCGCCGAGCCCCATATGCCGTACAACCGGCCCCCGTTGTCCAAGGAGGCCCTCGCGGGCAAGGCGTCCTTCGAGTCGCTGGCCTTCCGCCCCCGCGCGAGCGTCGCCGACGTCCACTGGCGCCTGGGCACCCCGCTCACCGCCGCCGACCTCGACCGGCGCACCGTCGAACTCGCCGACGGGGCACGGCTGTCGTACGACGCACTGGTCGTCGCCACCGGCACCCGGCCCCGGCGCCTGCGCTGCCCCGGACCGCTCGCCGGACGCCACACGGTCCGTACGGTCGACGACGCGCGAGCCCTGCAACGGGAGTTGACCCGGCCTGGCGCCCACGTCGTCGTGGTCGGCGGCGGGTTCATCGGGTGCGAGGTCGCCGCGACGGCCCTCGCGCTCGGCGCGGCCTCCGTGACCGTCGTCGATCCGCTGCCGCTGCCCATGGTCGGGCCGCTGGGCCCGCTCCTCGCCGGGGCGCTGCTCAAGCGGCACGAGCGGCGGGGGGTGCGGTTCGCCCTCGGGGCCGGTGTCGCCGGGTTCGAGGGCGACGAACGGGTCACCGGGGTCGCGCTCGCCGACGGCACGGTGCTGGCCGCCGACGTCGTCGTGGAGGCCGTCGGGTCCGTCGCCAACACCGAGTGGCTCGACGGCAACGGGCTCGACCTGTCCGACGGGGTGCTCACCGACGGGCAGTTGCGGGTGGGGGGCCGGGCCGAGGTGGTCGCGGTGGGCGACGTCGCCCGCTTTCCCAACGCCCGCTACGACGACGTACCGCGCCGCGTCGAGCACTGGTCGATGCCGGCGGACACGGCGCGGCACGCGGCCCGCGTTCTCGCCGGGCAACTCTCCGGAACCGGCGCCGAGTTGGAGCCCTTCTCGCCGCTGCCCACCTTCTGGAGCGACCAGCACGACTTCCGGCTCCAGTCCTTCGGGGCGCCCTCCCTCGGGCTCGGTGACGTCCGGGTCCTCGACGGTGATCCCGACGGTGACGTCCTCGTGGGCTACCACCGCGAGGAGCGGCTCGTCGGGGTCGTCGGGCTCGGCGGGGCCGAAGTCGCCGCGCGGGTCGCGCGGTTCCGTGCCGAACTGACGCAGCGCGTCCGTCCCTTGAGGAGTTCTCTGTCATGAGTGGTGTTCGTGGGTTCTTTCCGCCGAGGACGGCGACGGGGTCGTCGTCGTTGGTTCCGGCTCCGCCGTGGCGGTACTCCGGGGATCTGCTGACCGTCGAGTACCGGACGGATCCCTCGCGGGTGCGGGAACTGCTGCCCGAGCCTTTGGAGTTGGCCGAGGAGGATCCGGGGGCCGTCGCGCTGATCTGGGCCGACTGGCAGTCCTGCTCGGATGCGGGCGCGGAGTTGCTCGATCCGGTGCGGGCTCAGTACAAGGAGGCGTTCGCCGTGGTGCGGTGCTCGTACCGGGGGCGGACGTACTCGCGGTGCGTCTACATCTGGGTGGACAAGGACTTCGCTATCGCGCGGGGGCTGCACCAGGGGTATCCGAAGAAGCTCGGGTCCATTCATCAGACGCGTCCGCATCCGTATGGGCCTGCGCCGCGTATTGAGGCGGGGGCGCGGTTCGGGGCGACGTTGGCGGCTGCGGATCGGCGGCTTGCGCAGACCGTGGTGACGTTGCGGGCGCCGTCTGAGACCAACGGGTTCGTCAACGGGCATCCGATGGCCCATCACCGGTGGCTGCCGTCGATCGAGAAGGGCAAGGGGCTCGCGCTGGATGAGCTCGTCGAGTCGGGGGCGGCTTCCTTCGAGGGCGGGCAACCATGGGTCGGGGACGCTGAGTTGGAGCTGTTCGAGGCGCCTACCGAGGAGTTGGCTCGGCTGGAGGTGCGGGAGCCGATCGCCGCGTACTACCGGCAGGTGGGGGTGGTTTGGGACGGGGGGCGCTTGCTGGAGTCCGGAGCGTCTGCCGAGTAACGCTGGTGGGTCGGTGCGGGTTCGTTGTGGCTGGTCGCGCAGTTCCCCGCGCCCCTAGGTAAGTCGCCTTCCCTTTCTCTCAGAAGGAGCCCTTCTCATGCCTGACAAAATCACCATCGGCGGTGTTTCCGTCGATACCCGGCATTGGATCGGCGGTCAACGCGTCGCCTCCGCCGAGACGTTCAGCGATTCCTCACCCATCGACGGCGGCACGCTCGGCGAGATCGCCCGGGGCGGACCCGCCGAGGCCGACGCCGCTGTTGCCGCCGCGCGAGACGCCTTCCCCGCCTGGGCCGCCACCCCCCGTGCCGAGCGCGCCCGCATCCTCCACGCCATCGCCGACGGCGTCGAGAAGCGGATCGAGGATCTCGCGATCGTCGAGACCACCGACAACGGGGCGTTGCTGCGCTCCCACCGCCGGGGCGTGATGCCCCGGGTCGCGCACAACTTCCGTTTCTTCGCCGACTGGCTCCTCTCCCTGGAACACGAGGACTTCGACACCCGGGGACACCGCAACCACGTCTCCTGGGACCCGGCAGGGCCCTGCGTCCTGATCACTCCGTGGAACGCGCCGCTGATGCTGGCCACGTGGAAGGTCGCCCCGGCCCTGGCCGCCGGGAACACGGTCGTCCTGAAGCCCGCCGAGTGGTCCCCCCTGACCGCGTCCCTCCTCGCGGACATCGCCGCAGCGGCGGGCCTGCCCGCCGGAGTGCTCAATGTCGTCCAGGGATACGGCGCGGAGATCGGCGACGCCCTCACCTCCCACCCGGACGTACGCCGGATCAGCTTCACCGGTTCCGTGCCCACCGCGAAGCACATCGCCGCCTCGGCAGCGGCCAACCTGACGCCGCTCAGCCTCGAACTCGGCGGCAAGTCCCCCCTGTTGGTGTTCGCGGACGCCGATCTCGACCTCGCCGTGGACCTCGCGGTGGAGCAGTACGACAACGCCGGGCAGGTCTGCCTGGCAGCGACCCGCATCCTCGTCGAGGACACGATCGCCGAGGAGTTCACGCGGCGTTTCGTCGACAAGGCGACCACGCTCAGGCAGGGCGACCCGCGGGACGAGGCCACCGACATCGGCCCCAACATCCACGCCCGGCAGCTGGAGAAGATCGACGGCTTCGTGCAACGAGCCCTGGAGGCCGGGGCGCGTGCCGTGACCGGCGGACACCGGGGCGACGGCCAGTACTACGCGCCGACTCTGCTGACCGACGTCGCGCAGGACTCGGAGATCGTCCAGGAGGAGGTCTTCGGCCCCGTCCTGACCCTCCAGACCTTCACCACCGAGGACGAAGCGGTCGCCCTCGCCAACGGCACCCGTTTCGGCCTCGCCGCCACCCTCGCCACCGGCGACCCGGAGCGTGCCGAGCGCGTCACCGCGCGCCTCGTCGCGGGGACGGTGTGGGTGAACTGCTTCTTCGTCCGCGACCTCCAGGCCCCCTTCGGCGGCTCCCGCCTCTCCGGCGTCGGACGCGAGGGCGGCACCTGGAGCTTCGACTTCTACTGCGACCTGAAGAACACCGTCACCGCACCGAACGGATTCACCGACCATGGGTGAGATCACCGGAGCCGGGCTCCTGGCCCACGTCCCCACCATCGTCCTCCCGGAGGAGACCCGCCTCGAACTCAACGAGGGCAAGGAGATCACCCTCGTCACCGGCCTCCGGCAGCTCCGCCGGGACGTTTTCGAGAAGGACGACTACGACACGGTCGTCGTCCTGGACTCCCACTGGGCCACCACCGTCGAGTTCGTCGTCACCGCACAGCCCCGCCGGGCCGGCCTGTTCACCTCCGAGGAACTCCCCCGCGGCATGTCCCGCATGCCCTACGACTACCCCGGCGACCCCGAACTCGCCCACAACATCGCCGAGTCCGCCGACAAGCACGGCACGTGGATCACCCCGATCGACGACACGTACCTGCCGGTCTACTACGCGACGATCAACCTCTGGAAGTTCCTCGGCGAGGGCCTCCCGGACAAGCGCTGGGTGACCATCGGCGTCTGCCAGACCGGCGACATGGAGGACCACCTGCGCCTCGGCCGGGCTCTGGCGGACGGCATCGCCGCGACCCCGGGACGGCGCGTCCTGCTCATCGCCTCCGGCGCGCTGTCGCACACGTTCTGGCCGCTGCGCGAGATCCGCGACCACGAGGCCAGCGACCCGGTGCACATCCGCACCCCCGAGGCCCGCGCCGCCGATCTGGAGCGCATCGCCTGGTTCAAGGAGGGCCGTCACGACAAGGTCCTCGACACCATGGACGCCTTCTGGAAGCACAAGCCCGAGGCGAAGTTCTTCCACTACCTGATGATGGCCGGCGCCCTCGGCGAACACGCCTGCACCGCCCGCGCCCGCCAGTACGGGCAGTACGAGAACTCCGTAGGCACCGGACAGGCCCACCTCTGGTTCGACCGCCCCGCCCACGGCTGGACCCCCTCCCGGAAGGACACGCCATGACCGAGTACCGCCGCATCCTCCTCGACGGCGCCACCGTCCAGGTCACCGTCGACGGGGACGAACTCGTCGCCGCGGACGGCCGCCGCGTCAAGACCGCCGAAGCCCACCACCTGCCGCCGGTCGTACCGTCGAAGGTGATCGCCGTCCACCTCAACCACCGCAGCCGCGTCGACGAGTTCCAGATCCAGCTGACCCCGACCCCTACCTACTTCCACAAACCCACCTCGGCCCTCAACGCCCACCAGGGCGCCGTCGTCCGCCCCGAGGGCTGCCAGTGGCTCAACTACGAGGGCGAGGTCGCCATCGTCATCGGCCGGACCGCGCGCAACATCTCCCCCGAGGAGGCGGGCGAGTACATCGCCGGCTACACGGTCGCCAACGACTACGGCCTGCACGACTTCCGTGACACCGACGCCGGCTCCATGCTCCGCGTGAAGGGCTCCGACACCCTCTGCCCGCTCGGCCCGGGCCTGGTCACCGACTGGGACTTCCACGGCAAGCGGCTGCGGACGTACGTCAACGGACAGGTCGTGCAGGACGGTTCGACCGACGAGATGGAGTGGGACATGCACTACCTCGTCGCCGACATCGCCCGCACCATCACGCTGTATCCGGGCGACGTCCTGCTGTCCGGCACCCCCGCGGGCTCCCGCCCGGTGAAGCCCGGCGACACGGTCGAGGTGGAGGTCGAAGGGCTCGGCCGCCTCACCAACCACATCGTCACGGGCCCCACCCCCATCCGTACCGACGTCGGCGCCCAGCCCACCGAGTCGGAGGAAGTCCTGTCCACAGCGCTGGGCGGCGACTGGGAGTTCCGCGGGATCCGCCCGCCACGACGCGGGTAGGGTCGGCCGCATGACCGACCCCGCCGACGGCCGCCGCCCCCGCAAGCGTGTGACCGACTACGGGTCGGGCCGGATCGCGCTGCTGGACGCGGCCGTACGCGTCGTCGCCCGGGGCGGGCTGCGGAAGCTGACGTACCGGGCGGTCGCCGAGGAGGCCGGGGTCACCCATGGGCTCGTCGTGCACCACTTCGGCTCGCGGGACGCGCTGATCGAGGAGGCCGTCACGCACGCGGTCCGCTCCTCGCTGGAGCGCAGCGCGCTCGGGGCGGGGGCCGAGGAGTCCGCCGGGTTGACCGGCGCGCTCGTCGACATGGTCGAGTCGGGGCCCGAACTCCAGGCGTTCCAGTACGAGTTGCTGCTTGAGGCGCGGCGGCGGCCGGAGCTGCTGCCGCATCTGCGGGCCCTGTACGAGGAGTACTTCGAGGCGAGCGGGCGGGAGGTGGCCCGGTTCCTGCCGCAGCCGGTGAGCCGGGGCATGTCCCGGCTGGTGTTCGCCGCGCTGGAGGGGCTGGTCCTGCATCAGCTCGTGTTCGGCGAGCGCGAGGTCACCGAGGAGGCGCTCGCGGAGCTGCGCGCGCTGCTGGAGCGGCTCGGCGAGGACTGACGGCTCCCGGCCGGCCGCATCCGTCGTGCCCGTGCGACGTACACGGGGTTCTCCCTGCCCCGATCCCTTGCCACATGGATGGTCGCGGCTCACCATGGGGCAACTCGTTTGACCTGAAACGATAATCTTCCTCTCTCCGGCAGGTGATCCGAGTGGACCGTCACGCCCCCACCCTCAAACCCAACGCCCTGGGCGTCCTGGGCATCCTCTTCTTCGTGCTGTCCGGTCAGGCCCCGCTCACGGGGATCGCCGGGGCGGCACCGATCTCGATCGCCCTCGGCAACGGCTCGGGCACCCCGGCCGCGTACGTCCTCGCCGGGGCCGTGATCCTGCTCTTCTCCGTCGGGTTCGTCGCCATGGGGCGGCACGTCGTGGACGCGGGTGCCTTCTACACGTACATCGGCGCGGGCCTCGGGCGCAGCGCCGGGGCGGGCAGTGCGGGCGTCGCGCTCTTCGCGTACTGCGTGATCCAGGCCGCGATGTACGGGCTGTACGGCTCGATCGTCGCGGGGCTGCTCGCCGACCGGGCCGGGGTCGATCTGCCGTGGTGGGTGTACACGCTGGTCACGATGGCCGTCGTGCAGGCGCTCGGGGCGGCCGGGATCGAGATGGGCGCGCGGGTCCTCGCGGTGTTCGTGCTCGCCGAGTTCGGTGTCCTGCTGGTGTTCGGGGTGGTCACGCTCCTCAAGGGGGGCGGGCCCGAGGGGCTCGGTGCCGCCGACAGCTTCTCCGCCTCGGCCGCGCTGGAGGGGGCTCCGGGGGTCGCCGTGATGTTCGCCGTGGCGTCCATGTTCGGGTTCGAGGCGACCGCGATCTACGGGGAGGAGGCACGCGAGCCGAAGAGGACGGTGCCCCGGGCCACGTACCTGTCGGTCGTCGTCGTGACCGGGTTCTTCGCGCTGACGTCCTGGATGCTGATCTCCTCGTACGGCGCGTCGGCCGCGCCCGGGGCCGCCGGGACGGCGCTGGAGAGCGGGGACTCCGCCGCCTTCGTGTTCGCGCCGATGGCCGAGCTGTTCGGGGGGTGGGTGGACGACGTGCTGCCGGTGCTGCTCGCCACCTCGCTGTTCGCGGGGATCCTCACCTTCCACAACTCCGCGAACCGCTATCTGTTCTCGCTCGGGCGGGACGGGCAGCTTCCCGGCGTGCTGTGCCGGCTCAACGCGCGGCGTTCGCCGTGGGCCGCCGGGTGTGTGCAGAGCGCGGCGGCGGTGCTGCTCGTCGTGCCGTTCGCGGTGGCCGGGAAGGATCCGGTGCTGACGCTCTTCTCCTGGTTCAGCGGGCTGGCCGTGCTCGCGATGATGCTGCTGTACCTGCTGACGTCGGTGTCCGTCGTCGTGTACTTCCGGCGCCGGCGGGTCGACCGGCGGGCGTGGAACACGGTGATCGCGCCGGTGCTGGGGGCGGTGGGGCTCGCGGGGGCGATCTGGCTGATCCTGGCGAACTTCACGACGCTGATCGGCGGGGACGCGGGGACGGCGGTGTGGCTGGGGGTTTCCGTGCCGGTGGTGCTGGGGGTGGGGGTCGTGAACGAGCGGGTGCGCAGGGGGCGGAAGCAGTGAGGACCAAGACGTCCGCGGTGACGACCAAGACTTTCCGGAGGTTCATATGACCATCACCCATGATGACTGGCTCCGTCGGGCCAAGGCGTTCGTGCCGCCCCGTCATCACCTCGTCGACGGCGTCGAGGAGCCGGGCGGCGGCGCAGTCTTCCCCGTGGTCTCGCCCCGCGACGGGCGCGTGCTGGCCGAGGTCGCCGACGCGGGTCCCGCCGAGGTGGACGCCGCTGTCGCCGCCGCCCGCCGGGCCTTCGACCACGGGCCCTGGCCCCGCCTCGCCCCCGCCGACCGGGGCCGGATCCTCGTCCGGCTCGCCGACCTCCTCGACGAGCACCGCGACGACCTCGCGCTCGCCGTCACCCTGGAGATGGGCAAGCCGATCACCGACGCCCACGGCATCGAACTGCGCGCCGTCGTCAACACGTTCCGCTGGTACGGCGAACTCGCCGGCAAACTCACCGACGAGGTCCCGCACACCGCGCCGGACGCCCTCGCGCTCGTCACCCGGGAACCGGCCGGGGTCGTCGGCGCCGTCGTGCCGTGGAACTTCCCCCTCACGCTGGCCGGCTGGAAGCTCGCGCCCGCGCTGGCGGCCGGCTGCACGGTCGTCCTCAAACCGTCCGAGAACGCGCCGCTGTCGGCGCTGCTGCTGGGGCGGCTCGCGCTGGACGCCGGGCTGCCTCCGGGGGTGCTGAACGTCGTGACCGGCGACGGGCCGGTCGCCGGGCGGGCGTTGGGCCTGCACCCGGACGTGGACGTCCTCGCCTTCACCGGCTCCACCGACGTCGGCCGGCACTTCCTGCGCTACTCCGCCGACTCCAACCTCAAACGCGTCTGGCTCGAACTCGGCGGCAAGTCCCCCAACATCGTCCTGCCCGACGCCCCCGACCTCGACCGGGCCGCCGCCACCGCCGCCTGGGGCATCTTCTTCAACCAGGGCGAGATGTGCACGGCACCGTCCCGGCTGCTCGTGCACTCCTCCGTCGCCGAACGGGTCACCGAGGCGATCGTGGCCCGGGCCCGCGAACTGAGCGTCGGCGACCCCCTCGACCCGGCCACCGAGATGGGGGCGCTCGTCGGGGAACGGCATCTGGAGCGGGTCCTCGCCCATGTCCGGGGCGCGCGGGAGGACGGGGCGCGGCTGCGGACCGGTGGGGCGCGGGTGCTGGCCGACAGCGGCGGTACGTATCTCGAACCGACCGTCTTCGACCGGGTCGACCCGGGCAGCCGGCTCGCCCGCGAGGAGGTCTTCGGGCCCGTGCTGTCCGTCCTCGCCTTCGACGACGTCGACGAGGCCGTGGCCCTCGCGAACGCCACCGACTACGGCCTCGCCGCCGGACTGTGGACCTCCGACCTGTCCACCGCGCACCGGGTCTCGCGCGCCCTCAAGGCCGGGACCGTGTGGGTCAACTGCTACGAGGAGGGCGACCTCACCGTGCCGTTCGGCGGGGTCAAGCAGTCCGGGAACGGGCGGGACAAGTCCGTCCACGCGCTGGAGAAGTACACCGACCTCAAGACGACGTGGATCCAGCTGTGAGCCCGCGTCCGCTGATCGCGGTCCCGGCCCGCTTCTCCGTGTCCGCCGCCGCGCTGCGGTACGCCGCCGAGGTCAACGCCCGCGCGCTGATCGAGGCGGTGTGGCGGGCGGGCGGGGAGCCGGTCGCGCTGCATCCGCACGCGCCGGGCGGGGTGGCCGAGCCCTCCGAGGTCGCCGGGCGGCTCGCGCGCTTCGACGGGCTGCTGCTGCCGGGCGGGGGTGACCTCGCCCCGTACCGGTACGGGGCGGTGGAGGCGCACGACTCCGTCTACGACGTCGACGACGAGCAGGACGCCTTCGATCTCGAACTCGCCCGGTGCGCCCTGCGGTCGGGGGTACCCCTGCTGGCTGTCTGCCGGGGGTTGCACGTCGTCAACACCGTGCTCGGCGGGACCCTGGACCAGGACATCGACGGGCACCGGCATGTCCGGCACCCGGTGGCCGTGGCGGGCGGGTCGGTGCTGGGCGGGCTCGCTGGGGCGGAGAAGGCGGAGGCGTCGTGCTACCACCATCAGCGGGTGGCCCGGCTCGGGGAGGGGCTCACGGTCGTGGCCCGGGCCGCCGACGGGACGGTGGAGGGGGTCGAACTGGCGGGTGGGGCGGGGTGGTTCGTGGGGGTGCAGTGGCATCCGGAGGACACGGCGGGCGAGGACGCCGGGCAGCGGGGGATCTTCGAGGGGCTGGTGAGGGCCGCGCGCTGCCGGGGTGTGTGACGCCGGGGTGTGTGGTGCCGGGGTCTCATCCGCGCAGGGGGAATACTGCGCGTACCTCCCATCCCACCTCCCCTCGGGGCCCTGTCGTCAGGTCGCCGCCGAGGGCGGTCACGCGTTCCTTGAGGCCGACGAGTCCGAAGCCTCCGCCGTGGGCCGCAGCGGGGAGCTGGCTGCCGCCCCGGCCGTCGTCGGTGACGGAGACGGTGAGGTGGGCGGGGTCGTCGAGGAGGCGGACGTCGATGTGGGTGGCGTCGCCCGCGTGGCGGCGGATGTTGGTGAGGGCCTCTTGGACGACGCGGAACGCGGCGGCCTGGACCTCGTGGGGCAGGTCGTCGGCGAGGGTCGGGGCGCGGTGGAGGGTGACCGTCTGGATGGGGGTGGCGAAGCCGTCCGTGAGGTCGGCGATGGCGGCGAGGTCGCCGACGGGACGCCGGTCGGGGGCGTCGTCGGCGTCGCTGTCGCCGTCCCGCAGGACGCCGAGGGTGCGGCGCATCGAGGCGAGCGCCTCCGTCGCGGCGTGTTCCATCCCGGCGAGGACCGGGTCGAGTTCGTCCCGCCGGGTCGTGGCCATCATGCGGGCCATCTGCGTCTGGACGAGGATGCCGGTCACGTGATGCGCCACGAAGTCGTGGAGGTCGGCGGCGATGGCGACGCGCTCGGAGCGCCGGGTGTCGCTGATGGCGACCGTACGCCGGTAGTCCATGCTCCGCAGGTACGCGGCGAGACCGATGAAGAGGCCGATGAGGACGAGTTCGACGACCACGAGCGAGAGTTCGTCGTCGCCGAGCAGTCCCGTGTTCCGCATCGGGAGCAGCAGGAGCGCGCCGGCCGCGAGGGCGCCGCAGCACACGGCCCACCTCGGCGGGCAGTGCCGCACCGCGAGGAACAGCACGCACAGCAGGACGGCGACCTCGCCGGGCCCGAAGTCGTTCGAGCCGAGGAACAGGATCGAGGCCACCGAGTAGAGCGCCGAGGCGAGGGCGGGTACGGCGGTGCGGACCTGCGGGGTGAGCCAGTCGGGGCGGCGCCCGGCCGGCCACAGCACGGCGGCCAGGCCGATGGCCAGGACGGCCAGCGCGGGCAGGACCGGCGGCGCGGTCGGCAGGACGCTCGTCCCGTCGGACCCCGCGACCAGGACATCGACGACACAGGCCGACAGCAGCAGGCCGACGGCGAAGCCCCGGGCGGCGCCACGGGAGGAGACGGACTTCATGCCGATCACGGTACGGCGCCGCGCCACCCGTCCGGATCGGCCGAACGGCCGATGGGGGTGCCGTGGGAAATGGCCATTCGGCCGAGGCGGGCGGCTGTGGCGGAGGGCGAGTCTGGAGGCACCTTCTCACCACGCACTTCAGGAGCGGTCGATGCAGCGCAGCAGATTCCTCGTCGGTGTCCTCGGTGGTGTGGCGGCCGTCGGTGTGCTGGGCGGCCTCGTCACCTACCTCATGTCGGGCACGGAGTCGACGACGGGCCTGGACGAGTACACGACGGTGAAGGTGGACGGCGAGCGGGCGCTGTCGGCGAACATCGTCGCGGGCCGCACCGAGGCCAAGTACCACCCGCTGCCCTGGGTCGGCGACAAGCTGAGCGGCGTGACGTGCCCGAGCGGCCTCAAGGCCGTCGCCGGGGCGAGCATCACGTGCAGGGGTGAGAAGAGCGGCGGCGGGACCGTGGAGATACCCGTACGAGTGACCAAGGCCGACGCGAACAGCATCACCTGGGCGTTCGACCGCTGAGCACCGGCCGCGCCCCTTCTCCTTCTCCCCCACCTCACCTCCCCGGAGCCCTCATGCGTTCCCCCGTCCTCCCCCTGACCTGGCATCTCGCCAGGTCCTCAGGCCGCCGCGGCCTCCAGTCCCACCTGCTCGCGGCCGGTGCCGCCGCCGTCGGCGCCTTCCTGCTGCTGGTGATGATCGCCGCCGCCATCGGCTCCGGCACCCGCGCCGACCACACGACGTGGCGCACCCCGCACGCCGTGGCGGCGTCCAGGGCGACGGCGGTCCAGGTCACGACGTCGACGTACGTACGCCACGACCCGGTGACCGTCGTGAGCCTGGCCCAGCTGCCGGACCGCGCGGCGACCCCGGCCCCGCCGGGCCTGACCGCCTTCCCCGAAGCGGGCGAGATGTACGTCTCCCCCGCCCTCGCCGACCTCCTCACCGAGCTGCCGAAGGACCGGCTCGCCGACCGCTTCCCCGGGGTGAGGTCCGCCGGCACGATCGGCGCCGCCGGTCTCGCCTCCCCGGACGACCTGGTCGCGGTGATCGGCCGCGCCCCCGGCGACCCCGCGGTCTCCCCGGCGGCGGGCAACCAGAACTACTACGACGAGAACCTCACCGACCGCGCCCTGGTCTCCGGGTTCACCAGCACGAAGGCGAGCGTCTTCACCAGCGCCGACCGGACGACGGTCCTGCTGGGCGTGCTGCTCCTCGTGGTGCCGGTCATCGTCCTGGCCTCGGCCGCCGGGCGGCTCGGCGCGGCCCGGCGTGAGCAGCGGCTCGCCGCGCTGCGGCTGGCGGGCGCGACACCGCGCCAGATCCTCGCGATGACCGCCGTCGAGTCGGCCGGGGTCGGCGCGGCCGGCGCGCTGTCCGGTGCCCTCGCCTACGCGGCGCTGCTGCCCGCCCTCGCCCGACTCCCGTACGGGGTCGGCGCCTGGTACACCGGCCAGCTGTGGGTGGGCCCGCTGTGGTTCGCGGCGGTCGTGCTGGCGGTGACCGCGCTCATCACGGTCAGCGCGGTGACGATGCTGCGCCAGGTGGCGACGTCCCCGCTGGGGGTCGCCCAGCAGTCCAACCCGCGCCGTACGCGCCTGATCCGGCTGGTGGTGTTCGTCGGGGTCCTCGGCTACATCTGGTCGACCACGGGCGGCGGCCAGCTGAAGTCCCGGCAGCTCATCGCCCTGCTGTTCCTCTTCTACGGCGCGTTCTGGCTGTTCGGCCCGTGGGTCGTGGACCGGCTGGGGCGGATCGTGGGCCGGTACGCGGTCCGCCCGGCGACGCTGTTGGCGGCGCGCAGGCTGAGCGACGATCCGCGCGGGGCGTGGCGCACGGTCAGCGGGCTGGTCCTCGCCGGTTTCGTCGCCGGGTTCTTCTCGATCAGCACGCTCAGCGTCGACGGCCCCAGCCACCAGGGCCAGGTCGCCGTCGTCACCGCGAACGCCGCCGACGCGAACCGGGTCGCGGCCGAGGCCCGTACAGCACTGGACCGGGCGGGCGTCGAGGCGACCGTCAGCGTCACGAGCGAGGACGCGTTCGACAGCCTCCTCAGTGGCGTCCCCGGTGTGATCGCGAAGGTCTCCGGCGGCCAGGACCGCGTCGACACGGCCGTCACCGCGCTCACGCCCCTCGGCGCGGGCCGGTTCCCCTTCACTCAGGAGTACGTGTCCGCCCCGGACGACACGATCACGTCCCGTGTCGCCACCGTCTCCACCGCGACCCTCGTCCTCAGCTTCGTCGTCGCCGCCGCCTCGGCCGGTCTCACCGCCGCCGCGAACGTCCTCGACCGACGCCGGGTCTACGGCCTGCTGCGCCTCTCGGGCGCACCTCTCGCGGTCCTGGACCGCTCGCGGATCCGCGAGGCGGTCATCCCCCTCACGGTCCTCGCCGGCGGGACGACCGTGATGGGCGTCTTCGGCGCGATGCAGCTCAACAAGGCGGCGGGGACGACGATGAACACGTCCGGGGCCGTCCAGCTGGTGATCTGCGTGGTCGTAGGAGCCCTGGCGATGTGCGCGGCGGTCCTCGGAAGCAGGCCGCTGCTGCGGAGGGTGACGGCGGGGGCGGCGCAGGGGACGGAGTGATCGAGGGGATCGCGGTGCCGTCGGTGGGCAGGCGGATTCCGCGGTCCGGGCAGTACGTACGATGATCGCCGGACGACCCGGTACGACCCGGAAGGCGGAGGACGATGGGGAACAGTGACGTCGGTGTGCTCGACGACCCGGTGGGGGAGTCGTTGCGCGGGCATCACGCGCATCTCGCGCGCCGGGTCGGCAGGGCGGCCACGTACGTGGCGGACGTCGCGACGTTCTCGGCGGTGTCCGTCACGCCGGACGCCGCCGACTGGGCCGACCTCGCGGAACTCCTCGGGCGGGACGGGTTCGCGGACATGTTCAGCTCCCCGGCGGTGGCGCCGGCCGACTGGGCGCCGGTGTTCTCCCTGGAGGGCCGCCAGTTGATCTGGCCCGAGGACAGGCGTCCCGAACCGGCGCCGGACGTCGTCGAGTTGGGCCCGGACGACGTACCCGAGATGCTCGACCTCGTCGAACGGACCCGCCCGGGCCCCTTCTGGAAGCGCACCATCGAACTCGGCACGTACCTCGGCATCCGCAGGGACGGCCACCTCGTCGCCATGGCCGGCGAACGCCTCCACCCACCCGGCTGGACCGAGATCAGCGCCGTCTGCACGGCCCCCGAATCCCGCGGCCAGGGCCACGCCGCCCACCTGGTCAACGCCCTCTCCACCCACATCCTCACCCGCGGCGAACGCCCTTTCCTCCACGTAGCCGAATCGAACACCCAGGCCCGAGCCCTCTACGAACGCCTCGGCTTCACCACCCGCAAGAAGGTGACGTTCCAGGGCTTCCGCACACCCTGACGCACCGACGATGCCCTGCCCGATGTCACTGGTCGAGCTGGTGACAAGGGCGGTCGTCGTGGAGCCGGCGCTTCAGGGGCAGGCTCTACTGGCCCGGGGAATACGGTCGTCGCAGGGCGGCATCAACTCCCGGCCCCAGCCCCCGACTTCTTCCGCGCCCGATACGCCGCCGCCTTGATCTTGTTCCCGCAGGACTCCATCCCGCACCACTGCCGCCGAGTCCCCCGCGAACGGTCGATGTAGGTCCGGGTGCACTCAGGATTCCCGCACTCCTTGAGCAACGGCACGTCGGGCCCGCTCAACAACTCGACGGCCCGCCGCGCGACAGACGACAACGCCTCACGCGGAGTGGCCTGCGTCCACCGCCCGGAGGGCGTGAGCTGCGGTACGGCCGACGGCATGCGGGCCGCGTTGTTGACGACCGTCAGCGCCGAGCCGTCGTACGCCTCTCCGAGCCGGCGCGCGGTGACGAGCCGATAGATCGCCTCCCGGACGGCCTTGGCCTCCTCGACGTCGCCCTCCTGGCCCGGCGAGACCGCGTCGACGATGCCGGACTCGACGTACCAGGCGGTGAGCCGGTCGGGAGTCACGAACATCTCGAAGCGCGCGGAGCGACGGGCGCGGAGGGTGGCGGCGAAGTCCAGCGCCGGGTTCCCGCAGACGAAGACGTGATCGAGGTTCACGTCACCATTCTGTACGGTGACCGGCCCGGTCGGCAAGGCTCACAGGCCCAGGTCGAGGGCGAGGCAGGCGAGGGTGCGCCGGGTGACGTCGGCGTAGTCGTAGCGGGCCGGGTCCAGCGGTACGGCGGGCTTCTCCTCGACCAGTTCGTCGTAGCGGATCCGCTCGGGCAGCTTGCCGAACCTCGTGCGGCGGGCCGTGGCCGCGGTGTCTTCCATGGTCGTTTCCTTTCGGGTCACCGGTGGGAGGGGAGGCGGGTCGCGTCGACGACGGCCCGCGCGAAGGCGGCGGGCGCCTCCTGGGGCAGGTTGTGGCCGATGCCGGGGAGGGTGCGGTGCTCGTAGGGGCCGGTGAAGCGGTCGCGGTAGGACGTGCCGTCGCCCGGTGCGGTGAAGGGGTCCTTCTCGGGGTCGAGGGTGATGGTGGGCACGCCGATGGTGGGGCGGGTGGCGAGGCGCTTCTCCAGGGCGTCGTAGCGGCGTTCGCCGTCGGCGAGGCTGAGGCGCCAGCGGTAGTTGTGCAGGACGATCGCGGGGTAGTCGGGGTTGTCGAAGGCCGTCGCCGCGCGGTCGAAGGTGGCGTCGTCGAAGTCCCAGGTCGGGGAGGCGGTCCGCCACACCAGGCGGGCCAGGTCGCGGCGCAGGTCAGGGGTCTCCAGGGCGGTTCTGCCGCGTTCGGTGGCGAAGTAGTACTGGTACCACCAGGCGTGTTCGGCCTGCGCGGACAGGGGCTTGAGGTTGGCCTCGCGGTTGGTGACGAGGTAGCCGCTCACGGAGACGAGCGCCCGGACGCGCTCGGGCCACAGCGCGGCGACGATGTCGGCGGTCCGCGAGCCCCAGTCGAACCCGGCCAGCACCGCGCGGTCGATCTTCAGCGCGTCCATCAGCGCGAGGACGTCGAGGGCGATCGCGGACTGCTGGGCGTTGCGGACGGTCCGCTCGGACAGGAACCGGGTCGTGCCGTGACCGCGCAGGTAGGGGACGATCACGCGGTACCCCTGGGCCGCGAGCAGCGGGGCGGCGTCGGCGTAACTGTGGATGTCGTAGGGCCAGCCGTGCAGGCAGAGGACGGCGGGGCCGTGCGCGGGGCCGAGCTCGGCGTAGCCGACGTCGAGAAGACCGGCCCGCACCTGCTTGATCGGCGCGAAACCAGAAGGCGCGGCCGATACGGCCGACGCCGCGGGGACGCCACCGAGCGAGGCCGCCGCGATCCCCGTACCCATCGCCTTGGTGAACATGCGCCTGCCGATCATGTGGAGATCCCTTCGTGGTGTACCGACACCGCCATCGTCACCGGTTTAACCGGTGACGTCAATCGGGCAGCGGGCACCCCGAGGGAAAGCTGGCGCAAAAAGAACGGCACGGCGAGAAATCGCCGTGCCGCCTCAGACCGGTGACGCCGAGGTCACTCCACCGGGAACCCCGCGATGTCCGCCGCCCAGTCCAGGAGCCCCGCGAGGGTGTCGTCACCGGGCCGGGTCTTGCCGACCGGGCGGCCGTTCGCGTCGGTCGCGTTGTACGTGCCCCGGGACATGGCCCCGCTGGTCACGATGTTGTGCTCCACGCGCGGGCGGCGCAGCGCCTCGTACCGGTCGAGGGCCGCGTCCAGGTCCGGCAGGTCGCGCAGGCACTTCGCGAGGACCACCGCGTCCTCCAGGGCCATCGAGGCGCCCTGCCCGGTCGCGGGGGACGCCGCGTGGGCCGCGTCGCCGAGGACCAGGGCCCGGCCGGAGCGCCACGCCATGCCGACCGGGAGTTCGGTCGCGTTGGTGACCATCAGGTGCTCGGCGGTCGCCTCGACCAGGGCGGCGGCGGGGGTGTCGTCCTTGCGCAGGAGCGGTACGAGGAGGTCGCGCCAGCCGCTCGGCGTGCCCTCGGCGATGGCGCGCGCGGTCAGGGGGTCGCCGCCGACCCGGGCGAACCAGTACGTCTCGCCGTCCGGCGAACACGCGAACCCGAACGCCGCCGCGCTGCCCCGGACCATGGTGAAGCAGTCGGTCTCGGCGGCCGGTTCGACGGCGGTGGTGAGGCCGTAGAAGACGGACTGGCCCGCGTACGCCGGTTCCGCGCCCGGGGCGACCTCGCCGCGGACCGTCGAGTTGAGGCCGTCGGCGCCGAGCAGCAGGTCGCCGGTCGCCGTGGTGCCGTCGGCGAAGTGGGCCGTGACCGCGCCGCGTTGCTGCTCGACGCGCGTCAGGCGGGCCCCGTACCGCACCGGGATCCCCCGCCGTACGGCTTCCTGCCGCAGCGCGGCCGCGAACTCGCCGCGCCGCAGGCAGCGGAAGCTCAGCGTCGGGTCCGTCGCCTCCCCCATCGGCGCGTGCGCCGCCTGCGCGCCCGTGGCCTCCAGCAGCCGGATCGCCCGCAGCGGGAACCCGATCGCGGTCACGGCCTCCGTCGCGCCGATCTCCCTGAGGGCCCGCATGCCGTTGCTGGCGAGGGTCAGGAACGCGCCGATGTCCTGCGCCGCGTCCGCATACGCCTCGTACACCTCGACGTCCAGCCCCGCCCGGTCCAGGGCCAGCGCCGAGGCCGCGCCCGCGATCCCGCCACCGACGACCAGTACTCGCGTCACCGCTTCACCTTCCGCTCGGCCGAGGCGTGAAATGCCCCTGTTCACCGATGATTTCACGGAGCGGGCGCCGCTCACGGCAGTGCCGTGGGCACGGATCGTGACGTACCGCTTCGCGGTGTCCCCACGCGCTGGTCGGGCGCGAGCGGCCAGGTCACCGGGCCTCGAACTCCAGGGCCCCTTCCGGCGTTTCGCCCCGACTGACCGTGCTTGTCACGTCACGGCGGGCGTGGGGCACTCCGTGACCGGCCTCCTCGGGGAGCGGATACCCTGCGCGGATGTCCTACCGACTCGACGCCGTCGTGGGCGACTTCGACCGCCTGCGGACGGATACCCGCGGCGTGCCGGGCGCCGTGGTCGCCCCGCTCCGGCAGCGGATGGGGTTGCTGCCGCTCTCCCCCGCGCTCGGCGAGGGCCTGCCGGAAACGCTCCGCGAGCTTTCACGAGGCGGGCCCATCGCCCGTCTCCACGCCGATTTCTGGGGCGGCGAGGGGGAACAGACGGCCTCCCTGTGGCGGGCCGGAGCGCGGGAATGGGGACCGGTGCACGCCTCGGATTTCACTGGCCCGCGCGAGGAGTGGCCGATCAACGCGGCGCTCGCCCGGCTCGGCGTGACACCGGCCGGCCCCGGTTCGCCGGACCACCGCGACCTGTTCGTGGAAGTGGGGCTCGGCCAGGGGCGGGACGAGGAGGACTGGTACGAGGCCGCGCTCAAGGCCGCCGGCTCGGCCGACTACGACGCCTGGCACACCCGCGAGCAGGCCGAACGCGCCGCCGAGGAGCGCGCCGCCGCCGAACGGGCCCTCCGGGAACGACTGTCCGGCATCCCGGTGCCACTCGACGGCAAGGAGATCATCGCCCTGCTCGGCCTGCGGCAAGGGCGGGCAGTGGGGGCAGCCATCCGGCACCTCCAGCAACTCCATGTCGACCGGGGCCCGCAGAGCCGTGCGGAGGCCGAGGCCGCGCTGATTCTGTGGGCGGCGGGGGCCACGGACGTGAGTGCCTGACGAAATCAGGATGCCCGACCCACACCCCCTTCCCTACCCTCACCCCATGCCCCACTCCCCCGCCCTCCTCAACGTCATCGATGTCGAAGCCACCTGCTGGGACGGACAGCCGCCGCCCGGCGCCGTGCACGAGATCATCGAGATCGGCCTCACCGTCGTGGACGTGGCGGCACGCCACCGGGTGTCCCGGCACCGTCTCCTGGTCCGGCCCGTCCGCTCGACGGTGAGCCCCTTCTGCACCGACCTCACCGGCCTCACCCAGGCCGAGGTCGCCCGGGGCGTCAGCTTCGCCGAGGCGTGCCGGATCCTCGTCGAGGAGTACGGCGCCGGGGAGCGCCCGTGGGCGAGCTGGGGCGAGTACGACCGCCGGCAGTTCGCCCGGCAGAGCCAGGCCGACGGGGTGGCGTACCCCTTCGGCTATCCCACGGAACGCACCCACACCAACGCGAAGGCCGTCTTCACCACGGCCTACGGCCTGCACAGGAAACCCGGCATGGCCCAGGCCCTCCAACTCGCCGGTCTCCCCCTCACGGGACGCCACCACCGGGGCGAGGACGACGCGTGGAACATCGCCTCACTCGTCCTCGACCTGCTGGACCGGGGAGCGTGGCCGGCCACGCCCGAACCGGACAGCGCATGAGGATCGTCATCACGGGCGCTTTCGGATTCCTGGGCCGCGAGGTCACCGATCCTGCTCCGGGCTCGGACGTTCCGCGGCGCTCCGATCGACCGCCTGGTGCTGACGGACCGGTACGTCCCACCGGGAGCCGGGAAGTCCGCCCCCGTGGAGCTCGTGCGCGGTGAACTCACCCACGGCCTGGGCGAGTTGTTCGCGGAGCCGGTGAACCTCGTCGTACACCTCGCCGCCGCCGTCTCCGCCGAGTGCAAGGCCGACTTCGACCTCGGCATGAGCGCGAACCGCTCGCGGGCCTCCCGGCGATCTGCCCCGTCCGCCCCGACCTGCGCGTGGCCCTCGCGTCGCCGAGCCGCACGGTCGAGGGCATCCTCCGCGTCGCGGAAGCCGAACGCGGCACGGGCAGGGGACGGCTCCTCGGCACTCGGCCTGGAGCCGGACCCGAGCTTCGAGGCGGTGGTGCGGGCGTACATCGCCGGGCATCCCCAGGCGGTGCGGATCCCCCCGCTGAACGGCGGTTCCGCCCACGGCGGGCTCGTTCAGCGGGCCAGCGCCTCCACGAAGAAGTCCAGCGACCGGTCGACCTCCTTCAAACTGGGGGTCCGGTTGAGGTGCCTGTGGAGCATCCCGGCGGCGCGATACGTCCGCACCGGCACACCCGTCTCCTCCAACTGGAGCGCGAGGAGGTCACCGGAGGGCCGCAGGTCGTCGTACTCCGAGAGGAGAACCGCCGTGGCGGGCAGGCCGGTGAGGTCGGCCGCGCCCGGCAGCGCCTCCGCGGGAAGCGCGGTCAGCCGGCCGACGTAGTTGCGGACCATGTACTCGATCGACGCGGTCGTGAAACGCAGGAGCGGCGGCAACTCCCACATGGCAGCGGCCGTTTCGTCGTCCAGAGCCGGGGTCGGGAAGTGGGCGAAGGGATACGCGAGTCCGGGACGGTCCACTCCCCCGGGTCACGGAAGAACTCCGCCAACCGGTTCATGACCTCCGGGTCGGCCCCCGCGTCCTCCCAGGTGACGCCCTCCAGCAGGTGGATCTTCGCGGCGAGGAAGGGATCGAGCGGCATGACGACTCCCAAGTGCGGTACGGGCAGGGTCAGTCGACCCTCTCATGCGCGCGGAACGTGAACCGGTGCTAACGGGCACGGGCGATCAGGACGTCGGTTTCGCGCCGCCATCCGAGCGTGGAGTAGAGCCGTTGCCCCTCCTCGCTGGCGACGAGGAGGCCGGTACGGGCGCCCTGGGCCACGGCGGTCTCCGCCAGCGCGCTCATCACCGCGCGCCCCAGTCCGCGCCGCCGATGCGCGGCGTCCGTCTCGATGCGGTCGGCGATCGCGTCGGTGCCGACGACGGCGATGGTGCCGCGCGCGGCCTCCTCACCCGAGGGCGCGCGGAGAGTGACGACCGTGACCGCCCCCTCCGTACGGATCTCCCGCTCGTACGGCGCGGGGGCCGCGTGCCGTGGATGCCCGGTCAGGTCGGTCGTCATGAGCCACTCGGCCCGCAGCAGCAGTTCCAGTCCCGCGCCGGTGACGGCGGTCTCGACGGCGTCGGCGTGCAGTGTCGGGACCGTGAGCCAGGCGGTCCGCGTCTCGGCGGCGACGGCTTTCGCCAGCCGGGTCACGGACTCGGGGTCGTCGTCCGCGCGCAGGGCGAACACCTCGACCTCACGGCCGGGCTGGCCGCAGACGGACCTCAGCCCGTCCCCCGGGGATCCGGCCAGCTCGGCCTCGGGCAGGGAGCGGGCCAGGGTCCAGCCGTCCAGCCAGCGTCGTATCCACGGTGATGCGGTCTTCGTCATCCGGCGATTAGAGCATGATCGCGATTCCCCGGCCTTCAGAATTCGGTGTGGTGGCGCACCTCGAAGGCACCGAGCCGTGCGCGCGGAAAGGGCCGGGCGGACGGAAGGACACCCCGTGCGGCGCTGTCGGGGATCCCCGCGTCGAGCATCTCCCGGTAGCTCGTGAGGGCCTCGCGGTGCGCCTGCACGATCACCGCCTGAACCGCTCGGTCGGCCTGCGGCAGCAGGAGGCAGCGGTCCGGGCCGAACTCCACGAAGGACAGCCCTCGACGAGTCACGTACTCGTCCCTCGTCAACGCCGTGAAGTGCAGTTCGAAGCCCGCCCGCGCACCGGGTGTCATCCACGAGGCTCGGATCGACTGGACCTGGTTGTCGTCGATCATGATGCCGTCGGCCCCCGTGACCGCGTCGAGGATCGGCTTCAGCACGTTGTCGAGATCGGCCACCAGATGGGTCTGATAGCGCCGGGACTCCTCGATGAGCCATACCAGGGTCACTTCGACATCGTGGGTGAAGACCCCTGTCGTACCGCTCCGGACGGCCGACCCGAGCGCCCCCATGAACGCGGCTTTCCGAGCCGCGCTCGTCTGGAGCGAGACGGGATCCACCGCGCTGTGGATCTCGACCCGCCCCTGATCGCGGAACTCCCGCACCTCGAAGTCGCCCTCAGACACCACCGGACCCCCCGTACGTCTGCCGGCCGAACTCCGCCCCCGCCCGGCCCACTTCGGCGTCGTACTGCCTCGCGTCGAAGTAGAACTCCGGCGGCGGGGAGGGCACGTCTGCGCCGTCCACCGGCACCTCCCAGTCCGACCACCGCACGGTCTCCCCGTACCGCTCGACGACCACGGCCAGAAAACCGCAGCAGCCGCCGGTGCATATCGGTTCCCCCAGTTCCACCCGGTGGGCCTCTTCGGTCGCCCACAGGGAGCCGGGCCTGCCGAAGGGCAGGGCGTGCGCCGCGAGCGGACCCCGTCCGCCCTCGCCGACCCTCTCGTCGATCACGTCCTCCCCGTTGACCCGGATCCGTATCTCGGCAGCCCACCGGGGTCCTGGCGGCAGCACCCTGATCTCCAGTCGATCGAACATCGGACCACCTTAAGGCGCACCGAGACGTCCCCACGCGCCCCGGCTGGCCGCCCCCGTCCCCTCTCCCGCAAAATACTTCCGGCGCCGATGTCGAGAACCGTCACCCCGCTCCGTCCCCGTAGTGAACGCGGCCACGACGGGCCGTGCCAGGCAAGGAGAAGACGATGGCCAAGTACCTGTTGCTGAAGCACTACCGGGGTGCCCCGGACGCGGTCAACAACGTGCCGATGGAGCAGTGGACGCCGGAGGAGATCTCGGCGCACGTGGGATACATGCGGGACTTCGCGGACCGGCTGGTGGAGAGCGGGGAGTACGTGGAGGGGCAGGCGCTCGCGCCGGAGGGGACGTGGGTGCGGTACGACGGTGAGGGGCGCCCGCCGGTGACGGACGGGCCCTTCGCGGAGACGAAGGACCTCATCGCCGGGTGGATGGTGATCGACGTGGACAGTCACGAGCGGGCCGTCGAGCTGGCCGGTGAGCTGTCGGCGGCCCCGGGCGCGGGCGGGAAGCCGATCCACGAATGGCTGGAGCTGCGTCCCTTCCTCCACGCCGCCCCGACGGTCGCGGACTGCCACGCCGGTGGATGAGGCGCTGCTGAGGAGCCTCACGCCGGGTGTCCTGACGGTCCTGGTCCGCCGCGGAGCGGATTTCGCGGCGGCCGAGGACGCCGTGCAGGACGCCCTCGTGGAGGCGGTCCGTGCCTGGCCGGCCGGGCCGCCGAGGGATCCGAAGGGCTGGCTGGTCACCGTGGCGTGGCGGAAGTTCCTCGACCAGACCCGCGCGGACACGGCACGCCGCCGCCGTGAGGACCGCGTCGAGGAGGAACCGGCGCCGGGCCCGGCGCCCGCCGTGGACGACACGCTCCAGCTGTACTTCCTGTGCGCGCACCCCTCGCTCACCCCGTCCTCCGCCGTGGCCCTCACGCTGCGCGCGGTGGGCGGGCTCACGACCCGGCAGATCGCCCAGGCATACCTGGTGCCCGAGGCGACCATGGCGCAGCGGATCAGCCGCGCCAAGCGGACGGTGTCCGGCGTCCGGTTCGATCAGCCGGGGGACGTGGCGACGGTGCTGCGCGTCCTGTACCTGGTGTTCAACGAGGGCTACTCCGGCGACGTCGACCTGGCCGCCGAGGCCGTACGCCTGACCCGGCAGCTCGCGGCGTCGATCGACCACCCCGAGGTGGCGGGCCTGCTCGCCCTGATGCTGCTGCACCACGCGCGGCGTACGGCCCGTACCGCCCCGGACGGCGGTCTGGTGCCGCTGGCCGAGCAGGACCGCTCCCGCTGGGACACCGTCCTGATCGCGGAGGGGGTGCGGATCCTGCAAGCAGCGCTGGCCGAGGACCGGTTGGGCGAGTTCCAGGCGCAGGCGGCCATCGCGGCGCTGCACGCCGACGCCCGCAGCGCCGGGGAGACGGACTGGGTGCAGATCGTGGAGTGGTACGACGAACTCGCGGGCCTCACCGGCAGTCCGGTCGTCCGGCTGAACCGGGCGGTGGCGGTCGGCGAGGCCGACGGTCCCCGTGCGGGTCTGGCCGCCCTCGCGGAGCTGGACACCGCGCTGCCGCGCCACACGGCGGTGGCGGCCTACCTCCACGAACGCGACGGCGACCTGCCGAGAGCGGCCCGCCTCTACGCGGAGGCCGCCCGCCGGGCGACCGACCTCGCGGAGCGCGACCACCTGACCCGGCAGGCGGCTCGTCTCAACACGTGTCTGAACCGACGGTCGCCAGGAGGTGGGTGACCAGGGGGTTGTGGTCGTTCTCGCGCCAGGCGACGGCCACGCGGGTGCGGGCGGTGCCGGGTGAGATCCGGCGGAAGGCGACGCCCTTGAGGCGGATGCGCCGGATGCTCGCCGGGGCCAGGGAGACGCCGAGGCCGGTTTCCACGAGGGCGCACACGGTCTGCCACTCCACCGCGTGCTGGACGACCTGCGGGGTGAACCCTGCCTCGGTGCACAGGCCGATGATCTGGTCGTGCAGGGCCGGGCCGACCGCGCGGGGCAGCAGGACGAAGGGCGAGTCCGCCAGCTGGGCGAGCTGTACGGTCCGTCGGGCGGCCAGGGGGTGGGCGGACGGGAGTACGGCCACGAAGGGTTCGGTGAGGACCGTCCGGAAGCCGAGCCCCGTCTCGTCGGCCGGGGGTTCGCGCAGGAGGCCGATGTCGATGGTCCGGTCGTGCAGGGCGGCCAGCTGGGGAGCGGTGGTCATCTCGTGGATGTCCAGGTGTACGCCGGGGTAGCGGTCCCGGAAGGTGCGCAGCAGACCGGGCAGGACCGTCAGGGCGACGGAGGCGGCGAAGCCGATCCGCAACCGGCCCGCCTGACCGCTGCCGACGGCCCGTGCTGCGGCGAGGCCCTCCGCGAGGTCGGTGAGGGCCCGCCGTGCGGTGGGCAGGAGTTCGGCGCCGGCCGGGGTCAGGGTGATCCGTCCCGGGGTGCGGGTGAACAGCGCGTGGCCGACCTTCTCCTCCAGGCGGCGGATCTGCTGGCTCAGCGGCGGCTGGGCGATGCCCAGGCGGGCGGCCGCGTGGCCGAAGTGGAGTTCCTCGGCGAGCACGACGAAGGCGTGCAGTTGCGGGAGGGGAAGTTCGGGGCGCTCCATACGCCTAGAGATATCAGGTCGTGCCGGTGACCGTATTAGACGTATCGGTGCTGGTCTTCTAGCGTCGGCGCATGACAGAGCGCTACGCGATCCTCGGCGGTTCGGCCTTCGAGGAGCAGATCGGCTACGCCCGTGCCGTCGTCGACGGCGACCGGGTGCATGTGTCCGGGACGACCGGTTTCGACTACGCCACGATGACGATCTCCGAGGACGTGGTGGAGCAGGCGGAGCAGTGCCTGCGCACCATCGGGGCCGCCCTGGCCGAGGCGGGGTGCACCTTCGCGGACGTGGTCCGCGTGCGCTATCTCCTGCCGGACCGCGCGGACTTCGAGCCCTGCTGGCCGGTCCTGCGCCGCTGCTTCGGTGACGTCCGCCCGGCCGCGACGATGCTCGTCTGCGGTCTCGCCGACCCGCGGATGAGGATCGAGATCGAGGCGGAGGCCCGGCGGCGCGTCCCGGGCGGTCGTCCGGAAGCGCCCGTCGAGGCGCGTGGAGGAACTGGTGAACAGGTGGAGCGCGGCCACGGGTTCACGCGTCGCGCAGTACCAGATCCAGCAGTCCCGGGAAGCGTGCCTCGAACTCCTCCCGGCGCAGCCGGTTGACCCGGCGGGGGCCCTCGTCGCGCTGCTCGACCAGGCCCGCGCCGCGCAGGACGGCGAAGTGGTGGCTGAGGGCGGCCTTGCCGACGGGGACGTCGAAGCTGCCGCAACTGCGCGTCCAGACAGGGGAGTCGGCGAGTTCGCGGAGGAGGGTGATGCGGACGGGGTCGGCCACGGCGGACAGGGCCGTGAGGGTGGAGACGTCGTCGGGGTGGGTGTGGACGGGGGCGGCGCGGTGGCTCGCGCCCGGTGTCTGGTCGGGCATGCGCCTCCTGTCGGCGGGGACCCGGCGGGTTGCCGAGTGTTCGATGGATATCTTACAGTCCGAGTGTTCGCTTCTGATTGAACACTCCGCCCGCCGGGCCGAGCCATGCCCGCACCCCCGAAGGACGTGTCCCGCCATGCGCGCAGTCGAGTTCCACGAGTACGGCACCCCCGACGTCCTCAAGGCCGTCGACGTCGAAACCCCCGAACCGGGCCCCGGCCAGGTCACCGTCGACGTCGCCTACGCCGGCGTGAACTTCGCCGACCTCAAGGCCCGCGCCGACGGCTACCGCGTCGAGGCGCTCCCCTGCCGCCCCGGCCTCGAAGTCTCCGGCCGCGTCCGGGCCCTCGGCGAGGGCGTCACCGGCCTCACCCCGGGCCAGGAGGTCACCGCGTTCCTCCCCGGCGGCGGCTACGCCGAGGTCGTCCGCGCCGAGGCCACCGCCACCGTCCCCCTCCCCCGGGGCCTCGACCTGCGCACGGCCGCCGCGCTCCCGACCGTCCTGCCCACCGCCCACGCCCTCCTCCACGAGGTCGGCCGCCTGCGCACCGGCGAGACGGTCCTCGTCCACGGCGCGGCGGGCGGCGTCGGCACGGTCGCAGGACAACTCGCGCGCGCGGCGGGCGCGGGCACCGTGTACGGCGTGGCCTCCACCCCGGCGAAGGCGCGGTACGCGCTGAAGCACGGGTACGACGAGGTCTTCACGCCGGACGACTTCGCGGCCGGCGTGCACCGCGCCACCGGCGGCAAGGGCGTCGACCTGATCCTCGACCCGGTCGGCGGCGAGACCCTGCGCCAAGGGCTCGGCGCCCTCGCGCTGTACGGGCGCCTGGTCTCCTTCGGCAACGCGTCCGGCGCCGCGCCCTGGCAGGCCGGGGTGCCCGAGCTGGGCGCGTGGGGGCGGTCCGTGTCGGCGTTCACCATCCTCGGGCTCGCCCAAACCGCGCCGGACGAGCTGCGCGCGCTCACCGGGCGGGCGTTCGCGAAGGCGGCGGACGGGACGGTGAGCCTGCCGGTGACCGCCGAGTTCCCGCTGGAGGAGGCCGCGGAGGCGCACCGGCTGATGGGCGGGCGGACGTCGACGGGGAAGCTGCTGCTGCGGGTGGCGGGCTGACGGGGTCGTACGGCTGCGTACGGTGCAGGGGCCGGGGTCGGCCCTTGCACCCCGGTGGGTCGCCCCCGGCCCGACGCCCGCGCCCCCCCGAGGCTCAGCCCTTCACGAATCAGCCCCCAGGTTTACCCCGCGAGCCGCGCCGCCGCCTTCAGCAGTGCGTCGATCTCCCCCTCCGTCGTGGCGAACGACGTGACGAGGCGGACCACGCCCGTGCCCCAGCGGTCGTGGTAGAAGACGAAGCCCTCCGCGAGGAGTCCGTCGATGACCTCCTGGGGGAAGCGGACGAAGAGGATGTTCGCGTCGGCCGCGCCGAGGAGTTCGACGCCGGGGATCGCCTTGAGGCCGTCTTCGAGGCGGGCGGCCATCGTGTTGGCGTGGGCCGCGTTGCGCAGCCAGAGGCCGTCGGCGAGGTAGGCGTCCAGCTGGGCGGCCTGGAAGCGCATCTTGGCGGTGAGCTGGCCCGCGCGCTTGCCGCGGAAGGCGAGTTCGGCGGTGAGGGAGCGGTCGAAGACCACGATCGCGTCGGCGGTCATGGTGCCGTTCTTGGTCGCGCCGAAGGACAGCAGGTCGACCCCGGCCTTCCAGGTCAGTTCGGCGGGGGTGCGCCCGAGGGAGGCGACGGCGCCGGCGAACCGGGCGCCGTCCACGTGCAGCCGCAGCCCGGCGTCCTTGGTGATCGTCCCCAGCTCCGCGAGTTCGTCCGGGGTGTAGACCGCGCCGGTCTCGGTGGCCTGGGTGACGCTGACGACGGAGGGTTCGACGCTGTGCACGTCCCCCGTCTTGTGCCGGACGGCGGTGCGCAGTTCGGCGGGGTCGATCTTCGCGTCGGCACCGCCGAGGGGGACGAGTTTGGCGCCCGCCGTGTAGAACTCGGGCGCCCCGCACTCGTCGTTGTTGATGTGGCTCTCGCGGTGGCACAGGACGCTGCCCCAGGGCGGGGTGAGGGTGGCGAGGCTCAGCGCGTTGGCGGCGGTGCCGCTGGAGACGAACAGGACGTCGACGTCGCGCTCGAAGAGGTCGGCGAGCCGGCGCCGTACGGAGGCGGAGTGGTCGTCGGCGCCGTAGGGCAGGGCCGGTCCTGTGGAGGCGCGCAGGACGGCCTCGGCTATCTCGGGGGAGGCGGGGGCGGTGTTGTCGCTGCTGAAGATCACGGGGTTCCTTGGGCAGTGTGGGCGGTGATGAGGTGGCGCAGGGCGGTGTAGTAGACGTCGTGGTCGGTGACGGCGGGGAGGATCTCGGCGAGGTGGCCGGTGAGGGCGGGGAAGTCGGCGGGGTCGAGGGCGGCGAGCGCGCGGCGGGTGGTGGCGCGGGCGGCGGCGGGGTCGCGGTGGTCGACGAAGCCGGCGCTGCCGAGGGTGAGGAGGTACATCGCCCGGTAGGCGGTGATCGCCTCGGCGGGGGTCAGTCCGGCGGCGAGGCTGTCGGCGAGCTGGGGTTCGGTGAGGCGGGCCAGGAGGTTGGGGCCGAGCCAGGGGCGGGTGCCGCGCAGGGCGAGGAGGCCGGGGTGGGCGACGAGGAGCCGGTAGAGGGCGGTGAACCGGGTCTCGGTCGCGCTCGCCCAGTCCCCGTCGGGTTCGGCTTCGGCTTCGGGGAGGCCGGCGGCGAGGTGGTCGAGGCACAGGTCGAGGAGCCCGGCGAGGTCGGTGCAGCGGCGCTGGAGGGAGGCGAGCGAGATGTCGAGGCGGGCGGCGAGGGCCCGGAAGGTGAGCGCCCCGGGGCCGTCCTCGTCGACCAGCCGGAGGGCGGTCTCGGCGATGCGGGCCGGGGTCGCGCGGTCCAGCGCGGGGGAGGTCCGAGGCATACGGGTCATCGTACGGTACGCCGTATCGATGCACCAGGCACACTTCTCCCCACCCCGGGGTGCGGGGCTTCAGCCGTCCGTCGACCGCACGCCGTTCAGGAACAGGTCCAGGTACCGGTCCCGCGTCCCCGCCGCGCTCACGCCCCGCTTGAGCGAGATGTGCGAGCTGAAGTTGGCCAGCGCGGCGGCGAAGGACTCGGCGGCGACCGAGCGGTCGAGCCCCGGCCGCAGCTCGCCGCGCCGCTCGGCGTCGTACAGGACGTCCTCGACGACCGCGAGGGGCTGGTCGACGCAGTCGCGCAGGAAGTCGGCGTACAGCTCGGGGAAGTCGGGGAACTCGAAGGAGCAGCGCAGGACGATGAGCCACTGGGGGCTCTCCAGGGTCTCGGCGATCTTGTCGTAGAGGACCCCGAGGTCCCCTTCGAGGCTGCCGGTGCGGGGCGGGTGGACGCAGCCGGAGAGGCTGCTGAGCGCCGCGAGGACCAGGGCGTCGCGTTCCGGCCAGCGGGAGTAGAGGGTGCGCTTGGCGACCTTGGCGCGGGAGGCTACGGAGTTGGTGCGGAAGCCCGCGACACCGGCTTCGGCGAGTTCGTCGACGGCCGCCTGGAGGATGCGTTCGTCGGCGCCGGGGTCACGGGGGCGGCCCGGTCTCGCGGCGGGCGGTGACGTGGTGGCCATGGGTGCCCCTTCCGGCGGTGCTCGGCTCCAGTCTTGCAGGTGACACATTTCTCGACCGAAACGGTTTCGTATTCAATGTTGTGCGCGATAGCGTGGAGGCCGGGACACCAAGTGAGGGGACGGTGGCCATGATCGGACACCCGACGACCGCACCGCCACGCGCACGCCGCAGCCGGCTCGGCCCCGAGCGCGAGGCCGAACTGTACGACGCCGTCCTCGCCCTGCTGCGCGAGGTCGGGTACGAGGGGCTGACGATGGAGGCGGTCGCCACCCGCACCCGGTGCAGCAAGGCGACGCTCTACCGCCAGTGGGCGGGTAAACCGGAGCTGGTCGCCAAGGCGCTGCGCCACCAGAAGCCGGTGAGCCTCGCGGACATCGACACGGGCTCGCTGCGCGGCGACTTCATGACCTTCGTCGACCAGGTCGACGACCGGCGGATGGCCGAGGACACCGCGCTGATCCGGGGCCTGGCGCACGCGACGCACGCCCACCCCGACCTCCTCGACGCCCTGCGCCGGCTCATCGTCGCCCCCGAACTCAGCGGCCTCCAGACCCTGTTGACCCGGGCGGTGGAGCGCGGGGAGGTCCACCCGGACGCCCCCGCGCTCGCCTACGTCCCCCACCTGATGCTGGGCGCTCTGGTCACCCGGCCGCTGATCGAGGGCAGGACGGCCGACGTGGAGTTCCTGCGCCAGTACGTCGACTCGGCGCTGCTCCCGGCGCTGGGCGTCTGAATCCCCGGACTCAGCCGAGCGCCTTGATCAGCTCCGCCGCCAGCGGCGCCGACGACGCCGGGTTCTGCCCGGTGAGGACATTGCGGTCGGTCACGGTGTACGGCGCCCAGGGCGCCCCGGACTCGACGGTCAGGCCCGCCTCGGTGAGGCGGTCAACCAGCAGCCACTTGGCCTTGTCGGCGAAGCCCCCGATGCGCTCCTCCTCGTTGGTGAAGGCGGCGATCCGGTAGCCGGCGAAGGCGTTGGTGCCGTCGTCCTTCACGGCCGCGAGCAGCGCCGCCGGGCCGTGGCAGACGACGGCGACCGGCATGCCGGAGCCGACCGCGCGGGTGAGCAGCGCCCCGGAGTCGGCGTCGACGGCGAGGTCCTCCATCGGCCCGTGCCCGCCGGGGACGTACACGGCGTCGTAGTCCTCCAGCGTCACGTCGGTGAGGGCGATGGGCTCGCGCAGGCCGGTCGCCTTGTCCAGGGCCGCCTTGATCTCGTCGGAGTCGAGGCTGCCTGCGTCGACGGGGGACACGGCGCCGCCGGGGGTGGCGACGGTGATCTCGTGGCCGGCGGCCTTGAACGCGTCGTAGGGGACCACCGCCTCCTCGGCCCAGAAGCCGGTGGGGTGGGTGCTGCCGTCGGCCAGGGTCCAGTGGTCGGCCGCGGTCATCAGGAACAGGATCTTCGCCATGGTGTGCTCCTCGGCGTGGGGGATGTACCGAAGAGACTAGTTGCAATCACCACCGATGTACCAATGGAGCTGCTCAACCGCGCGCGTTGCGGCACATGTCCTCGGTCAGCGGACGCCCGGTCGGCCAGGCGATCGTCTGGAAGGCGAGGGTGCCCTTCCCGGTCTTCCCCGCGGCCGGCGGGACGAGCCGGACGACGGCGACGGCCTTGTCGTACGGCGTGCCGTCGCTCTTGAGGCAGATCCAGCCGCTCGCCCCCTCCACCTTGGACTGGCCGCGCAGCCGCCGCCAGGTCTCCTTGATGTCGGCGAGCGCCGGGACCGTGCCCTTCTCGTCGACCCGGTCGGCGATGCCGGTGACCGCGGTGGTGGCCGCGTCGAACATGGTGATCGTGCGGCCGTCGGTGAGGTCGACGGTGCCGATCCCGGTCCGCCCGCCGATGAGGCCGGTGAGTTTCGCGAGGTCGTCGGGGGAGCCGCCGGTCGCCGGGCGGTTCTTGGTGGTGGCCTTCCAGGCGTCCGGATGGGTGATGGTCGCGTACTCGACGGTCAGCCCGGCGCCCCGGGTGAAGGCGCCCCAGTCGAGTTTCGGGTCGAGGGTGATCGTCGAGGCGCCGGAGACGGTGACGACGCGGATCGGCCGGTCCATGCAGCCCCGGTCGCCGAGCGCCTTGATCAGGTTGGCGAGGGCGGGCGGGCGGCCCGCGAAGTAGACGGTGGTGGCCTTCGAGTCGCAGATGTTGCCGACCATCTGCCGGAAGTCCCGGTAGAGCACCTTCTCCGCGTCGTACGTCTCGGGGCCGCCCGCCGCGCCCTTCGTGACCTCCTGGAAGGCGTCGCGCAGGGACCGGGAGTAGAGGTCGTCGCTGTTCTCGTCCTGGATGAGAAAGGTCTTGGACCGGTCGCCGCCGAGGTAGTGGCTGAGGGCCTGGGCCTGGTCGCGGTTGGAGGGGACGACCTTCACGAGGCCGGGGTAGGTGCCGCTGTCGTCGTTCGCGAGGTTGGTCGCGGTGATCGGGCCGCCCACCACCGGGATGCCCTTGTCCTTGGTCAAGTAGCCGATGGTGTCCGCGTTCTGACGGACACTCAGGTTGAAGCCGAAGACGACCCGCAGCCGGTCCTCCGTCCCCGTCATCTCGCCGAGCCAGTCGGCGACCCGCGTCCCGTGGTCCATCGCGCGCCCCGGGTTGGCGAGGACGAGCCGGACGCCGATGTCCAGGTCGTCGACCTTGTTGGCCCGGTACTGCGCGAGGTAGGCGCCCTGCACCTCGCGCAGGATCTGGTCCCGGTCGGCCTTGCTGTCGGCGGCCGGGGTCATGGGGATCATCAGCGCGACGGTGGCGTACGGCTTCTTCCCGCCCGTCACCTCGTCGTTGAGGTCCTTGATCGCCTTCGACACCTGGTCCAGCTCGGAGATGTAGACGTGGCCGCCGTCGCTGACGCCGACGCACTCCCCGCCCTCCTTCACGAGCCGTTCGTTGCCGCTCTGGCAGTAGTCGGGCAGGTCGGCGGCCCAGACGAGAGCCGTCAGCGCGCCCGCGCCCAGCAGCACGCACAGCCCGAGGAGGACGTTGCGGACGATGTCCACGAAATGGGTCCGCAGCACCAGCCAGACGCCGGCGCCGAGAGCGAGGAGCAGGACGATCGGCCCGCCGATCAGTACCGGCGACGGCCAGAACTCGGGTGCCACGTCAGTGATCCCTTCTGGCGATGGGGAGTTCGGGGACCCGCCGGCCCCGGGCGAGCAGGACGGGCCAGCGGCGGGCGGCGTCGGTGGTGGCCAGTTCCTGGTCGCCCGGGTCACCCGGGCCGCCCTGGTCGTCGTAGGCGACGTCGAAGCCGTTGAGCAGTTGCCGCAGCCGGTTGTCGGGGCTCTCCGGGTCGTCCGTGTACAGGGAGGAGAGCGTCGACACCCCCCACAGCAGGTCGAGGAGGCGGCCGATCGCGCGGTGCCGGTCGTCGGGGTGCGGGCCCTGGCAGGCGGCGCACAGCGCGGCGGGCCGCGGGCGGTGCCCGTCGTGGCCGGCCGGCGGGTGCGGGGCCGCGCACACGGTCTGGACGGTGGCCAGCCAGCCGAGCCGGCCGGTGTCCCTGAACGCCGTGTGCAGGCCGGCGATCGCCTCCTCGCGGCGGCCGAGGGCGAGCGTGTGGTGCAGGTGCGCGGCGCTGCCGGGGGCGTGGCGGTCGCGGGCGGCGGTGTGCAGGGCCGTCCAGCGCGCGGGGCCGGCCTCGGTGCGCAGGTGGTGCAGGAGGAGTTCACGCAGGGTGCGGTCGCCGATCGCGGGGTGCGCGGAGTCCGGCCAGGAGGCGCGGTACCAGTGGTCCTCCTTGAGGAGTTCGCGGATGCGGTGGTGCTGGTCCGGGTCGTACCCGGGCAGGTGCGGCACGTCCTCCGCGCGCAGCGCCACCGCCCACGGCAAGAGGGCGTCGATGAGGGCCCGGTCGGGGACGAGGTAGCGCAGGAGCGCGGCGGTGACCGTGCCCTCCTGGTCGGTGCCCGCCGGCGGCCGGCTCAGCAGGGTGGGGCCCAGCTCCTGGGGTTCGGCGGTCAGCAGGACCGTACGGCGTCCGGTGCGCAGGGTCTCGCGGGCGGCCTCGATCAGCGGGTGCGCGCAGCCCGCCCGGCCGGCGCTGATCTGCTCGACGAGGTTGGGCAGTCCGCGCGGGCAGGGGGCGCCGAGGGCGGTGGCGATGTTGTCCGCGCCGAGCGCGGGCGCCCGCAGCCACACCTGCCAGGCTTCCCGGCGGTCGCTGCGGGGGCTGTGCCAGACGAGGGTGCCGAACTGGGGGACGCCCAGCGGGTGGGGGTGCTTGGGGGTGGCGGGCCGGGGGCCGGCGCCGAGCCGGGTGGCGACGATCACGGGACGGGTGACCTCGGCGCCCTTCGCGTTCTCGGGGCCCGCCGCCCGCGCGTAGGCGGTGAGCAGGACGTCGAGGAGGCGACTGCCGGTGGGGGTGTGCGTGTTGTCCAGGAGGATCAGCGGGAGGGGGCGGACGCGCCAGTGTCTTCGGCGGTAGTGGGCGTCGATGTCGGCGAGGAACGCGGCGGCGAGCCGGGCCTCCAGAACGCGGCGGGCCTCGGCGGGTACCTGGAGACGCAGGCTCAGGAACACCCAGTCGAGAAGTTTCCTGATGCCGGAGCCCTGTATCCCGTGCAGCTCCTCGTCCCACCACTTCAGCGCCGGCTGGTCCAGCTTCGCGCCGCCGCGCTCACCGGCCTGCTGGATGATCCGCTGGAGGAGTTCCTCGACCGGGCCGAGTCCCGGCGCGAACGCCGTCACCAGCGGGATCGCCGCCGACACCCAGGCGGCGAGCGTGTCCCACAGGGGGCGTCCGCCGTCCGACAGCGCGACCTCCAGGTCCCGCAGCCGGTGTTCGAGACGCTGGAGGTCCGCCAGCGGGGGGCCGTCCGCGTGCTCGGCGGAGAGGGGTTCGTACAGGGTCGTCGCGGCCATCAGGCCGTAGGTGAAGCGGGGGAACTCGACGCGGCCGAACTTCGGTACGTCCCCGTTGAGTTCGTGCACCAGCCAGCCGAGCGCCGCGAGCGGGCGGGAGGTCAGCGGGTTCGCCTGGTCGGGGGGCGGGGCCATGCCGACCGGCTGAGCGCCGGGCATCGGCCATTTCGCCACGTGCAGCCGGCCCACATGGGCGTCGTGCAACTGCTCGCAGACAGCCGTCCTGCCCGTGCCGCGCCCGCCGTGCACGGTGATCACCGGGGCGCCGCGCGGGTACCCGGAGGCGGTTCCCGTGCCGCGCGGACCCAGGCCCACGGCCGCGGGGACGAACGTGTCGACGAGTTGCTCGTATCCGTGGAGTGCACGGTGCGCCATCCATACCCCCGTTGAGATGCGCGCTGCGGAGTACCCCCTGAGATCACGTCAATTCTCTCTCA
Organism: Streptomyces sp. 4F14; assembly: GCF_048159485.1. NCBI lineage: Bacteria > Bacillati > Actinomycetota > Actinomycetes > Kitasatosporales > Streptomycetaceae > Streptomyces > Streptomyces sp. 4F14. The sequence goes on from NZ_JBLRVY010000006.1 coordinate 99,924, forward strand.
ATACCGTGGTGTTGACTCCGTAGTTGCTTGACTGGGGTGGTTACGAATAGGTGAAAGGGGCTGGAGTGCACGACCTTGCGGAGTCGATCGAGTCGATGGAGCAACTCGCGTCCGGTTGGCGGACGTTGACACTCGACCGGAATCCGGACGCCGACGTCCGCGATCTGCCGGGGATCGCCGTGCGGTGGGCCGAGAGCCGGTTCCTGTTCTGGAACTGCCTGACGCTCACCGAGACCGGGGTCCGACCCGCGCTCCTGGAGCGCCGGTTGGGTGAGGCGGCGGACGTCATGCGGGCCAAGAAGCGGGGCGGGTTCCTGTGGGTCTTCGAGGAGTTGTTGAGTGAGGACGCCCGTGCCGCCCTCGCCCCGGCCGCCGGACAGGCGGGCCTCACCTACGCGTTCCCCGGCACCGGGATGGCCGGCGACCTGCTGCCGCTGCCCGAACCGACCCACCCGGAGCTGACGTTCGCCCGCGTCACCGACGACGAGCAGCTGACGGCGTACGCGGACCTCAACTCCCGTGCGTACGGCTTCGATCCGGACGACGGCCGGGACGGGCTGGTCGGGTCCGCGCTGTGGAAGAGCGGCGTGCACGCGTACCTGGGGCTGCGCGACGGGGTCCCCGTGACGTGCGCGGCGACCGTCGAGACGGACGGGCGGCTGTTCGTCGTCCTCGTCGCGACGGATCCGGCGTGGGAGCGGCGGGGGTACGGGGAGGCGGTGACGCGGAAAGCCTTGTACGAGGGTGGCCGGGCCACGGGGCTGACCCGGGCCACCCTGCACGCGACGGCGGCGGGGGCGCCGGTGTATCCGAGGATCGGGTTCCGGGCGAACTCGCCGATCTCGTTCTGGGCGTTGGGGTAACAGGGGTGATCGCGCAGGGAGTCGGGGATCGGCCGGGGCTCGGCTCCCGGCGGCTGGTCGAGGCCGAGCCCCAGGCCGTCAGTCGAGGCTCAGCTCCGGGCGGTACATCTCCAGCCACAGGGCCAGGTCGAGGGTGCGTTCCAGGCCGCGCCGCTCGGCCTGGCCGCTGACGGGCGTGTCGCGGTGGGCGAGGTCGCGCAGGCTGGACCTGTCGACGAGGTCGAACACCGGGTGGGCGGGGGTGGCGAGGAGGTCCTTGGCCTGGGCGCGCAGGGCGGTGGCGTACGCGGGGTCCTGGGTGGAGGGGTAGGGGCTCTTGACCCTGTCGTACACGGACTTGGGCAGCAGGTCGGCGGTCGCCTCGCGCAGGAGGCTCTTCTCGCGGCCGTCGAAGGACTTGAGGGACCAGGGGGTGTTGTAGACGTACTCGACGAGGCGGTGGTCGCAGAACGGGACGCGGACCTCCAGTCCTACGGCCATGCTCGCGCGGTCCTTGCGGTCGAGGAGGATGCGCACGAACCGGGTGAGGTGGAGGTGGGACATGCGGCGCATGCCGTACTCGAAGTCGCTCTCGCCGTCGAGGCGTTGGATGTTCTTCACGGCGCCCCGGTGGCTGTCGGCGACGTAGCCGTCGAGGTCGAGGGCGGTGCGCAGAGCCGGGTCGAGGGTCTCGGTGTCCTGGCCGAAGTGGCGGCCGAAGCTGACGAGCCAGGGGAAGGTGGTGCCCTTGCGGGCCTCCTCGTCGAAGAACTGGAGGTAGCCGCCGAAGACTTCGTCCGCCGACTCGCCGGAGAGGGCGACCGTCGACTCGGCACGGATCGCCTTGAACAGCAGGTACAGCGAGGCGTCCATGTCGCCGAAGCCGGCGGGCAGGTCGCGGGCCCTGATCACCTTCGCGCGGACCTCCGGGTCGGCGAGGGTCCGTGAGTCCAGGACGATGTCCTGGTGCTCGGTGTGCGCGGTGCGGGCGACGTCGTGCACGAAGGGGGTGTCGGGGGTGCCGCGCAGGTCGTCGGCGAGGAAGTGGTCCGCCTGGCCCACGAAGTCGACGGCGAAGCTGCGTACCTTCTCGCCGTGCTCGCCGAGTTGGCGTGCCGCGAGCGCCGTCATCGCGGAGGAGTCGAGGCCGCCGGACAGGAGGGTGCAGCGGGGGACGTCGGCGACGAGCTGGCGGCGGACGATGTCGTCGAGGAGTTCCCTCACCGTCGCGATCGTCGTGGCCTTGTCGTCGGTGTGCTCCCTCGTCTCCAGCTCCCAGTACACGCGCCGGTGCAGGCCCTCGCGGTCGACGGTGACGACGGTGCCCGGCTCGACCTCCGCCATGCCGTCCCACACCGCGTGGCCCGGCGTCTTGACCATCGTCAGCAGTTCGCGCATGCCGTCGAGGGTGACGCGGGGGCGGGCCAGGGGGTTGGCGAGGATCGCCTTGGGTTCCGAGCCGAACAGGACGCCGTCGGGGGTGGGGTAGTAGTAGAAGGGCTTGATGCCCATGCGGTCCCTGATCATCACGAGCTTGCTCTCGCGGGCGTCCCAGACGGCGAACGCGTACATGCCGTTGAGGCGTTCGGCGACCTCGTCGCCCCACTCCAGGTAGCCGTGCAGGACGACCTCGGTGTCGGAGGTGGTCGTGAACCGGTGCCCCCTGTCGGTGAGTTCACGGCGCAGCTCGGTGAAGTTGTACGCCTCGCCGGAGTACACCATCGCGACGTTCCCGTGAGGCGTCGGGAAGGTCATCGGCTGCCGTCCGCCGGGGAGATCGATGATGGCGAGCCTGCGGTGGCCGAGCCCCGCGGGCCCTTCCGCCCACACGCCCCTGTCGTCCGGTCCCCGGCACTCCATCGTCTCCGTCATCGCATCCAATACGGCGCCCTCGCCCCGCAGTTCCCGGTCGAAGGAGACCCAGCCAGCGATGCCACACATACACGTCCTCCACTCCGCGTCCCTGCCGGGCACCCCGTCTCACCAGCGCGTCTCCACGCCGGAAGCACACCCGCCCAGGAAACAAGTTGCATCTACCACTCACTTCCGAGCGTGCGCCGCGGATCATCACCGGTCAACCCGCCCGAAACAAAGGAGCCTCGGGCAACCACCACCTTTCGGCCCGACTTTGCCGACGCCATGCCTTCACCCTCGGTCTCCACCAGGCCCCCACCCACCGAGAACCGGCCACAAGCAAAAACTTCCCCTCGACGGGGGTGCTGCCGGGTCGCGACGATCATGCGAGGGAGCGCTAGGTGGAACTACTGACCTTCCTACGCAATGTCGTCCCCGGGCACGGGTGACGCCGGTGTGCGTGGATACCGTTCCGGGTATGTCTGGCGATCTTCCGAAGGGCGCTCTCACCGACCCCGCGTTCCTGGTCACCGCCGAACCCGAGCGGGTGATGGCGCTGCTGGCTCTCGCCTCGGGGGACGCCGAGTCGCTGGCGGCGGCTGTGTACCGGGCTTCGCTGAGCGTTCACCGGGACGCCGAGGCCGGGGTGCGGCGGCAGGTTCTGGCCGTGGACGCGGCCCGGTACGGGGACCGGGGGTTGTCGGAGCGCATCGCCGCCGTCGGGATTCCGGGTGTGCCGGGAGCGGGGTGGCGGGTGGAGTGGGCCACCGGGGCGCAGGTGCATCCCGGGTTCCTCGGGACGCCCGAAGGCACCGCGTCTCTCGTCTCCTCCGTGCGTGGCCAAGAGGTCGTCGTCGACGAGCTTGGTGTCAGGGTGAGTTGTGCGAGCCCCGACTCCCTGCCCCGGGTTCTGGGTCCCGGCGATCAGGTCGGCGTGCTTCCCGCCACCGGCAAGGCCGGGCCCGCGTTCTACCACCTCGACTCCCATGGGCCCTACGTCCTCGGCGGTGACGAGAAGCGGGTGGCCGTGTGGGACCTCCGCACCCGGGAACTCGTGGGCGAGCTGGAGTCCGAGGACGACGATCTGCTCTCGTGGGCCGTCGTCGGCATCGACGGCCGGCCGCATGTCGTGACCGGGAGTTTCCTCGGCGAGGTCGAGGTGTGGGATCTGGCCGACCGCCGGCGGGTGCAGGGGATTCGGGGCGAGGACGCCGAGCTTCGGGTGATGGCCTCGGCGACGGTCGGCGGGCGGCCGTACGTCCTCGCCGTCGGCTGCGATCCGTACGTGGGGACGCCGCTGCGCACCACCGCCGTATGGAGCCTGGACCCGCTCCGGCAGATCGACCGTCTGCCGGTCGGCGCGGAGACGATCGGTACGGCCGACCTGGGTGACCGCTGCCATCTCGTCCTGGACGACGCCGAGTTGTGGGAACTCAACCCTGCGGGCCCTGTGGGCGACCGGCGCCCGGGGCACGCCGCCGCGGTGACCGGAGTCGCGACGACGACCCTGGACGGCCGCCCCGTGGCCGTCACCGTCAGCTCCGACGAGACCCTCCGCCTGTGGGACCTCGCCACCGGCACCCCCGTCGGCTCCCCCCTGTCCGCCGACACGAACGACTACGACGGCATGACACACGTACGGACGACCCTCGTCGAGGGCCGCCCCCACGCCGTGACCCGGCACGACAGCGGTTATGCCGAGTACGACCGCGCGTGGGACCTGACGACCGGCGAGGAAGCGGCTGTCCCGCCCCCGCACACGCCCGAACCGTCCACGGTGGACGTCGCCCAACGGCAGGTCCGCCTCTGGGACTCCACGAGGAAAACCCTCCTGGCCGACCTCGCCTTCCCCCACCCCGTCGGCGCGGCGGCCCTCACCCCGACCGGCCGACTCCTCGTAGGCTTCGGCGACGACATCGCCGTGCTGTCCCGGGTCTAGGGCGCTTCTGATGGATCTCCGTGGGAGAAGGAGCGGCGTTCGGTGCGTGCTCTCGGGGGGCCGCGGGGAAGTCCTCGATGGGGGTCCCCCCGCTCAAGCGAAGTCGCGAGTGGGGGAGGCGCTACGGGGGCTTTCGCGCGGTGCGGCGAGTGGGGGTCCCCCCTGCTCGGAGAGCTTGGGGGAGTGCCGAACGCCGCGACGCCGCGGAGATCCATCAGAAGCGCCCTAGCCCTGACAGCGCCCCGCACCCGCCCCGGAGTCCTGTGCCTCTCCCCCTCGAAGACCGCCTGGCCATCCACGAGTTGATCGCGCTGCACGGTCACCTGGTCGACGACGGCGACCTCCACCGCCTCGACGAGCTGCTCACCCCCGACATCGTCTACGACCTCGACGACTTCGGCCGTTCTCCCCTGATCGGCATCGCCGCCTTCCGGGACGCCGCGCTCGCGCTGGGGCCGGCGAATCCCGTCGCGCACCATGTCACCAACGTCGTCGTGACCGCCTCGGACGCCGACAGCGCCCAGGTCCGTTCGAAGGGCCTGGGCGTGACGGTCGACGGCTCCTGCGGGTCCGTCACCTATGACGACGTCGTGGTCCGCACCCCGGACGGCCGGCGGATCAGTCGCCGTCGGGTGTCGGCCCGCCGGGTTCCGCTGAACGGGGCCCGGGAACCCGGCAGTTGACGGCTCACGCCGCGTTGCGTTCCGCTGCCTCCACCACGTTCGCCAGCAGCATCGCCCGTGTCATCGGCCCCACTCCCCCGGACATCGGCGCGAGCCACCCCGCCGTGCGGGCGCAGTCCGGGGCGACGTCGCCGACGAGGCCCGAGTCCGTGCGGGTGGTGCCGACGTCGAGGACGGCCGCGCCGGGGCGGAGCATGTCGGGGGTGACGAGGCCGGGGACGCCGGCGGCGGCCACGACGATGTCGGCCTCGCGGACGTGCCAGGCCATGCCCTTGGTGCCGGTGTGGCAGAGGGTGACGGTGGCGTTCTCGGAGCGGCGGGTGAGGAGGAGGCCGATGGGGCGGCCCACGGTGACGCCTCGGCCGATGACGCAGACCCGGGCGCCCGCGAGGGGCACTTCGTGGCGACGGAGGAGTTCGACCACACCGCGCGGGGTGCACGGCAGGGGCGCTTCGACGCCCAGGACCAGGCGGCCGAGGTTGACGGGGTGGAGCCCGTCCGCGTCCTTCGCCGGGTCCATGCGTTCGAGGACGGCGTTCGCGTCCAGGTGCGCGGGGAGCGGGAGTTGGACGATGTAGCCGGTACAGGCGGGGTCCGCGTTGAGGCGGTCCACCGCCTCCTCGACCTGTGCCTGCGTCGCGTCCGCAGGGAGGTCGACGCGGATCGAGGCGATCCCGACCTGGGCGCAGTCCCGGTGCTTGCCGGCGACGTAGGCGCGACTGCCGGGGTCGCCGCCGACGAGGACCGTGCCGAGACCGGGCGGCGGGGCGCCGGTGGCGGTCAACTTGGCGACCCGGTCGGCGAGTTCGGTACGCAGTGCGGCGGCGGTGGCCTTGCCGTCGAGCAGTCGCGCTGTCATCACGTCCCCCCTCTCACCCACGCAGCCGGGACATGGTCGGGTCGAACAAGGGCTCCTCGGCGACGACGGCCTCGACGCGCCGGTCGAAGTAGCCGATCCGCAACGCCGTTCCGGGCACGGCGAGTTCGGCGGGGAGCCAGGCGTACGCGATGCCCTTGCCGATCGTGTAGCCGTACGCGGCGCTGGTGACGTACCCGACGGCGCGCTCCCCGTCGTACACGGGCTCCTTGCCGAGGACGACGTCGTACGGGTCGTCGATCGTCAGGCAGGTCAACTTCCGCTGGACGGAGGTCTTTCGGCGTTCCAGGGCGGCCTTGCCGATGAAATCGCCCTTGTCGAGCTTCACGGCGAAGGCGACGCCCGCCTCGTAGGGGTCGTGCTCGTAGGTCATGTCGGTGCCGAAGGAGCGGTAACCCTTCTCCAGGCGGAGGCTGTTGAAGGCGCCGCGGCCGGCGATGACGCCGCCCAGGGGTTCGGCGGCCGTGCGGAGGGTGTCCCAGAGTTTCGGGCCGAGGTCGGCGGTGGTGTAGATCTCCCAGCCGAGTTCGCCGACGTAGGACAGGCGCATCGCGGTGACCGGGACGCTGCCGATGTGGGCCTGTTCAGCGCGGAAGTACTTGAGGCCGTCGTTGCTGAAGTCGTCGTCGGTGAGGGGCTGGAGGACCTTGCGGGCGAGCGGTCCCCACAGGCCGATGCAGCAGGTCCCGGCGGTGATGTCGCGGACCTGGACGGTGCCGTCGGCGGGGAGGTGGCGGGTGAGCCAGTCGAGGTCGAGGTTGCCGTTGGCGCCGATCTGGAAGCGGTCGGTGGCGAGGCGGGCGACGGTGACGTCGCTGCGGATGCCGCCGCCGTGGTCCAACAGCAGCGTGTACGTCACCGAGCCGACCGACTTGGCGACCTTGCTGGTGGTCAGGGTCTCCAGGAAGGCGCCCGCGCCGGGGCCGGTGACCTCCAGGCGTTTGAGGGCCGTCATGTCGTACATGGCGACGGTCTCGCGGGTCGCCTGGGCCTCGGCGCCGACGATCGGGGACCAGTACTGGGCGGCCCAGTCGTTGGGGACGGGGATGGAACGGCCGTCCAGGAGCGCCGAGTTGGCCTCGTACCAGTGCGGGCGCTCCCAGCCGTTGGCCTCCAGGAAGAACGCGCCGTGCGCCTGCTGCCGCTCGTAGAACGGGCTGGTGCGGATCGGGCGGGGGTCGCCGGAGGGCTGGAGCGGGTGGAGGATGTCGTAGACCTCGACGAAGTTCTGGCAGTCGCGGGCGAGGACGTACTCCGGGGTGAGCTGGTGCGGCTCGAAGCGGTTGACGTCGCACTCGTGGAGGTCGAACGACGAACAGTGGCCGTCGACGAGCCACTCGGCCATCGCGCGGCCGACGCCCGCCGAGTGCGTCACCCACACCGCCTCGGCGACCCAGAACCCCTTGACGTCCCTCGACTCGCCCAGCAACGGGAAGTTGTCGGTGGTGAAGGAGAACAGGCCGTTGATGCCCTCGTCGACCTTGGCGTCCTTCGTGGCGGGCAGCAGGGACTGCGTCTCGGTCCAGGCGTCGGCGAAGTCGTCCTCGGTGAACTCCAGGACGGACGGCATGGGTCGGTCGTCGCCGAAGGTGAGGATGTCGTCGGCGGAGACCGGCATGGGGCGGTGGCCGTAGGAGCCGATGCCGATGCCGTCGTAGCGGTCGCGGTAGTAGAGGTCGGCGTCCTGGTGGCGCAGGATCGGGCGGACGGCCTCCTCGGTCTGGCCGGCGAGGGCGGGGACCGGGCCGGTCCAGGCGAGCTGGTGGGCGAGCGGGGTCAGCGGCAGGTTCATGCCGGCCATGCGGGCGATCTTCGGGCCCCAGACGCCGGCGCAGCACACGACGATGTCGGCGTCGAGGTCGCCGTGGTCGGTGCGGACGCCGGTGACGCGGCCGGCGTCCTGGAGGATGTCGAGGACCTCGTGCCGGGCGAGGAAGCGGACGCCGTTCCCGGTGGCGCGGCGGATCTGGGCCTCGACGGCGAGGACGGCCTTGGCGAGGCCGTCGGTGGGGACGTAGAGGCCGCCGAGGACCCTTGCACGGTCCAGCAGGGGGTGCTTGGCCACACACGCGTCCGCGTCGATCAGCTCGGCCTCGACGCCCCAGGCGGTGATCCAGCCGTGCCGGCGCTTCAGTTCGGTGAGGCGCTCGGGGGTGGTGGCGACTTCGAGGCCGCCGACCTGGAGGAAGCAGGGCTTGCCGTCCACGTCCAGGGAGCAGAACTTCTCCACCGTGTAGCGCGCCAGCTCGGTCATCGCCTTGGAGGAGTTGGTCTGGAAGACCAGTCCCGGGGCGTGCGAGCTGGAGCCTCCGGTGGCCGGCAACGGACCCTGGTCGACCACCGTCACATCGGTCCAGCCGCGCTGCGCGATCTCGTCCGCGAGCGCGGCGCCGACGACGCCTGCTCCGATGATGACCACTCGGGGTCCCGTCATCGCCGCACCTCCGATTGAGTTGCTTCGTACGCAACGCACTTCAGGTTGCGCAACTCAATGTGCCCGGCGGGCAAGGGGGTGTCAAGAGGGCCGGTGACGCCGGAGAACGCCCTCCTGGAAACAGCAACGCCCGGTGGGCGAAGCGCATTTGAGCGCTCCGCCCACCGGGCCCTCCAGCAGGGCTACTTGAGCCAGGCGGCCACCTTCCGCCGGTTCGCCCCGACCCATTTCTCCGCCGCCGCCTCCGGTGTCATCCGGTCCACCGCGATGTACTTGGCGACGAGGTTCTGGTCGTCGTTGGTCCAGTGGAAGTTCTTCACGAGGTCGTAGGCGGGAGACCCGGACTTCGCGAACCGGGTGCTGACGATCTTGTCGAGGTCGTACAGGGGGTAGTCGCAGGCGACGTTCTCGGCGTTCGCATCACAACCGGCCTTGTGGGCGGGCAGGTCGACCTTCACCAGGGGGACTTCCGTCAGGAACCACTGCGGCTCGTAGAAGTAGCCGATCACCCATTCCTTGTTCTTCTCGGCCTTGCGGTACGCCTGGATGAGCGCGGTCTCGCTGCCCGCGTACACCACCTTGAAGTCCAGCTTCAGGTTCTTGACGAGCGCTTCGTCGTTGGTGACGTAGGAAGGGTCCCCGTCGAGGAGCTGGCCCTTGCCGCCGGACTCCGAGGTCCTGAAGTTCGCGGCGTACTTGTCGAGGTTCTCCCAGTTCGTGATGTCGGGGTGGGCCTTGGCGAGCCACGGGGGCACGTACCAGCCGATGACGCCCTTGTTGCCGGTGGAGCCCGCCCGGACGGCGGTCTTCTGGTCGGTGATGTACTTCTTCTTCAGGTCGTCGTGCGCCCAGTTCTCCAGCACCGCGTCCACCTCGCCGGTTCCGAAGCCCTGCCAGGCGATCTCCTCCTTGAGGTCTTTCTCGACGACCTCGCAGCCGAGATCCTCGCGCGCGACGTACGCGACGACCGCCGCGTTCGCCTGGATGCCCACCCAGGGGCCGACCGCGAGGTTGAAGGTGCCGCACTTTCCGTGGGCGCCCGCGGCGGGGGCCATGTCGCTGACCTTCGCCCCCACGCACCCCGTGAGGGTCAGAGACAGCGCGGCAGCGCCCAGTACAGCTCGCCTCAGTCGTGTCATCGGGTAGCCCTCCGCGCGGCGGCCTGCGTGATCCGGTCGAACATGATGCCGAGCAGCACGATCGCGAGCCCGGCGGCGAGCCCCTTGCCGTACAGCCGGCCCTGTGAGAACCCGGCGACGACGTCGTAGCCGAGGGCGCCCGCGCCGACCAGCCCGCCGATGACGACCATCGACAGGACGTAGATCAGGCCCTGGTTGACGGCGAGGGTCAACGCGCCGCGCGCCATGGGGAGTTGGACCTTGGTGACGAGCTGCCAGGTCCCGGCGCCTGCCGAGGTGGCCGCCTCGACGGTCGCCTCCGGGACGTTCCGCACGCCGTCCGCGATGATCTTGATGGCGACGGGGGCCGCGTACACCACGGCGGCGACGATCGCCGTGAACCGGGTCGCGCCGAACAGCGCGAGGAACGGCACCAGGTACACGAACGCGGGCATCACCTGCGCCGCGTCGAGGGAGGGGCGCAGCACCCGGTCGGCGGTGCGGCTGCCGCCCATCCAGACGCCGAGGACGACACCGAGGAGCATCACCATGACGGTCGCGACGGCCGTGGACGCCAGCGTCGTCATCGTGTCCGACCACAGGCCCGTGCCGACCAGCAGCCCCACGCAGACCGCCGTCGTGATGCCGGCGCGCAGGCCGCCGAGGACCGCGCCGGCGGCGACGAGGGCCGCGCCGACGAGCCACCACGGGGAGTCGGTGAGCAGCGCCTGGAAGGGGTTGAGGAGGCCGGTGGTGACGGCGTCCCGGAAACCGTTGGTCAGGCCGGAAAGGTGGTCCTGCGCCCAGGTCGCCGCGGAGTCGGCGGCGCTCGCGATCCGCCCGCCGGTCTGCCCGCTGCCGGGGAACCGCGCGGCCCAGACGTAGGTGTGGGACACGTAGACCATGAAGGCGACACCCGCCGCGCCGGCCGCGATCAGGTGGCGGCGCCACCGGAACCCGGTCCGCTCGCGCTCGGCGGCGGCCGTGGTGACCCGGTCCAGGACGATCGCGAGGACGACGATGGCGAGCCCGGCGTTGAACGCCGTCCCCACGTCGAGGGACTGGAGTGCCGTGACGACGGTCCTGCCGAGACCGGGCGCATCGATGAAGGCGGCGATGGTGACCATGGCGAGCGCGGCCATGATGGTCTGGTTGACGCCCACCACGACGGTCCGGCGCGACATCGGCAGCAGCACCTTGCGCAGCGCCTGGCCCCGGGTCGCGCCCAGGGACTCGGCGGCCTCGACGCTCACCGACGGGACGGTGCGGATGGCGTGCGCGGTGATGCGGATCGCGGGGGGCGCGGCGTAGATGACGGTGGCGATGGTCGCGGAGGCCGGGCCGATCAGGAAGAACAGGGTCAGCGGGGCGAGGTAGACGAAGGTCGGCATCGTCTGCATGAAGTCGAGGAACGGCGTCATGATCCGGTCGACCCGGTCCGACAGCCCGGCCCACACCCCGAGCGGTATCCCGACCAGCAGCGCGAGGAGCACCGCGGAGAGGGTGAGGGCGAAGGTGTCCATGCTCTCCTGCCACAGGCCCTGGAGCCCGAGGAAGGTGAAGCCGGCCGCCGCGAGCAGCGCGACCCGCCAGTTGCCGACGGCCCAGGAGACGAGGGTGACGATCCCGACGACCCCGAACCAGCCGATCTGCGGGACGGGACGGCCGTCCGCCGGCTGGGAGATCAACTCCTGGACGAAGAGCACGAGATGGGAGATCGCCGAGCGGATGTCGTTGAAGAAGTAGAGGAACAGGGGGTTGGAGTCGCGGTTCGCGCCGACGGAGTCGTTGACGTCGTTGAACCACCGGTGCAGGTCGGTGAGTTCGGCCGCCGCGAGGGACAGCGTCTGCTCGCCCTTGAACACGGCGAACAGCAGCAGCCACCCCACGAGAACGGCCGCGACGGCCCGGGGCCGGGTGAACCTCAAGGGTGACGGGGCGTCAACCTCCGGCGCCTGTGGGGGTGTTGCGGGTTTCTCCAGAGTCGTCGTCATCGACCGGCCACCACCGCGAGGATCTCCTCGTCCCCGACGATCCCGAGCAGCTTCCCGTTCTCGACGACCTTCACGGGCTTCTCGGCGGCGAGCACGGCCCGGGTGGCCTCGCGGACGACGACGTCGGGCCCGAGTTCGGGGCCGTCGAGGGCGTCGCCGTCCTGCGCGGGGCGCATGATCCAGCGCAGGGTGAGGACGTCGCCGCGCGGTACGTCCCGCACGAACTCGCGGACGTAGTCGTCCGCCGGGGCGCCGACGAGTTCGTCGCCGGTCCCGCACTGGACCGTCTTGCCGTCGCGCATGATGAGGATGCGGTCACCGAGTTTGAGGGCCTCGGAGAGGTCGTGGGTGACCAACACCATGGTCTTGCCGACCTCGCGGTGCAGGCGGATCACCTCGCTCTGCATGTCACGGCGGATCAGCGGGTCGAGCGCGGAGAACGGTTCGTCGAGGAACAGCACCTCGGGGTCACCCGCCAACGCCCGTGCGAGACCCATGCGTTGCTGCATACCGCCGGACAACTGGTCGGGGTAGGCATTCTCGTACCCGGCGAGACCGACCAACTCCACGACCTCCAAGGCCCGTTGGATGCGCTCGGCCCGGCTCGTGCCGCGTATCTCCAGCCCGAAGGCGACGTTGTCGAGGACCTTGCGGTGGGGCAGCAGCCCGAAGTGCTGGAAGACCACGGAGAACTTGCGGCGGCGCAGTTCGCGCAGCCGGGCCGGGTCGGCGTCGCGGATGTTCTCGCCCTCGAAGACGATCTCGCCGGAGGTGGGTTCGATCAGCCGGGTGAGACAGCGCACCAGGGTGGACTTGCCGGAGCCGGACAGGCCCATGACGACGAAGACCTCACCGGGGGCGACGTCGAAGCCGATGTCCCGGACGGCGACGGTGCAGCCGGTGCGGTCCATGAGTTCGCGGCGGCCGAGACCGCTCAGCTCCTCGGAGCCGGGGACCTTGTCGGCCTTCGGTCCGAACACCTTCCACAGGTCACGTACGGAGATCACCGGGGTCGAGTCCTCGGGTGTGCCGCGCCGCTGCGGCACCTCGGTCTGCGTGGGGAGCACAGTCGGACCTCTTTTCAGGTGTCCCGGCGCCTCAGCCGCTGAACCAGCGCTGGGGCCGGGGTCGGATGTTCTGCCAGATATGCCGGGGCTCCCGGTATTCGTCCAGGCCGGTCGGTCCCAACTCCCGGCCCACTCCCGAGCGCCCGAAGCCGCCCCATTCCGCTTGCGGCACATAAGGGTGGTAGTCGTTGATCCACACGGTGCCGTGGCGCAGCCGCCGGGCGACCCGCTGCGCCTTCCCCGCGTCCTCGGTCCACACGGCTCCCGCGAGCCCGAACTCCGTGTCGTTCGCGATGCGTACGGCGTCGTCCTCGCCGGTGAAGCACTCGACGGTGAGGACAGGGCCGAAGGACTCCTCGTGCACGACGCGCATGTCCTGGGTGCAGGCGTCGAGGACGGTCGGCGGGTAGTAGAAGCCACCCGCGAGCACGGGGTCCGTGGGCCGCTGTCCGCCGCAGCGCAGGACGGCGCCCTCGGCGATGCCCGCCGCGACGTAGGCCTCGACCTTCGCGAGATGCCGGGCGGAGATCAGCGCGCCGGTCTCGGCCTCGGCGTCGAACGGGCCGCCCAGGCGGATGAGTTGAGCCCGCCGGACGACCTCGTCGACGAACCGGTCGTGCAGGGAGTCCTCGACGACGAGGCGGGCGCCTGCCGAGCAGACCTGGCCGGAGTGGAGGAACACGGCGGTGAGCGCGAAGTCGACGGCCGTCTCGAAGTCGGCGTCCGCGAACACCACGTTGGGGTTCTTGCCGCCGAGTTCCAGGGCCGTCTTCTTGACGGTCGCGGCGGCGCTCGCCATCACGCGCTTGCCGGTCTCCAGGCCGCCGGTGAAGGAGACGAGGTCGACGTCGGGGTGGTCGGCGAGGGGGGCGCCCGCCTCGGCTCCGGCGCCGAGGACGAGGTTGGCGACGCCCGCCGGGAGGCCGGCTTCTTCGAGGGCGCGCATGAGGAGGATCGCGGTGGAGGGGGTGAGTTCGCTGGGTTTCAGGACGAACGTGTTGCCCGCGACGAGAGCCGGGGCAACCTTCCAACTCGCTTGCAAGAGCGGGTAGTTCCACGGGGTGATGAGTCCGCAGACACCGACGGGGGCGTATTCGACGCGGCTGATGGCGTCGTCGCGGCCGGTGTCGATGACGCGGCCCGCGCTGGTGCCCGCGAGGCCGGCGTAGTAGCGCAGACAGGAGACGACGTCGGCGATGTCGTACTCACTCTCCACGAGCCGCTTGCCGGTGTCGAGGGACTCGGCGCGGGCGAATTCCCTGGCGTCCCGCTCGATGAGGCCGGCGGTGCGCGACAGGACGGCGCCTCGGTCGCGTTCGGGGGTGCGGGGCCAGGGGCCGGTGTCGAAGGCGCGGCGGGCGGCGGCGATCGCCGCTTCGGTGTCGGCGCGGGTCGCCTCCGCGACGGTCGCCACGAGGGAGCAGTCGGCGGGACATCGGATCTCACGGCGGCCTCCGGCGGCCGAATCCCGCCATTCACCGTCCACATACAGGTCTGCCACGGGTGGAGCCCTTCGAGTGAATTTCGTTGCGTATTGTGCACCATATTGCCCGCTATGGAACTGTCTTAGCGTCCTGGTGCAGGTGCCCTGCACAGTGCCCCAACTTTCTTCACCTCCCGAATTCGAACAGCAACGCCAAAGAGAACGTAGACTCACAGTCGATCAACACGGATAAATTCCCTGAACGAACGACAGATTGGGGGGCGGCCATGGTCTGGTTCCTGCTGCTTAGCGCCATTTCCGCCGAGGTGATCGCCACCTCGTTCCTGAAGCTGAGTGACGGGTTGACCAAACTGCTGCCGAGTCTGGTCGTCGCGATTTGTTACATCTCCTCGTTCACACTGCTGGCACAGGCGCTCAAAAAAATGGAGCTGGGCATTGCCTACGCGATCTGGTCCGGCCTCGGCACCGCCGCGATCGCGGTCATCGGGATGGTATTCATGAATGAATCGGCGAACACAGCCAAAATCCTGGGGATTGCTCTGATTATTGGCGGAGTAGTACTGCTCAACCTGACCGGGAAGCACTGAGCGAGCGTTCCACGCACGATAGGCGGGCAGGGTCACCCTGCCCGCCTGTCGGCCTCGATATCGTCACGCGTCGGCGGACGGCCGCTCCCACGGCGGCATGCCCGTGTACGCGCGTCCGACGAGGGACACCCATCGGTGCACGGAGTCCTCGATCGGCGCGAACGGTCCGGGACGGTAGTGCTCCGAAGTCAGCCCCCGCTGGACGGATTCGCAGGCATCCCAGTCCTGCAGGTTGATCCGGTGCCAGAAGGCAACGGGACTGTCGTCGAGGACTCCGTCCACGGCGTACCAGGAGCAGTTGACGGTGGAGTGGTCCGGGGAGTGCGCCACCAGGTGGTGGATCAGCACATAGTCGGGGTGGAGCGAGATGAACAGGTTGGGGACCAGCGCGGCGTAGAACACCCGGTGCTGGTCGACGCCGGCCAGGATCGCGCCGCCGGCCCGACCGTCCATCGACATGGTCTGCGCGCCCTCTGCCAGGTCCATCGTGCCGCCGACCCAGGCTCCCGGCTCATCCGCGATGTAGGCGGCGCTGTTGGGCGGCGCCACGGCGGTCAACTCGGGGTGGATGTGCGGGCAGTGGTAGCACTCCTGGTAGTTCTCGACGATGACCTTCCAGTTCGCCGCCACCTCGTAGGTGCGCGTGGCGGCCAGCTTCAGCCGCTCGGGCGCGTACGGCGCGACATGCCCGGCGAGCGCTCCCAGGTATTCAGGGAAGGTCGCGGCGTCGCCACTGGCGTTGACGAAGACCCATCCGTGCCAGACCTCGGACGGGAGCTCGATCAGCCCGTGGTCCTCGGGCAACTCCGGGAACCGGGGTGCCGTGCGCAGCGAGCCGTCCATTTTGAACGTCCAGGAATGGTACGGACAGTGCACCACTCGCTTGCTCGACGAGCAGCCGTCGCCCAGTAGTTCGTGTCCGCGGTGCCGACAGGTGTTGGCGAACGCGGCGATCCGGTCACCCTCCCTGGTCAGCAGAACCGGTACGGTTCCCACCTGCTTGGCGTACTGGGTCGCTCCCTCGGGGAAGATCTCCTCCACCCGACCGAGGCAGCTCCACGTGCCGGCGAACAGGTGGCGCTGCTCCCAGGCGAACACCTCGGGCGCGGTGTAGGCCGCCGCCGGCAGCATGCTGGATTTCCCGAACGGCCCGGTCACACGGTGCAGTTGGTCGAGAGGCAGCGGTGCCTGCGGCCAATCACCTGGTGTGGTCGTCGTCATCAGGCGTCCCCTCCGGTAGTCAGGCGAGTGAATGTCTCGGTGTGTGCTGCGGTCATCACGGGCGCGGGTCCTCCCGAACGGTCCTGGCCGGATCCCGCTCGACGACCGGATCCAGAATCTCGTCGATCTGCGTGAGCAGTTCCTTCTCCAGGACGACGCCTGCTACCGCAGAGTTCTCGATCAGTTGCTTCGGGTTGGACGCGCCGACGATCGCGGAGGCGACATTGGGGTTCTGCAACGTCCAGGCCACCGCGAGCTGCGCCAGAGTCAACCCGGCCGACTCCGCCAGCGGCCGCAGCTTCTGGACCCGGCCGAGGACCTCGTCGCGCATGAACGGATCCAGCCACTTGCGCCCCTCCGGATCAGCACCGCGCGATCCGGGGGGCGGCTGCTGACCGGGCAGATATTTTCCGGTCAGTGCGCCCTGGGCGATCGGCGACCAGACGATCTGTCCCATACCCAGCTCCGCGCAGGTGGGAATCACCTCGGATTCGATCACCCGCCACAGCATGGAATACTGCGGCTGGTTGGCGATCAGCGGAATGCGCAGTTCCCGGGCGAGCCGGTGCGCGGCGCGGATGTCCTCGGCACGCCACTCGGATACCCCGACATAGCGGACCTTGCCCGCCCGGACGATGTCGTAGAACGCCTCCATCGTCTCTTCGAGCGGCGTCTCGATATCGAACTGGTGGGCCCAGTAAATGTCCACGTAATCGGTCTGCAGACGGCGCAGAGATCCGTCGATCGAGTCCAGAATGTGCTTGCGGGACAGGCCGCGGTCGTTGGGCCCGGAGCCGGTCGGCCAGTAGACCTTGGTGGAGATTTCCACCCCCGCCCGGCGCTGCTGGGCCAGCGCCCGCCCCAATACCTCTTCGGCACGGGTGTCCGCGTACATGTCCGCGGTGTCGAAGGTGGTGACTCCCGCGTCGAGTGCGGCCTGCACGCAGGCGGACGCGACATCCTCGTCGATCTGCTGGCCATGGGTGAGCCAGTTGCCGTACGCGATCTCGCTGACCATCAGGCCGCTTTTGCCGACATGACGGTGTTTCATCAATTCTCCTCGAAGTCGTTGTCGCCCACCAGGAGTTCAGCCTTGGCGCCCGTTCAACGCGGGCAGGAAACCGGAATCGACGAGGTACTGGATGTACCGGTCGAGAAGGGGGCTGTCGAATTCGGGGCAGTCAATGACCGAGTCGGCGAGAGCGCGCGTGGTGTTGGTCCGGTCGTAGCGGTGGTCATCGAGCTCCAGCGAATCCACCCCCGCGCTGACCAGGACAAGGGTTGCCCGCACCGAGCTCTTCGGGTCCTCGGCGCCGGCGTCCGCGTGTCGCTGGAGCCGACGCATCCAGTCCTCGTAGGTCACGGCCTCGATGCGGTGGCCGACGGCGCGGACCCGGTCGATGATCGCGTGGATCTCGACCATCTGCGGATTGGTCAGGTTGAACTCGCCGCCGATCGACTCGGGGTCCAGCGCGAGGCGCACGTAAGCCTTGGCGACGTAGTCGACCGGCACCACGTTCACCTCGGTCCAGCCCTCACCGGCGTGCGGCACGGCCCCGATCTCCACACATGCCCGGATGTAGTGCCACAGGCCGTCGTTGACTCCCACGGCACCGGTGCGCGTGTGGCCACCGATCTGCGCGGGCCGGTACACCGAGGAGGGAATGCCGCGCACACGAGCGATGCGGAGCATTTCCTCGGCCACCCACTTGGTGCGCGCATAGCCCTCGATGGGCATCAGCTCCGGGTCGACCCGCCGGTCCTCGGCCAGCGGATCCGGATTGTCCCTGGTCGCGATCAGCGCGCTCGTCGCGGAGACGTAGTGCAGCGGCTTGACCCGCCTGCTCGCGGCCAGCCGCAGCATTTCCCGAGTGCCCCCGACGTTGGCCGCCTTGAGCCGGTCGTAGGCATCGACCAGATTGACCCGGGCCCCATTGTGGAAAATGAGGTCGATCTGCTCGGCCAGCAGGTCGAACTGCGGCTCCGACAGCCCGCACAGGGGCTTTTCCAGGTCGGCGGCGATCGCCGTGATCCGGCCGGAGTCCACGCCGTCCGCCAGACCGTAGCCGCGCAGGCTGTCCATGACGCGGCCCGCCGCCTCGGTGTCCGCTCGGGCCCGCACCAGGCAGTAGACATGGGCGTCGGTGCTGTCGAGGATTTCCCTGAGGACGAAGGACCCGACAAAGCCGGTCGCACCGGTCAACAGGACCTTGCGCGGCGCACGGACCAGGTCCCGGTCCAGCGGCTCACTTCCCGCGGTCGAAATGGCCGGGTCGAGTAGGGCTTCCTCGACGAGATCCACCGCGTCGTCGAATTCCTCGCCGGAGTCCGCACTGATGAACAGGTCCGCGAGCGCGGCCGGGGTCGGCCGGGCGAATATCTCGTGCACCGGTACACCGACGCCGAGCCGCTCCTTTATCCGGCTCGCCAGCCGGACCGCGAGAATGCTGTTGCCGAACTCGAAGAAGCTGTCGTCGACCCCGACTTCCGGCACCCCGAGCACCTGGCTGAAGAGTTCACACAGCGTCTCTTCCATGGAGTTGCCCGGCGCGCGACCCGATGAGGCGCCCGCCCGTCGCGGTGCCGGCAGCGCCGCGCGGTCGAGCTTCCCGTTCGAGTTGAACGGCAGTGCTTCCAGCCGCACGAAGGCCGAGGGAATCATGTATTCCGGCAGCGTCTTGGCCAAGTGCGCCCGCAACGTAGCGGCCGACAGGTCGGCCGCTACGGCCCGCATCGGCTCGTTGGCGTACGAGGCCAGCGGTGCCTTCACCTCTGCCACGGGCCGGTAGAGGTCGGTCAGCACCGGGAAGTCAGGCCCGTCCGCGGCGACCAGGACGCAGTCGAAGCTGCCGTCCCCGGACCCGGACCAGGTGAAGATGGCCTGATATCCCAACCGCTCGGCCAGGAGGCGGAGTTCCTCGGGGTCGACACCGTGGATCGGGCCACGCAGCTCGGACAGCACCGCGCCGATGTCCGCGCCGTCGACGAGCAGGTCGGAGGCGGCGGTCTCGTTGGCGATACGGGCGTTCGGAACGGCCGAGAGGCGGACCGGCGCCTTCGCCGGATCGTCCAGGTGCCCGGCCAGCCGGTCCAGTTCGGCGATGTCCTGCCCCCACCGAAGGACGGGCAGCTCACCCAAGGTCTCGGCCGCGGGCTCGGCCCCGTCCGACCTCTTGTGCAGCACGACGTCGTAGCGGTACCGAGTGAACTCGTTGTGATACCGGCCGGGCTTGAGACGCATGTCCACAGCGGCCACCGAGTCCATCTTGTCGGCGAGCGCGAGATAGAACTCCGGGAGCATCATCAGGTCTTTTTCCAGCGCCAGCGCGTGATCGACATCGCGCCGCACCTCGGCGGCAGCCAACTGCTCGTCGGCACGGTGGAGGTGGATCGCGGTCTTCAGGCTGCGCAGCAGACCGAGATGGCGTACGTCCCCGACGACGACACAGCCGCCGGGGCGGATCAGGTCCATCGCGTTCGTCAGGACCCGCACGAGGTAGTCGACCGTGGGGAAGTGCTGGATCACCGAGTTGATGATGACCAGGTCGAAGAAGTCCTCCGGCAGGCCGTCGAGGTCGTCCGCCGGCTGGCACCGCAGCTTGACCTTGTCGGCCAGCGCGGGATCCCTGAAGCACTGGGCCCTGATGTTGTCGATGACCGGAGCGGAGAGATCCGTGCCCCAGTACGCCTCACAGTGCGGTGCCACCCGGGCCAGCGTCAGACCGGCGCCCACCCCGATGTCCAGGACCCTGCGCGCCCCCAGTGCCCGCAGCCGCGTCGCGGTGTCGTCCTGGATCTCCCGGAGGTGCTCGATCGGCAGCAGATGCCCGTCGTAGCTGCTCTTCCAGACCCCGAAGTCCATGCCCAGCGGCGGCCGTTCGGTGTCGGTCTCGGTGTAGACCGAGTCGTACACCTTCTGCCACTCGTCGACCTTCTCCCGCGACGCCTCTTCGGACTCCGCCTGGGAGGCCGCCACCACGTAGGCCACCAGCCGCTTGTCACCAGGCTGGTCCTCGCGCAGCTCGACTGCCGCCTGGCTGACCAACGGGTGCGTAACCGCGGCCTTCTCGATCTCGCCCAGTTCGACTCGGTGGCCACGGACCTTGACCTGCCGGTCGGCCCGGTCGACGAATTCGAGATCGCCGTCGGCGGACCAGCGCACCAGGTCGCCCGTGCGGTACATCCGCGCCCCGGCCGGGTCGAACGGGTTGACGACAAAGCGCTCGTCCGTCAGGGCCGGCTGGTTCAGATAGCCACGCGCGACCCCGGCTCCGGCGATGTACAGCTCACCGACCTCACCCGGCGGCACAGGTTCCATGCCGGGACCGAGTACATAGACCTCGGTGTTGGCGAGCGGCCGTCCGATCGGTGGCGGGCCGGTGATCTCGCTCAACGGCGCGATGGTCGACCACACGGTCGTCTCGGTCGGGCCGTACAGATTCACCACCTCGCTGCCGAGCTTGAGCATCGCCATGGCGACGGTCGAGGGCAGCGGCTCACCGCCGACCAGCATGCGCAGGCCACGCAGGCTGTCCGGGATCTGCTCGACCAGCATGCCCCACCAGGTCGGCGTGCCCTGCGCGATGGTCACGCCCTGCCCCAGCAACTCGGCCACGGTCGCCGGCTCGCGGTTGGCGCCCGAGGGCGCGAGCACCAGGCCGGCCCCCCGCACCAGCGGCAGGAAGAACTCCACGCCGGACATGTCGAAGCCCAGCACCGAGGTGGCCAGCATCCGGTCGTCGGACGTCAGGCCGAAGCGCTCACCCAGGTCGGTCAGCAGATTGACCAGGTTGCCATGCGTGACCACGACCCCCTTGGGCCGGCCGGTCGAGCCGGAAGTGTAGATCACGTAAATCGGGTGGGAGGAGTCGAGCGGCGCGATGCGCTCGTCATCCGTCAGGTCACCATCGGCCCACTCGTCGCTGGCCACGAACAGCGACAGACCGTCGAGCGTCATGGCCGGAACATGCGCGTCTTCCAGGCCGGGTGGGCGCGATCCGGTCGTGGTCAACACCAGTTTCGGACGCACCTCCTCGGCCATGAACGCGACTCGCTCAGCAGGCTGTTGGGGATCGATGGCGAAGTACGCGGCCCCCGCCTTGAGCACCGCGAGGAGGGCGACGACCATCTCCTCGGTCCTCGGCAGTGCGATGGCCACGAAGTCCTCGGGGCCGATACCTCGCGAGACCAGCGATCGGGCCAGTCGATTGGCGCCGGAATTTAACTCGGCATACGTATATGTACGGTTCCCCGTGACCAGTGCCACGGCGTCAGGACAGGCATCGGCGCATAACTGGAATAGATCCGGTAGTGTCATCCGCGAAACGCCCACAGATGGGGCCTCCGTTCGTGTTGACCAGGATTCGGCTACAGAGGGAACCTTGATTCGCCGCGGGGGAGGATGGCCCCCACGGGGATCATCTGGCGGGATCTTACCTTCGCCGATCACGCACCACTAGGTAGCGAAATCCAACCGCACCAGAAAAACCGCCCGACCGGGATGTCGACACCGTTACATGAAACGCATAACTGCACGTCAAATACAGTGAACAGAGCAACGGGACTCCCCTAGATCAACATTGGACAAATATTGTCGATCAAGGTCGGGAGTCCCACTTCGGCAGGTATTTGTCACGATTGAGGTTTTCGCTTCAGGGTGACGCGGGGTGTGTGGGTGTACTCAGGTATGCGCAGGGGGGCGGGTATTCGCCTGCTGAACAGGACCGGCGGGAGCAGGTGTGGTCGGAGGCGGCCGAGCGGTTCGCGCGGGGTGAGAATGCTGGGTCGGTCGCGGGGGATTTACGGGTGACGGTGGTTTCGGTGCGCCGTTGGCGCAGGACGTCGACTACGGCGTCTCCTCCGTCCCGGGCGAGGGCACCGTGGGCGCCACGAAGGTGCCCGGTCTCCTCGGCCTCGCCCTGACCGTGGCGACCGTCGTCATGTTCCTGTTCGTCATGGGACTCGGCATGGGCGGCGGGTCGTCCTGACGGACCGGCAGAACGCCTCCGAGGCGCTCAAGGCCGTGCGGGCCGTGGGGAAAGCCAAGGCCGCCGGGCCGCCGCCGCCCTCGCGGTCACCCTCGTCGCTACCCTCTTCCTCCCCCGGCGGCGTGCGGAGCCGGCGGCCCTGCACTGAACCGGACCGCTTTCTCCACCAGAGAAAAGAACCTGGTCAGGTTACCGAGGGCGAAAATTCTGTACCGTACCACGCGTATAGTTTCACTGTGAGCAACTACACCCCTGATACCGAGACGTCCACTTCCCAGGCCGGCGGGGTCCAGTCGGTCGATCGCGCCATCAGCGTCATGGAGATCCTCGCCCAGCGCGGCGAAGCGGGGGTCAGCGAGGTGGCGGCGGAGATCGACGTTCACAAGTCCACGGCGTTCCGCCTGCTCGGCGCACTGGAGTCGCGCGGGCTGGTCGAACAGTCCGGTGAACGCGGCAAGTACCGGCTGGGCTTCGGGATCGTCCGGCTCGCGGGCGCGGTGACCGGGCGCATAGACATCACCCAGCAGGCGCGGCCGATCTGCGAGCGGCTCGCGGAGGAGATCGGCGAGACCGTCAACATCGCGGTGCTCCAGGAGCACTACGCGATCAACCTGTATCAGGTACGGGGTCCCGGAGCCGTCGCCGTGCACAACTGGGTCGGCCAGCTCACGCCGTTGCACGCGACGTCCAGCGGCAAGGTGCTGCTCGCCGCGCTCCCGGCGACGGAGCGGGCCGCGCTGCTCGCGGAGGCCGGGCTGAAGAAGCTGACCTCGCGCACGATCACGGCGAGGACGAAGCTGGAGAAGAACCTCGCCGAGTCGCTGGAGCGCGGATACGCGTACACGCTGGAGGAGCTGGAGGTCGGGCTGCACGCGATGGCGGCACCGGTCCGGGGCCGCGACGGCGAGGTGATCGCGGCGCTGAGCGCCTCCGGACCGGCGTACCGCTTCACGCAGGACCGGCTCCACCAGTTCGCGCCGGTGCTGCTGAAGGGGGCGGAGGAGATCAGCCGCAGGATGGGGCATCTGGGCTGAGCCCGTGGGCTGTTGGCTCACCTCGGCTCCCCCAGCCGCTCCAGCACCCAGTCGTGGAACGCCGCGATGTGGTGCTCGCTCGGCACCAGCACTCCCCCCTTCGCGTACATCCGCGAGTGCATGCCGGGCTGGGTCCGCTCGCAGGCGTCGAAGTCCTGCTGGTTGACGCGGTGGAAGAGCTCGACGGACCGGCTGACGTCCTTGCCGGACTCGACGACGTGCGGCAGGTACAGCCAGTCGCACTCGACGACCGTGCGGTCGGCGGCCATCGGGTACATCCGGTGGAAGATCACGTGGTCGGGCACGAGGTTGACGAACACCTGCGGTTTGACGGTGATCGCGTAGTAGCGGCGGTCCTGGTCGTCGGCGACCCCGGGTATCCGGTCGAGGCCCTCGGAGCCGTCGACGGTGAACCCCTGGACGTCGTCACCGAACTCGGCGCCGTGCCCGACGTAGTACTGGGCGGCGTAGCCGTCGGCGAACTCCGGGAGGACCTCCGTGAGTTCGGGGTGGATCGTCGCGCAGTGGTAGCACTCCATGAAGTTCTCGATGATGAGCTTCCAGTTGGCCTTGACGTCGTACACGATCCGCTTGCCGAGCGACAGGTTCGCCATGTCGTAGCGGTCGATGGACTCGGTGTCGCCGAGCCGCTCCACGACCGCGCCCATCACGTCGTCCTCGAAGGAGGGCGGGTTCTCGGCGAGGCACACCCACACGTAGCCGAGCCACTCGCGCACGTGCACACCGACGAGGCCGAACTCGGTGCGGCCGACGTCGGGCATCTTGGTGAGGTTGGGCGCGGCGACGAGCTTCCCGGTGAGGTCGTACGTCCAGGCGTGGTAAGGGCACTGGAAGGCGCGTTTGACCTCGCCCGCCTCCTCCGTGCACAGCTTGGCGCCGCGGTGCCGGCAGACGTTGAAGTAGGCGCGGATCGAGCTGTCGCGGGCGCGGGTGACGAGGATGGACTCGCGCCCCACGTCGACCGTGCGGAACGCCCCCGGTTTGGGCAGGTCCGCGGCGCGCGCGACGCAGAACCACATGGTCTCGAAGATGCGCTCCTGCTCCTGGGCGAAGACCCCTGGATCGGTGTAGGAGAAGCCGGGGAGGGTGGCGATGAGGCTGTCCGGCAGGCCGGTCGAGGTCACGGGGGCACTCCTCGGGTTACGTCGTCGTGGAAGGGTCAGGCGGCGGCGAGCTGCTTGCGCCAACGGGTGAACAGGCGGGGCTGGTTCATCCCGAGGACGGCGACGGGTGTGTCCCCGCGCCGGTAGACGGCGAGGACGTCACGGTCGTCGGCGGCGCCCGCCTCGACGGTGACGCTGTCGGCGCCCGCCGCGTGTCCGGCGAACTGGATGCGCACGCCGTACTGGTCGGACCAGAAGTACGGGGGCCGCGGGACACCCGGCGTCGCGCCGTCCCCGTCTCCGGCGAGCAGCGCCCCGACAGCGGCGGACGGCCGCTCCAGCGCGCCCGTCCAGTGCTCGACGCGGCGGTGGCCGCCCGTACGCGGGTCGTACCAGTTGGCGCAGTCGCCGACCGCGACCACACCGGGTACGCCGGTCCGGCCGTCGGCGCCGCATTTGACGCCGTTGTCGAGGGGGACGCCCGAGCCTTCGAGCCACTCCACGCAGGGCCGGGCGCCCACGCCGACGACGACGATGTCGGCGGGGAGGCTGCGCCCGTCCTCCAGCAGGACGGCGTCCACGCGCCGTTCGCCGCTGAGCCCCTTGACGCCGGCCCCGCACAGGAGCCGTACGCCGTGGTCGGTGTGGAGGCCGGAGACGACCGCGCCCATGGCGGCGCCGAGGGGGCCGGCGAGCGGGGTGGGGGCGGCTTCGACGACTGTCGCCGTAAGGCCCAGGGAGCGGGCTGTGGAGGCGACCTCGGCGCCGACGAACCCGCCGCCGATCACCACGAGCCGTCCGCCGGCCGCGAGTTCGGCCTTGAGGGCGCGGGCGTCGTCGAGGGTGCGCAGGGTGTGCACCCCGGCGAGGTTCGCGGAGCCGGGGAGCGTCCGGGCCGCCGCGCCGGTCGCGATCACGAAGCCGTCGGCGGACAGCCGGCTGCCGTCCGCGAGGCTCAACTCCCGGGCGGCGGGGTCGAGTCCGGTGGCGCGGGAGCCGAGCAGCCACTCGGCGTCGAGGCTCTCCCCGTCGGTCTCCAGGGCGAGGTCGGCCTCGCCGTAGGTGCCGGCGAGGAACTCCTTGGACAGCGGCGGGCGGTCGTAGGGCCGGTGGACCTCGTCGCCGACGACGATCAGACGGCCCTCGTAGCCCTGGTCGCGCAGGGCACGGACCGCCGAGAGACCGGCGAGGGAGGCCCCGACCACGGCGACCGTTCTCACGCGGTCCCCTGGGCGAGCCGGGAGCCCACGCAGGGCGGCAGGTTGGGGGGCGCCGTGGACAGCTTGACGTGGATCACGCCGTCCTCGACGACCACCTCGTGGGTCCGGACCGGGAGCCGGGCGGGCGGGGAGTCCACCGCGCCGGTCCTCAGGTCGAACGTCGAGGCGTGCAGCGGACATTCCACCTCGCAACCCTCCAGCCAGCCGTCCGCGAGCGAGGCGTCCTGGTGGGTGCAGGTGTCGTCGATGGCGTAGAGCTCGCCGTCCTCGGTGTGGAACACCGAGACCGGCGGGTCGATGTCGAGCCGGTATGCCTCGCCTCGCGGCAGGTCCGCGAGACGGCACGCGGGAATCATCATGACACCTCGGTGCGTATAGCGAAACGGATTGCGGTGAGCGCAACGCCAGTGTGGAGGCGCCCAGAACCGTTGTCAAGGAGTCCAAAGCCGGGGATTCCAGGACAGCGCGAAGCGCCCGCCCCACCCGCGTGAGCAGGCGGAACGGGCGCGTACGGCAAGCGATGTGACAGTTCGTCAGAATATGACGACCGAGCGCAGCACGTCCCCCTGGTGCATCCGCTCGAACGCCTTCTCCACCTCGTCGAGCTGAATCGTC
The DNA here is from genome assembly GCF_048159485.1 of Streptomyces sp. 4F14. Lineage (NCBI taxonomy): Bacteria > Bacillati > Actinomycetota > Actinomycetes > Kitasatosporales > Streptomycetaceae > Streptomyces > Streptomyces sp. 4F14. The sequence goes on from NZ_JBLRVY010000006.1 coordinate 125,964, forward strand.
TCGGTGACGAACGCGTCGAGCGGGAGCCGCCCTTGCAGGTAGAGGTCGATGAGCATCGGGAAGTCCCGCGAGGGCAGACAGTCCCCGTACCAGGACGACTTGAGCGAGCCGCCCCGCCCGAACACGTCCAGGAGCGGGAGTTCGAGCTTCATCTCCGGGGTGGGGACGCCGACGAGGACGACGGTTCCGGCCAAGTCCCGGCCGTAGAAGGCCTGTTTGTACGTCTCCGGCCGCCCCACGGCCTCGATGACGACGTCCGCGCCGAAGCCGCCGGTGAGCTCCTGGATCGCCGTCACGGCGTCCGTGCCACGGGAGTTGACGGTGTGGGTGGCGCCGAGTTTCGCCGCCGTCTCCAGTTTGGCGTCGTCGATGTCGACGGCGATGACCTTCGCGGCGCCCGCCAGCGAGGCCCCGACGACTGCTGCCGCGCCGACGCCGCCGCAGCCGATGACGGCGACCGTGTCACCGCGTCCGACGTTCCCGGTGTTGATGGCGGCGCCGATCCCGGCCATCACGCCGCAGCCCAGGAGCCCGGCGGCGGCCGGGGAGGCGGCCCGGTCGACCTTGGTGCACTGGCCGGCGGCGACGAGGGTCTTCTCGGCGAAGGCGCCGATGCCGAGGGCCGGGGCGAGTTCGGTGCCGTCGAGGAGGGTCATCCTCTGCCGGGCGTTGTGCGTGTTGAAGCAGTACTGCGGTCGCCCGCGCAGACAGGCCCGGCAATTGCCGCACACGGCACGCCAGTTGAGGATCACGAAGTCACCCGGCGCGACGTCCGTGACGCCCTCGCCGACCGACTCCACGACGCCCGCCGCCTCGTGCCCGAGGAGGAAGGGGAACTCGTCGTTGATGCCGCCCTCGCGGTAGTGCAGGTCCGTGTGGCAGACCCCGCACGCCTCGACCTTCACCAGAGCCTCCCCCGGGCCCGGGTCGGGCACGAGGATCGTCTCCAGGGAGACGGGGGCACCCTTTCCTCTCGCGACGACAGCACGGACCTGGTGAGCCATGGCCACTCCCGAAATCGACGTTGCTCATTGCGGCACGCTTCTCATGTAACGCAACACAGCATCGGGGAGTGGCCTGACGGGGTCAAGACGGACGACGTTCAGCGAACGCGCTCCCCCATCCGGTACACCGCCCGCACCTCGGTCACCGCCGAGATGTCCGCCAGCGGCGACCTCCCGAGCACGATGATGTCCGCGTCGGCGCCCGGCCGCAGCCTCCCCTTCGTCTCCCCCCGCCCCACCGCCTCGGCGGCGACCCGGGTCGCCGCGCGCAGCACGTCCAGGTTGCCCATCCCGTACCGGGCGAGGTCCATGAGGGCGTACGGGTACACGCCGTGCGCCTTCGCGGCACTCACCCCCGAGTCCGTGCCCGGGACGATCCGCGCGCCGGAGGCGATGATCTCGCCGACGACCGCCCCGATGGACGCGTACCGCTTCGCCACCTCCGGGAGGGTCGGCTCGTGACCGGGGAGCAGGCCGACCGAGGGGCTGACGTACGTACCGCGCCAGACGACCTCGTCGAGCACGTCCCGGCGCACGCCGACGCCGTCCGGGGTGAAGAAGGAGAAGTGCTCCAGGGTGTCGAAGCCGAGGCCGGCGATCTCGGCGAGGGTGTCGGCGGCGTGGGCGTGCGCGGCCGTGGCGAGGCACAGGCGCCGCGCCTCGGCGATCACCAGACTCAGTTCGACGGGGTGGTACTGCTGGACCAGGGGGCTGGAGCCGGGGGTGGAGTTGCCGCCGCTCGCCATCACCTTCACCACGTCGCAGCCGCGTTCGGCGCGCTCGTGGACGGCGGCCAGGAGTTCTTCGGCGCCTTCGGCCTCGCCGCCCAGGAAGTGGCAGTGGCCGCCGTACGTCGTGATCGGCGGGCCCGCCGCGACGATCTCGGGGATCTCGCCGGACGCGAGTTTCTCGCGCAGGTCGAGGGTGACGTAGTCGCGGTCGCCCAGGTCACGGACGGTGGTGACGCCGACGTCCAGGGCGCGGGCCGCGTTCGCGCGGGCGATCTCGAAGAGGGTGGTGCGGCTGTCCGCCGCGACATGGGCGACGGCGTCGTTCGTGCCGTCCCAGCAGAGGTGGACATGGGCGTCGACGAACCCGGGCAGCAGCCAGGCGTCCGGCCCGAAGTCGACCGTCGTGGCCTCCTGCGGGGGCTCGGAGCCCCGGAGGTCCAGGTCGAGGATCACGCCGTCCTCGACGAGCAGCATGCCGGACGGCGCCGCGCGTACGCCGTCGAAGACGTGACCGGCCCGCAGCGCGAGCAGTTCGCCTCGCATAACATCTCCAGAACCGAGGGGTGGGGGGTCGGGACTCGGCCACCCCCCTGTCCCGGCAGGCCCTGGCGGCAAGCGCTGTCCGTCGGCAGTGGCCGAATCCCTTCGGTCAACTGTCGTTCTTGGACGGCCCGGTGGGAACGCTTGATCACCGATGCCGGGTATAGACCAGGTCTATACCGTTTCCGGCCACGGTGTCGCCGCGACGAGGGCGCCGGCTTCGGCGACGACGCCGCGCAGCCAGATGTGCGCGGGGTCGCGGTCGTGCTGCGCGTCCCACCACAGCGACTCCACCACCGGGCCCGGCCCCAGCGGGAGTTCGACGACGCCGAGGCCGTGCCCGGCGGGGAACAGCGAAAGGGCGCGGACGGAGACCACCGCGACCCGGTCGGTGCCGGTGAGCAGCGCGGGGATGGACAGGAAGTTCTCCACGGCGATCTCGACCCGGGGTTCGATGCCCTGGGCCTGCAGCCGGTGCGCGGGCGAGAAACCCATCGCCCACGGGAAGTGGTAGGGCATCACCCAGGGGCGGGCGGAGAGTTCCCCGTGCGTCGGGAGCGCGGCGGCGGAGGCCACGCACACCCACCGGTCCTCGTACAGGTCCATCACCGGGAAGTCCGACAGCAGGCCCTGGGGCAGCACGACGGCGTCCAGGGCGGCCAGCCGGTCCTTCGCGTGGGCGACGGTCTCCATGGTGTTGGTCCGAAACCGCAGCCGGACGCCGGGGGCCCGTTCGCGCAGCAGGTCGGCGAGGACCCGGCCCAGTGTCGCCACGTGCACGTCGCTGGCCGACAGTGTGAACTCGCGGCGGCTGTGGGTGGGTTCGAAGACGGGGCGGGAGAGGAAGACCCGGTCCACCGAGCCGAGCGCCTGGGCCGTCTGCTCGACGAGGCGCGCGGCCAGCGGTGTCAGTTCGTACGTGTTGCCCACCCGGGTCAGCAGTTGGTCCCCGAAGTGGCGGCGCAGCCGGGCGAGCGCTGCGCTGACGGTCGGCTGGCTCAGCCCCAGGCGCTGGGCCGCCTTCGTCACACTGCGCTCCTTGAGGAGCGCGTCCAGCGGCACGAGAAGGTTCAGGTCCAGGGCCACGAGGTGGTGCCTCCGCGGGGATGTCGTGCCGGTCCCGGTCGAGCATAAATCACCCAGGTGGGGCACAGCGGTGGTGTCATCGGAAGCGTCGTCCAAAGGGCTTCTGGATCAGTAGAGTTCGGGCATGGCCGCGCGAGACGAACTGCTCATCGATCTGATCAACCGCACCGAGATGGAGGGCACGGGTCCGCGTCTGACGGTCGTCGCCCATGGTGTGGTCCTCACCGGGCGGCTCACCGCGCACCGCTCCTGGGCGGTCTCCGTCGCCGACCGCCTCGACGACGACAGCGCGCCGGACGAGCTCTTCGGCGAGGCGTTCCGGCGCGAGGCCGACGAGCCGCTCGCCTATCCGCCGGTCTTCCTGCATCTGCACGGCTGCCAGTTGATCTCCGGGTCGAGCAGTCTGCCGGCGGCGCTGGGTGAGTACTTCCGGGTGCCGCTGGAGTCGGTGACGGCCTGGAGCGTGCGGTGACGGGGTGGCCGGGGTGCGATCATGAGCGGGTCAGTACTACATGACTGTAGAGGAGAGATACGGGTGTTCGAGGGGCTGAAGAACCTCAAGGGTCTCAAGGACAAGGTCGAGGACCTCGCCGGGGAGCACGGGGACAAGATCTCCGCCGGGCTGGAGAAGGCGGGCGACTTCATCGACGACAGGACCGGCGGCAAGCACGGCGACAAGATCGACACGGCGGTCGACAAGGCGCAGGACTACATCGGGAAGCTGGGCGAGAAGAAGGACTGACGGCCCGTCAACCCGGCGCCCCCACCGAGCGGTTGACGGTGGGGGCGTGCCGCGTTCAGGCGGGCGTGTCGGCGTCCAGGATCTTCGCGAGGCTCTCCAGCGTGGGGTGGATCTCGCGCTGGAGGCGGGCGTGGTCGAGGCCGTCGTCCCCGACGACCGTCAGCAGCGCGCGGTCGTTGACGGCGAGGACGACCACGTGCCGGTCGGCGCTGCGGGTGGTGACGTCCCGCAGCCCGGTGCCGCCCGCCTCGTGGGCCATCCGGCGGGCCAGACTGTAGCTCGCGGCGGTGAGCGCCGCCACCGACTCCGCGTGCACGGCGTCGACGTCGGCGGCGACCAGAAGGCCGTCGACGGTGGAGATCACCGTCTCGCTGACCCCCATCACCCCTTCGCGCAGCGCGGTGAGCACCTCGACGAGCGGTTCGGACTGGTGGACTTCGGACATCGGCGGTCCCTGCTGTGAGCGGATGTGCGGGCGTGCGGGGGGTTCAGGGGAGCGCGGCGAGACGGTCCCGGACGCGGTGCAGGAGGGATGTCTCAGGCTGGTGCTCCTCAAGGTCCGTGGGGACGGGGCGGCCGGTCGACGCGCCGGGGCGGCGTACGGGCAGTGGCGGCGGGGTGTCCTCGACGGGGCGAGCCTGTCCGCGCCGCCGGGCGAGTGCGAGGTAGCGCTGTCGGGACTTCCTGCGCCGGCGCGGGTTCACACGGTATCCGATCGGTGAGGGCGGTGTGTCCCCGGCGTGCGCGTCGGGAGCGGGGCACTTCCGGCCGGCGGGCGGGAAGCCGTGGCGTGGGCCCCCGGGACGCGAAGTGCCGTGCTGGGGCGGGCCGTTGGGGTCACGTCGTGGTGGATCAGACCAAGGGTGCGCAGCCGGGCCAGGTCGAGCATGACGGCGTAGGTGCCCCGGCCGAGGGTGAAGGCGAGGTCGCGCGGGGTGCGGCGGCCGTTCGCCGCGTCGAGGACGGCGGTGTGGCGGGCGCCGAGCGCCGGGGGGCGGGGCGTGTCGGTCGTACGGATCCTGGTGCGGGCCAACTCGACGGGTGAGCCCCAGAGTTCGGTGAGGACGGTGAGGCGGCGGGTGGTCTCGGCGGCGACCAGGTGCGGGGCGAAGGCGCGGGCGGTGACCACCGCCGGGGCGGGTTCGCGGACCTCCCAGACGGCGCCGGGGCCCAGGGCGAGCGCGAAGGCGCCGTCGAACAGGGCGGCCGTACAGGCGACTTCGAACTCCTGGCGGGTCAACAGGCCGCGTTCCTGGAGGTGTTGGGCGAGGTCGCCGCCCGCCGCTCGGGCCGCCGCCCATGAACCGTCCTCCACGCGGCCCGACTTGAGGAGGATCGACTCCGCGCTCGGGGCGCCCGGGGTGTCCACGGCGACGACGAGTCCGGCGCGGACGTGAATCGTGCCACCAGGGGTGCCCGAGACGGCAACCGCGGCGTCGCGGCCCTCGTCGTGCAACGCAGCCAGCAGGGCGGGGAGGTTGCGCGGGGTGAGGGCGGGCGTCATGCGGTCACCTCGGCCGCGTACAGGCCCAAGTGGTGCAGGACCAGGGCGAGGTTGGCCTGACCGCGTTCCAGTGCGGCCGTCAGCAGCAGGGGGTCGCCCTGGCGGGGGACCGTGGCCACGACGAGCTGGCGGCGGCTGCCGGTGATGACGATGCTCTCCAACTCCCCTTGCACACCTGCCGAGTTGAGGCCGCTCTCGATGGACGAGGCGAGGCGGCTGCACTCGACGGGGTCCGAGCCGCTCTCCCCCGCGTCGCCGTACGTCAGTCCCGTGACCGCGTCGATGAGCGAGACACCTGTGACGCCCGGTAGTTCCAGGAGGCGACTCAGGGAGGCTTCGACTGATGACAACGGGACTCCCCTTCACTTTTGCTTCACATAGCAACTGAAGGCACAGTAGTTTAATCCGAAAGGTTCAGGACAGGGCGTCCGTCGCTCATTTTCTGACCCGTCGTCACATCGCCGTACCGCACAGAGTGAACAGAGCGAAGGGCAGCATATGAACATCGAGACAGCGCTCAAGGAAGCGATGACGATCGACGGCGCCCTGGGTGTCGCTCTCGTGGACTACGAGAGCGGAATGTCGCTCGGCGTCCTCGGCGGTGGCCCCGGTCTCGACCTGGAGGTCGCCGCCGCCGGCAACACGGAGGTCGTCCGCGCCAAGACCCGCACCCTCGAACTCCTCGGCATGGAGGACTCCGTCGAGGACATCCTCATCACCCTCGGCGCCCAGTACCACCTGATCCGCCCCCTCGGCAGCAGCAGCGGCAGCCTCTTCCTCTACCTCGCCCTGGACCGCGGCCGCGGCAACCTGGCACTGGCCCGCCACGCGCTGAAGCGGATCGAAGGGGTCCTGGAGATCTAGAACTCCCGGCAGGCGGTGCACCGCCGCAAGACCACCGCGTGCGTGAACCCTCCGGGATGCCCGAGGCCGGCCCGCTCCAGTGCCCGCGCGACCGCCGGCCAGCACGTGACGTCCGGGCAGTAGCCGGTGGACAGGTTGGTGACATCGACCACCGTCCACCGGCCGGTGTCCCGGCCGAAGCCCAACTCTCCAGTTCCGGCGGGGTGTTGATGAGGGTCCCGCCGGTCTGTGGGCGGGCGAGGGCCGCGAGTTCGGCCGGGCCCGCGTAGACGTACATGGCCTCGATCGTGCCACCGTCCGGAAAGCCGCGAGGGCGGAGCCGTCATGGCCCCGCCCTCGGTGTCGTGCGTGTTCCGGGCTAGCGGCCCCACGCCCACTTCAGGCGGTCGGCGCCCGACTTGTTCGTCGTGGTGAGCCAGGGGTTGGCGGCCGGGCCCGTCAGGGTCTGGAGGGAGTAGGTGTCGCCCGTGCGCAGGCCGGGCCAGTAGACCGAGCCCATGCGGAGCTGGCGGAAGACGTCCGTGTCGGCCTGGATGAAGGAGATCTCGTTGTTGCCGGCGTTGGAGCCGTTGTAGTCGAGGCCGCTCGTCATGGTCGCGCCGAACTCGTCGGCCACCGTGCGGTACGCGCAGTCGCCGAGGCGGGTCTTGAGGTCGGTCACCCACTCGTCGTAGGTGCGGTTGCCCCAGAAGCCGTAGTGGTGCAGGGACAGGTACGTACCCTTGAGGCGGGGGTCCGCGCAGACGGAGACGACGCTGTCGTTGTAGCCGGAGCCGCTGACGAAGATCCGGTTCTTCGGGATCTTCGGGAACGTGCCGATCCACTTCGCCGCGAGGTCGGCCCACTCGGTGGGCGTGTAGCCGTGCGGCTCGTTCATCGGCTCGAAGTAGACGAGGCTGTTCTTCTGGAACGCGCTGGTGACGGTCTTCCACATCGGCCAGTACGTCGCCGTGTCGTCGATGAACCCGTCCTTCTGGGTGCCCGAGCCCTCCCAGTAGGAGACGATCACCTTGAACCCCTGGCGGGTGGCCGCGTCGATCACCGCGCGGTAGGAGTGCCAGTAACTCCCGTTCACCGTGTACGGGTTGATCGGCAGCCGGACGGTGTTCGCACCGAGGTTGGCCCGGAACGCGGAGATGATCCGGGTCGCCTTGTGGTACGTCTGCGCGTACGAGTCCGACAGCGAGAGCCCCGACAGCTGGACCTCGTCGTTGGCGTAGTTGTCGCGCGGGTCGGCCCAGTTGACGCCCTTGAACTGGCTGGTGTTCGGCGCGGGCGCGGCGTACCGGTCGGCGGCGGACGCCGGGACACCGGCCCCCAGCGCGGCGACACCGGCGAGGGCCACGGCGGCGGCGATCAGCGAACGCGTGCGGGGGCGCCGGGAGTTACGGGAGCGCAGGGGCACGGCAGTACCTTCTTACGGGATGAACGCGGCTCGGCGTCGGGCTGGACCTGGGGTGATCAACGCGGTGTGAGTCTGGGTCGGCGCGCGCGAGGTTGTCAAGGAAGTCGAGGAGATTTCGGAAAGCGCTTACCCTCCGGCCGCGGGGCCGGTGTCAGTGGTCGCTGCTAGCTTCCGGTACGTGACTGAACGGGAGCGGCGGATCGCCCTCGACCATGTGCTGGCGCTCGTCGCGGAGGCCCCCTGGAGCTGCTCGCTGGTGCTGCGCGGGAGCATGACGATGCCGGCCTGGGTGGGGGACGCGGCACGACCGCCGGGGGACCTCGACTGGATCGTCCTGGAGGACGAGGTGGGGGTCGACCCCCTCGACCCGTATCCGTACGCCCGGCACATCGAGGACGTCCAGCAGTGGCCGGAGGCGTTCGCGGGGGCGGCACGCTACGACCTGTGGCGCGAGGAGGAGTTCGGCACGGGCGGGCAGCGGCTCGTCCTGCCGCCGGAGGGCCTGTCGTGGCTCGACGCCGAGGACATCGACCCGAGCCCGCCGTACCACGACCTCCTGGACCGGGTGCGGGAGCGGCCGTACGCGGGTGCGGGAGTCGTCCTGGACGCCGCCGGGGCGCGGGACGACGGCACCTGGACCTACGCCGAGTACGACACCCCCGGCCTCCGCCTCTCGGTCCCCTGGCGGCTCGAACACCCCGGCACCCGTACGGGAGTCGTCCAACTCGACTTCGCCCGCGACGAGTTCCTCCCCGAGCCGCCGGTCTGGACGCTGGTCCCCCGCGTCACCGACCGCCCGCCGACCCCCGTCCGCACAGCGAGCCCCGCCCTCTGTCTCGCCTGGAAACTCCGCTGGCTGCACACCGACGCGACGGCCCAGGGCCGGGCCCAGGGCAAGGACTTGTACGACGCGGTGCTCCTCGCGGAGTCCCCGCGCACGCACCTCTCCGGCCGCCTGCTGCGCCGGGTCCTCGGGGAGTTCGACCCGGCGGAGGTCACCGGATGGGACGTGGAGTGGACCGGGGAGTTCGCTCGGCGGGGCACGGTGCGGGAGTGGTCGGGGCGGCTGCGGCGGGCGTTGGAGTCCCGGGACTGACCCGCGCTCCCACCGTCCCCCGGCAGCCGCTCCTTCACCCGCGGGGATCCATCGGAAGCCTAGGGCGCTTCTGATGGATCTCCGTGGGAGAAGGAGCGGCGTTCGGTGCGTGCTCTCGGTGTGCCGCGTGGGAGTCCTCGTAGCGGAGCTACGGGGGCTTTCGCGCGGTGCGGCGAGAGTGCGTGCCGGGCGTCGCGACGCCGCGGAGATCCGTCAGAAGCGCCCTAAGCGCGGGGAGACCCGGCGCGAACGGTGAGGGACGTGGTGACCAGTTCTGTGCGGGATCGGGTGCCGGTGCGGGCGATCAGGCGGGAGACGCGCCGGGCCGCCGCGTCCTCGGTGAGGTGCAGGACGGCCGCGATCTGGCGGGTGGTGAGCTGTTCGGTGAGGAGCGTGGTGAGCAGGTGGTCGTTCTCGGTGGTGGCCTGCCTGCGGTCCGGGACGGTGAGACCGGCGTCCCGCAGCGCGGTCCTGGTGCGGAAGCGCCACAGGGCGGCGCCGGTGCGCCCGAACACGTCGTACGCCTCGTGCAGCGCTGTCGTCGGGGACGCGCCCTCGGTGGCGGCGGTCAGCAGGGTGGTCGCCGTCTCGAAGGGGAGGCCGCGGTGGCGGGCGAGGTCGACGGCCTCGCGGAGGTGGTGGTGGGCGGTGTCGGGGGATTCGGCGCGCAGGACGCGGGCCGTGGCGAGCAGGTGCAGGAGGCGGGTGCGGTCGGTGCCGGTGCGGTGGACGAGGTGTGCCAGGTGCCGTAGGCAGTCGGCCGCCTCGCGGTCGCGTCCGGCCTGCGCGGTCAACCGGGCCAGCAGGGACCAGAGTTCGTCGGTGCCGTAGGTCTGGTCGTGGTCCCGGGCGCGGGCCAGGCCGGTGCGCAGGGTCCGTTCCGCGCCGGTCATGTCGCCGAGGGCCATGAGGAGTTCGGCCTCCGCCGCGTGCAGGGCGCAGTGCGGCGCGGTGTCGTCGGGGCCGTGGGCGTCCCGCACCAGGTCGAGGGCGCTGGTGACGCGGCCCCGGGCGAGGAGGATCGCCGCCGTCCGCGCGGGGAGCACGGAGCTGTCCGCCACCGGGGTGGACCGGATCTCGTGGCCGGCCAGGAGCCGGCGGGCCGACTCCAGCGCCTCGTCCCAGCGGCCCGTGGCGTGGTGGTGGAGGAACCGGCTGAGCGGCGGCAGCACGGGCACGGTCAGGCCGGTGGTCGTCAGCAGGGTGGTGACCGCGTCGAGGTCGTAGCGGGTGAGGAGGTTGTCGACCATGCCGCCGGCCAGCGAGTACACCTTCCCCGGCGGGAGTTGGGCGGCCTCGTCGAAGGCCAGTGCGCGCCGGTAGGGCTCCGGCCGGCCGAGGCCGAGGTCGGCCATGGCGAGGAAGACGGCGGGTGCCGCGCGGGCGCGGGGGCCGGTGTTCCAGACCGGCTCGGTCGTCCGGAGCAGGTCCGCGGTCCGCCGCCACTGCGAGAGGTGGCACAGGGCGAGGGCCCGGCCGGTCACCTTGGCCAGGTCGGGGACCGGTAGGACGTCCCACCAGTGGGCGGTGCCGAGGCGGGCCATCGCGGGCCGGTCGCGCTGGTTGGCGGCGACCGCGACGATCAGGCAGGCCGCCTCCTGGAGGTCGAGGTCGCTCAGTGTCGGTCCGGGGTCGCGCAGGAGGGATTCGGCGGCGGCCCGGGCGGCGGGGTAGTCGCAGGCGAGGTAGGCGGTGGTGGCGTACTGCTGGAGGACGAGGTCGCGGGCGTCGGCGTGTTCGGTGAGGTCACGGGCGGCCCGCAGCCAGCGCAGGACCCGGCCGTCGTCGGTGCCGCGCCGGGACTGCCGGGCGGCGGCGGTCAGTTCGGCCACCGCGCGTTCCCGGTCGACGAGGCTGCCCGCGTCCGCGATCCGGTCGGCGCGGTAGGCGGGGACGTCCGGGCCGGTGCCGTTCCAGAGGACCTCGACCGCGGCGGCGGACAGCCGGCTGCGGCGTACGGGGCTCATCCGCTCCCGGACGGTGTGCGCGGTCAGCGGGAGGCGGAAGGGCCGGCCGGGCTCCTCGTCGACGACGCCCGCCTCGGCCAGGCGGCGGACACCGTCGTGGACGGCGTCGGCGGTCAGGCCGGTGCACCGCTCGGTGAGCCTCAGGGCCGGCTCGCCGAGCGGGCTCAGGACGCTCAGCGCGGCGGCGACCGTGCGCGCGGGTTCGCCGAGCCGGTCCAGCGCCGTGACGAAGCGGTCGTCGTCGGGCAGCACCGGCTCCGTCGCCCTCGACGGGACGAAGGCGTGGCCGTCGGCGATCCGGATCACGTCCCCGCGCGTCCAGCCGGTGAGCATGGCCTCGACCGCTCCCGGCAGGCCGCGCGTCGACTCGCCCACCCGCCGCGCCAGGTCGGTGTCCGGCCGCGCCCCGAGCCACCGCGCCACCAGGGCGGTGGTGTCGGGCAGGGCCAGCGGGCGCAGGACCACGGTGTCCGGCGCGGGGCCGGCGAGGCCCGAGCACGACGCCACCATCCGGACGCCGGGCGCGTCGACGCGGCGCAGGACGGCCAGGGAGCCGGGATCGGCGTACTGGACGTCGTCGACCAGGACCGCCACCGGCGTACGGCAGGTCAGCGCGGCGCGCAGCAGGGCCTCCATCGCCGCCTCGTCGTGCCGGTCCACGGCCGACGCCGCCTCGGCGGCCCGGCGTCCCTCGGGGTCGGGCTGGTGCTCCCGCAGGGCCAGCACCACGCGCAGCGCCAGCAGCAGCGGCCACCGGGCGTCGCCGGGGACGCAGTCCACACCGTGTACGGCGGTCCCGCGCGCCCTCAGCCGCTCGCCGGTGGCCCGCAGGAACGCGCTGCGGCCCACCCCTTGTTCACCGCGCACGAGGACGAGACGCGGGCCGCCGGGGTCGTCCAGCAGGCCGTCGATCCGTGCCGACTCGTGTTCGCGGCCGAGTAAGCCGCCGTCACCGCGGTCCATGCGTGCGGGTCTGCCCCACCTGTCCTGCGTTCCCACGGTCACCCTCCGGTCTCCGAGCCGCGTCGGCCGACTGACCCCGCGAACAGAACAGTTGATCATCCTCACCCGAGGAGACGGAACAAAAGGCAGCCCAACTCCGTCTTCCTTCGGGGGGTGATCGGAACGAGTGGGGTGGCACTGTGCGGGAACAGCGTGAAACGGTCGTCGGCAGAGAAGGAGAGATCCGCGCCGTGGCCGACGTCCTCGGCACCACCGGTGAGGCGGCACGGGTCCTGCTCGTCACCGCCGGCTTCGGAGCGGGCCGGACGACCGTCCTGGAACAGGCGCGGCGTACGGCGGCCCGGGCCGGCGTGACCGTCGTACGGCTCGCCGGGGAGGGCGAGGACGACGGTCCCCGCGACCCCGCCGACGCGGTCCTCACCGCCGCCGGCGGTCACCTGGTCCTCACCGGCCCCGCCACTCTGCACGCCGGGATCCCCAGAGCCGCGAGATCCCGGTTACGGGCGGGCGGCATGGAGGGTCTGTCCGCGCTGTCGGAGGCGCTGGCCTCGGTGGCCCGCCGGATGCCGCTCGCCCTGGTCGTCGACGACGCCGACCTCCTGCCCGAGCCGGCCGCCGACGCGCTGGGGCTGCTGCTGCGGGTGTTCCGGCCGTACGGCGTCCCCGTGGTGCTGGCCGGCCGGGACCGGTCCGCCCGCGCCGCGGCCGACGAGGTCCTCGGCCTTCCCCCGCTGCGCCCCGACGACGTCGCCCGGCTCGTCGGTCTCCACGTCACCCGGCGGTTCGGGCGCCCCGCCGACCCCGCGCTCGCCGACGCCGTGGCGCGGTCCCTGGGCAGCCTCGCGGGCAACCCGCGCGCCGTGCTGTCGGTCCTCGGCACCCTGGACGGCCGGGACCTGATCGAACTCGACGGGCTCCTGTGCCTCACCCGGGCGGACCTGCGCCTCGCCGCCGAGGACGCCTTCCTCCTCGGGTTCGGGCGCCCCCACGAGCCTCCGTACCCCGGGATCGTCGAGGCCGCGATCGTCACCGCCCGCGTGCTGGACCACGCCGACGTCCACCTCGACGACGCGTTCAGGATGACGTCCCCGGCAGGCGCGCAGGCCCTCGAACGCCGGCTGGACCGACTCATCATGGACGGGGTCCTCACCACGGACGACCGGGGCCGCCTCTCCTTCGCCGTCCCGGCCCTCGCGGCGGCCCTGCGGGACCTGCCGTACGAGCGGGACGTCCAGGCCAACTCCGCGCGGTACGTCACGGCTCTGGCCGACCGCATCGGCGCCGAGGCCACCGGGCGCGGCTACCCCAGACTGGCCGACCGCGTCGCCGCCTCCGGCCCACTGGTCCCCGACTCCCTCGCCGTCCCGCTCCTTCTGGCCGCGGCCCGCGAGGAGGCCAGGACCGACTGGCCCCGCGCGGCCCGCGCCTACGCCGCCGCACTCGACCGGCTCCCACCGGGGGATCCACGCACACCTGACGCGCTCCACGAGGCGAGCGCCCTGAGCCTGCGGCACGGCGACCATGCGGGGCTGCTGGGGCTCGGCGGGGTGCTGGAGGCGGTCCTGGATGCGCGGGGTGCCCAACTCGTCGGGGAAACAGCCGAGTTGCAGAGCGTCGCCGCTACCCGGGCATGGGCGGCACTCCACGAACACCACATCGACCGGGTCCCCGCCACCCCGATCGACCTCTTTCCCGTCGCCGCCGAACTCGCCGCCCTCGGTGGCCTGTACGGCGTCGGCCCCCTCACGCCCCGCCGGACGGCGGACGCTCACCCCCTCCCGCAGACCGGGCCCGGAGGGCACCGCACCCCGTTGCCCTCCCCCGTCGAACTGCGCCTGGTCGCAGCCGCCGTCGGTAGCCGTGCCGAGTTGGGCCAGGCCCGGCGTGGGCTGCCCGTGGATGCTCTCGACGACGGGACGCTGGACCGGTTGCGGGACGCCGCCGCCTACGGGGACCTGGCCGGCGCGTTCGGCGCTGTCCTCGGGGACCGGTACGTCACGGAGGTGGACAGCGTCGCCGCCGGGTACCGGGGGATGGTGCGGGAGCATCTCGCGGGCGACTGGGACGCCGCGCTCGCGGCTGCCCGCCGTATCGAGGTGCGGGTCCGGACCCGTGCGGTGGCCGGCGACCCGTGTCTGCCGCGGGTGCTGGCCGCGGAGATGCACTGCGCCCGGGGGGACGTCGTACGCGCCCGTGCGTGGCTCGACCTGGTCCCGGACGCTTTCGCCCATCCGCTGGCGGGACGGGTGCGGCTGGCCGTCGGGTACTGGTCGGGGCAGCGGGAGGCCGCGTTGGAGCGGGCCCGGCGGGACGCGCGGCGGGCGCGGAAGGACGGGCGACTCGCGGGGGTCGAGCGGCTGTTGCTGCGCGTCGTGTCGCTCGCCGCCCTCGATGGACGGCCGGACACGGTCCGCGAGGTCGTGGAGGAGCTGGAGACGCTGCACGAGGAGGCGGACACGCCGATGACCCACGAGGCCCTCCTGATGGCCCGCGCCCTCGCCGACCAGGACACGGACAGCGCGCTGTCGGCCCACCGGCTGGTCCTGCGCCGGGGCGACGCCCACCTCGGCGCCCTGTGCTGCCTGCGCCTGGCGCACCTCGCCGACGATCCCCGGCCCTGGCTCACCGAGGCCGTACGCGACGCCCGCCGCCTCGGCCTCGGGGGCCCCTTCCGCACCGCCGTCCACCGCGTCGCGGACCTGCGCGGCATCCCCCTCCCCCGGCTGCGCAAGGCCGACGCGCAGCTGAGCGACGCCGACATCAGGCTCGTACGCATGGTCAGTGACGGGGCGACCAACCGGCGGATCGCCGCGGAACTCGCCTGTAGCCCCAAGACGGTGGAACAGCGTCTCGCGCGGCTGTTCCGGCGCACGGGCTGCCGCACCCGGACGGAACTCGCCGCCTTCTGGCTGAACGAGCACCTCGACCGCCAGGGCCCCGGAACCGACCCCACCGCCAGGGGACGGCGAAGCGTCGGGGCGGGGCCCTGATCCGCCCGCGCGCATGTACTGGTCACCGGAGACGGGCCGCGTACGTGCCCCGGTCCGCCGGAGACGGGCAGGTCACGTCTCCGGCACACCGTCCTCGCCCCGTCACTCCGTACGCCCCGCCCGTTCCCCCCGTGAAAGTCTCAGCCCCCGCCGACCCCCCAGCCAGACACCCCCGCGTCCGGCCGACCGCAGCCCAACTCCCTTCACAGGAACGCCGATCCGGACCCCCCGTCAGGAGAGTACGGCCGGCGCCCGAGCGGTCCCGCGCCGATCGGCGGGGCCTGGATGATGCGGGCCAAGTCGCGCTGTATCCCCTCCGCCTCGGCACGGACCTGGGCCGGTATGTCCCCGCGCTCGGCGACGAGGCGGTCGAAGATGGGGGTGTAACTGAACACGTCGAGTCTGTTTTCCTGCCTGATCGGCCCAGTGCACACGGCTGGGCGGTGTGACGCATACGGTGCTGAAGCCTACGGGGTGGATCACGGTGGGCGAACGCCCGCCTTCCCCTCACGCCTCCCGCAACAGCCTCCACCCCGGTGCGTAGTTCCCGTGCAGCACCAGCGACGCCGCGCCCACCGCTCCCACCGTCTCCCCGATCAGGCTGCGGTCCACGGTGATCGAGCGGATCGTGCGGGCCACGGACGTACGGTTGACCGCTGCCTCGACCTCCTCGCACATCAGCCCCTCGATGCCGCGCAGCGCCTCGCCGCCGAGGACGATGCGGCCGACGTCGAGGAGGCTGGTGGCGCCGCGGGCGGCCTGGCCGATGCGGCGGGCGGCGCGGCGTACGACGTCGAGGGCGGCCTCGTCGCCGGCGCGGGCGGCCTTGCGCAGGGCCTTCCAGTCGAGGTGGACGGAGTCGGACGCGCCGACGAGGCCGAGGGCGGCGGCGGTGTCGGAGCCGTGCCGTTCGAAGAGGTCCTCGACGATCGCGGCGGGGCTGCAATAGGGCCCGAGGCAGTCGTTGGCGCCGCACTGGCAGACCCGGTCCCCGGGCTCGACCGGCATGTGCCCGAACTCCCCGGCGTTCCCGGAGTCCCCGTGCAGGACGGTGTTGTCGAGGACGATCCCGGCCCCGACGCCGGTCCCGAGGTAGACGAAGAGGAAGCTCCCGGCCCGCTCGGCGCCCCCGATCCACCGCTCCCCTATGGCCGCGGCGGTCGCGTCGTTGTCGAGGGCGACCGGCAGCCCGGTGGCGGCCGCGAACATCTCGGTGAGCGGCACCCGCCCCCACCCGGGAAAGTTGGGCGGCGAGACGACGGCCCCGGTGGTCCCGTCGAGGGGCCCGGGCGCCGCGATCCCGAGCCCGAGGAGCCGTGACCGGTCGACGCCGGCGCGCTCGACGAGCCGCAGGGCGCCGCGGGAGACCCGGTCCACGAGGTCGTCCGGGTCCCAGGGGTCGGTGAGCCGCAGCCGCCGGCTCCCCACGACCTGCCCCGCGAGGTCGACGACGACGATGACGGCGGCGTCGGGATCGAGGTGGACACCGAGCGCGTACGCCCCGTCGGCCCGCAGGGAGAGCAGCGTGCGCCGCTTGCCCCCGTTGGACGGCGCCTGCCCGGACTCGGCGACGAGCCCGGCGTCGAGGAGCTTGCGCACGACGTTGGAGACGGTCTGGTTGGTGAGGCCGGTCAGCGCGGCGAGCTCCACGCGGCTGACCTCGCCGCTGGTGCGGACCGCGTCGAGGACGACCGCCTGGTTGTAGCCACCGACGCGCGGCAGGTTCGTCCCGCTCGGCGTGGTCACCGGGCTCCCCTGCGGCGCGCGCGCCTCGCCTGTCACATCCTGGTCCCGCGTCTGCTGCGTCACCCGTACCACCTGCACCCCTCACCTCGGCCGGCCGCTCCCCCAGAGCGGGCCGCAGGCCGAAAGTTTACACGCCGGAAGCATTGACTTAATCCATCAATTGGATTTAGCTGACGCCCATCAAATCCGGTCGCATGGTCCGGGTGATGTGGCGCCGAGGCCAGGTCAGAGCGGCACGCACACTCGCCCAGGTGGCCGGAAAGAGCCGTAGAACATCTCGTCATCTCCCAGGTTTCGCGCTCCGGAGGAACCACTGTGCGCACGAGAATCGTCACCGCCGCGGCGTTCACCGCCGCCACCGCACTGGCTGTCACCGCCTGTGGTTCGGGTTCGTCAGGCAGCTCGTCCAAGACCGTCAAGGTCGTCTACTGGCAGAACCTGAACAGCACGGTCAAGCTCCAGGCGAACTTCCTCGCCACGGCCGTCAAGGAGTTCCAGGCCGCCAACCCCGGCACCAAGGTCCAGCTGGTCCCGGTCACCGCCTCCGAGAACGACTACTACACGAAGATCCAGCTCATGATGCGGTCCCCCTCGACCGCCCCCGACCTGGTCTACGAGGACACCGCGCTGATCAACTCCGACATCGCGGGCGGCTACCTCAAGCCCCTCGACTCCTACACCGCGCAGTGGGCCGACTGGTCCCAGTACGCGGCGGCGGCGAAGGGCGCGGTCACGGGCGCCGCCGACGGCAAGGTGTACGGCGTCCCGGACAACACCGACACGCGCGGCATCTGGTACAACAAGCAGCTCTTCCAGAAGGCCGGCATCGCGGTCCCCTGGCAGCCGAAGACCTGGGCGGACGTCCTGACGGCCGCGCGGACGGTCAAGGCGAAGCTCCCCGGCGTCACCCCGCTCAACCTCTACACCGGCCAGGCGGGCGGCGAGGCGTCCTCGATGCAGGGCTTCGAGATGCTGCTGTACGGCACGCAGGCCGCGAACAACGCGCTGTACGACGCGTCGCAGAAGAAGTGGGTCGTCGGCAGCCAGGGCTTCAAGGACTCCCTGGACTTCGTGCACACCGTCTACAACGACGGCCTCGGCCCGGCCAAGGAGCAGGCGCTCGGCGCCAACTTCGGCACCACGGTCGGCACGGAACTCATCCCCCAGGGCAAGCTGGCGATCGACATCGACGGCTCCTGGATGCCGAACAACTGGGGTTCCACGAGCCCGACGCCGTGGAAGGAGTGGAACACGGTGATGGGTACGGCCGCGATGCCGACCCAGAACGGCCAGGCGCCCGGCGCGACCAGCATGTCCGGCGGCTGGGCCTGGTCGGTCCCGGCGAAGGCCAAGAACCCGGACCTGGCCTGGAAGTTCCTCTCGGGGACGCTCCAGACGAAGGCCAACTCCACGAAGTGGAACGTCCTCAACGCGACCATCGCGGTACGCAACGACGTCGCGGCCGACCCGGAGTACCTGAAGGCCGTCCCGACCAACAAGTTCTTCACCGGACTGGTCGCCGACACCCACTACCGCCCCGGTCTGCCCGAGTACAACCAGGTCTCGACGGCGATCCAGAAGGCGATGGAGTCTGTGACGACGGGACAGGCGTCCGTCGACAAGGCCGCAAGCACGTACGACAACGATGTCAAGTCGGCCGTCGGCGGTGACCACACGGTCGAGGGCACCAAGTGACCGCCGTCTCCCCCCTGGCGCCCCGCGAGAAGCGCTCTCGCGGGGCCGCCCCCTCGCCCGTCGTCCGCTCGCTGCTGCGCGGGCTGCCGACCGTCCCGGCGGTGATCCTGCTCGCGGTGTTCCTCGCCGGTCCGATCGCGTACTGCGTCTACTACGCGTTCACGGACATGCAGCTGACCGGCACGTCCGGCACGAACTTCGTCGGCTTCGACAACTTCACCCGCGCGTTCAAGGACGACGACTTCCTCAACGCCGTGAAGCTGACCCTGGTGTTCGTCGTCGGCTCGGCCGTGATCGGGCAGAACACGCTGGGCCTCGCGCTGGCGCTGATGATGCAGAAGGCCAGCAAGCCGGTCCGCTCGATCATCAGCGGCGTCGTGATCGCGGCCTGGGTGCTGCCCGAGGTGGTCGCCGGCTATCTGATGTACGCCTTCTTCTTCGACCAGGGCTCGCTGAACTCGCTGCTCGACGCGATCGGCCTGCCCACGCAGAACTGGCTGTACACCATGCCGATCCTGGCGGTGTGCCTGGCCAACGTGTGGCGCGGTACGGCGTTCTCGCTGATGGTGTTCACCGCCGCCATCAACGACGTACCGGCCGAACTCACCGAGGCCGCCGAGATGGACGGCGCGAACGCCTGGCAGCGGCTGTGGCGGGTGACGCTCCCGGTGATCAGGCCGACGATCCTCACGAACCTGATGCTGATCACCCTCCAGACCCTGTCGGTCTTCGGGCTGATCTACACGATGACGCGCGGCGGTCCCGGCAACAAGAGCGAGACCCTGCCGATCTTCATGTACCAACAGGCGTTCCAGAACAGCCTGATCGGCTACGGCACGGCGATCGCGCTGGTGCTGCTCGTGGTCGGCGCCCTGTTCTCCGTCGTGTACATCCGCCTGCTCAAGATGGAGGACGACTGATGGCAGCCCTCGCCACTCCGCCCGCCACGACCGTCGACAAGGTTCCCGCTGCGGGGAGTTCGCCCCGACGGCGCCTGAGGCTCGGCAAGCTCTCGGTGAACGTCGTCCTGCTCGCGGTGTCCGTCCTGTACGTCCTGCCGCTGCTGTGGATGGCCCTCGCCTCCGTCAGCGACCTCAACACCTTCCAGCTGAAGCTTCCCGGCTCCTTCACGCTGGACAACTTCGACGCGGTCCTCAACGTCGACACGACCTTCCGCCCGATGCTCAACAGCCTGCTGCTGTGCGGTTTCGGTACGGCGATCACGGTCGCGGCGTCGATCCTGTGCGCGTACCCGCTGTCGCGGTACCGCTCGCGGGTGCGGCGGCCGTTCCTGTACACGATCCTGTTCTCGACGGGGCTGCCCATCACCGCCGTGATGATCCCCGTCTACAGCATGTTCGTGCAGGTCGACCTGATCGACTCGATGCCGGGCACGACCCTGTTCCTGGCCGCGTCCTCGCTGCCGTTCGGGATCTGGCTGATGAAGAACTTCATGGACGGCGTGCCGGTCGTCCTGGAGGAGGCCGCGCGGATCGACGGCGCGAACACGATGCAGGTGCTGTGGCGGGTGGTGCTGCCGCTGATGCGCCCCGGGGTCGTCGTGGTCACCATCTTCACGTTCATCGGCATGTGGGGGAACTTCTTCGTCCCCTTCATCCTGCTGCTGTCGCCGGAGAAACTCCCGGCGTCCGTCAGCGTGTTCACGTTCCTCAGCGCCCATGACCAGACGCAGTACGGGCAGTTGTCGGCGTTCTCGATGATCTACTCGCTGCCCGTCGTCATGCTCTACCTGCTGCTGGCCCGCAAGCTGGGCGGCGGCTTCGCGCTCGGCGGCGCGCTCAAGGGCTGAACTCACCCTGGGCAACGCCGACTTCCCCCACTTCTGTTACGGAGATCCAGATGCACAACGACCGTGACGTCACCGAACAGCGGCTGCGCCGGGTGCTGGAGGAACGCATCCGGCCGGCCGTCCACGCCCGCGCGGTCCCCCTGTCGGTCGAGGCGTGGGACGTGCCGGGTGAACCGGTGCCGGTCGGCGAGGGGTTGACCGCGCCGTTCAGGCCGGTGAAGGTCGGCGACCCGTGGGGGCCCGCCTGGACGACGAGCTGGTTCAAGGTCACCGGGACCGTACCGGCCGAGTGGGCGGGCCTGCCGGTGGAGGCGGTCCTCGACCTCGGGTTCGGCACGCACTCGGCGGGCTTCTCCGCCGAGGGCCTCGTCTACCGCGCCGACGGCACCGCCGTGAAGGCCCTCAACCCGCGCAACACCTGGCTGCCGGTCACCGAACAGGCCGTCGGCGGCGAGGAGTTCACGGTCTTCATCGAGGCCGCCGCCAACCCGGTCGTCATGCACACCGGCCAGGACCAGGTGCAGTTCGTCCCGGTCTCGGTCGGCGGCCCGGCCCCCTGGCTCGGCGACCCGGCGGCCGACCCGGGCGCCCCGGTCTACCGGCTGCGCCGCATGGACCTGGCCGTCGTCGACCGCGAGGTCCACGAACTCACCCAGGACCTGGACGTCCTCGGCCAGCTCATGCACGAACTCTCCCCGGACGACCCGCGCCGCTGGCAGATCCTGCGCGCGATCGAACTCGCCCTGGACGCCGTCGACCTGCAGGACATCAGCGGTACGGCGCCCGCCGCGCGCGCCGCGCTGGCCCCC
This sequence comes from Streptomyces sp. 4F14, assembly GCF_048159485.1. Lineage (NCBI taxonomy): Bacteria > Bacillati > Actinomycetota > Actinomycetes > Kitasatosporales > Streptomycetaceae > Streptomyces > Streptomyces sp. 4F14. The sequence goes on from NZ_JBLRVY010000006.1 coordinate 146,916, forward strand.
GCCCTGGAGTCCCCCGCGCACGCGGGCGCCCACAACATCACCGCCGTCGGGCACGCCCACATCGACACGGCGTGGCTGTGGCCGCTGCGCGAGACGGTCCGCAAGGTGGCCCGCACGGTCTCGAACGTCACCCAGCTCATGGACGACCACCCCGAGTTCACGTTCGTCATGTCCCAGGCCCAGCAGCTCGCCTGGCTCAAGGAGCACCGGCCCGAGGTGTACGCGCGCGCCCAGGAGAAGGCGAAGACCGGGCAGTTCATCCCGACCGGCAGCCTCTGGGTGGAGCCGGACACCAACATCAGCGGCGGCGAGGCGCTGGTGCGGCAGTTCGTGCACGGAAAGCGGTTCTACCTCGACGAGTTCGGCGTCGAGACCGAGGACATGTGGCTCCCGGACACCTTCGGCTACAACGCGGCCCTCCCCCAGATCATGAAGCTGGCCGGGGTGAAGTGGTTCCTCACGCAGAAGATCTCCTGGAACACGACGAACAAGTTCCCGCACCACACGTTCTGGTGGGAGGGCATCGACGGCACCCGCATCTTCAGCCACTTCCCGCCCGTCGACTCCTACAACGGCGACCTGTCCGGCGCCCAAGTCGCCCACAGCGTCCGCAACTTCCAGGAGAAGGCGCGCGCCAGCCACTCCCTGATCCCGTTCGGCTACGGCGACGGCGGCGGCGGTCCCACCCGCGAGATGCTGTCCCGCGCCGAGCGCATGCGGGACCTGGAGGGCGCCCCGCGCGTCGAACTGGCGGGCCCGCTGGAGTTCTTCCGCAAGGCGCACGCCGAGTACGAGGCGAACGGCGGCGCCCCCGTCTGGTCCGGCGAGCTGTACCTGGAGTTCCACCGGGGCACGCTCACCAGCCAGTTGGCCACCAAGCAGGGCAACCGGCGCAGCGAACACCTGTTGCGCGAGGCCGAGTTGTGGGCGGCGACGGCGGCGGTGCGGCACGGGACGCCGTACCCGTACGAAGAGGTGGACCGGCTGTGGAAGACGGTGCTGCTGCACCAGTTCCACGACATCCTGCCGGGGACGTCGATCGCGTGGGTGCACCGGGAGGCCGAGGAGACGTACGCGCGGGTCGCGCAGGAGCTGAACGGGCTGATCGGGGTTTCTCAGGCCGCGCTGGCCGGGGAGGGTGAGGGGGCGGTGGTGTTCAATGCCGCTCCGCATGCGCGGGGTGGGGTGGCGGCGTTCGGGGCGGTGCCTCGGGAGGGGCGGCCGGAGGCGCCCGTCAGGGTGAAGGCGCAGGATGATAATCAGACCTTCACCCTCGACAACGGCATCGTTCGCGTCACCGTCGACTCCCGCGGCCTCGTCACCTCCGCCTACGACCTCGAAGCCGGCCGCGAGGCCCTCGCCCCCGGCACGGTCGGCAACCTCCTCCAGCTGCACCAGGACTTCCCGAACCAGTGGGACGCCTGGGACCTGGACGTCTTCTACCGCAACTCCGTCCGCGACCTCACCGAGGCCGAGTCGGTCACGGCGGCCGAGGACGGCGTACGCGTGGTCCGGGTGTTCGGCGACTCGCGGATCGAGCAGACGCTGACCCTGCCCGCCGGTTCGCGCCGGCTGTCGGTCGACACGGTCGTCGACTGGCACGAGCGGGAGAAGGTCCTCAAGGCCGCGTTCCCGCTGGACGTGCGCGCCGCGCACTCGACCGCCGAGATCCCCTTCGGCCATGTCGAGCGCCCGACCCACACCAACACCACGTGGGACGCGGCCAAGTTCGAGATCTGCGCGCACCGCTATCTGCACGTCGGCGAGCGCGACTGGGGCGCGGCCCTGGTCAACGACTCCTCGTACGGCCACGACGTCACCCGTGACGTCCGTGCCGACGGCGGTACGACGACCACGGTCCGCGTCACCCTGCTGCGCGCGGCGCTCTTCCCGGACCCCGACCAGGACCAGGGCACGCACCGTCTGTCCTACGGCCTGCTGATCGGCGCCCAGGTCGCGGACGCGGTGCGCGAGGGCTACCGGGTCAACCTGCGCGAGCGGGTCGTCCCCGGTTCCGCGACAGTCGCCCCGCTGGTCGGGGTCGACGACGACGGGGTCGTCATCGAGGCGGTCAAGCTCGCCGACGACCGCAGCGGCGACGTGATCGTCCGTCTCTTCGAGTCGCGGGGCACGCGCGCCCGCGCCACCCTCACGGCCGGTTTCCCGCTCGCCTCGGCCCTCGTGACCGACCTGCTCGAACGCCCGCTGGAGGGCGAGTCGGTGGAGCGTGACGGCGACGAAGTCCGTTTCTCCCTGCGGCCGTTCCAGATCCTGACGCTACGGCTGGGCCGCTAGCGGTATCCGCTCCAGGACCCCTCCCGCGAACACGTCGTACAGCGGGAGGGTCTCCAGGTGCACGTACCCGATGTGGCAGTCGCACACGGCGAGGGGACACGCGCGCGGCCGCAACGCGGCCCGGTAGGAGCCGTCGTAGAGGTTGCCGAGTTCGGCGCGGACGAAGTGGCAGCGCCGGACGGTCCCCTCGCCGTCGACCGAGATCACCGACTCGCCGGTGCGGCACGGGAGTCCGGCGCTGGGGTGCGGGTGGCGGCTGTACGGGAAGAGCGGGTCGAGGGCGGTCCAGTCGGCGGCGGAGGCGTCGTCGTAGGTGTGGCCCTCGGCGGCGTTCACCCACAGGTAGACGCGGGCGGGGAGGTCGGCGCGCAACTGGCGTGCGTGGGCGAGGTGTTCGGGGAGGCCGACGATGCCGACGCTGTACCGGATCCCCTGTGCCGCGAGGTCGTGGCACTTCGCGAGGAAGCGGTCGTACGGGGTCTGGCCGGGGTGGTAGGTGCACCACAGGGCGAGGGTGTCGGGGTCGGCTTCTGTCAGCCAGTCGGTGCGGCAGCTCAGGTTGGTCTGGATGGCGACGCGGCGGACGTGCGGGAGGTGGGAGAGGTCGGTGAGCGCGCGGCGGTACCAGGAGCGGGTCAGGCCCTCGCCCCAGGGGGTGAAGAGGATGCTCAGGCGGTCGCCGGTCTGGCTCTGGGCCCAGTCCGTGAAGCGTGCCAACGCGGCGCGGTCCGCGCGGAGTTGGGCTGTGGTGTCGCGGCGCTTGGCGAACGGGCAGTAGGGGCAGTCGTAGTCGCAGGAGGCGAGCGGGCCCCGGTAGAGCAGGGTGAGGTCCATCGGTGCGGCTACTTCCTCTCGTACTCGGCCATGCGCCGGCGCACCGCCGGGGAGAAGAGTTCGGGCCCGATCGCGTCGGAGTGCGCGAGGCCCTCCGGGGTGAGCTTCAGGTGGCCGCCCGTGTCGTCGAGCCAGCCGCGCTCGGACAGGCGCGTCAACTCCGGTCCGAAGTACTCGCGTTGGCCCGCTGAGGGGAGCCCTTCGGCCTGGAGCAGGGACTGCAGGAGGTACCGGCGCCGCCGCTCGTCGTCGCCCATCCGGAAGCCGATCTCCGCGTGCGCGAAGTCCTCGGTGGCCACGTAGTCGTCGATGATCCCGCGTATCTCGCTCATCCCGACGGCGTAGTCGAAGGAGTAGTGCACCTCCCTGGTGTACGACCGCGCCCCGCACCCCAGCCCGACCATCCCGTCGGTCTGGCAGGCGTAGTCGTCCGCCCCCTGGTCCGGGGCGTCCGCGCGGCGGAACATCCGCATCGAGTGCTGGACGTACCCTCGCGCGACGAGGTGATCGCGGCCCAACCGGTAGAGCCGCAGCCGCTGTCGGTCCCACTCCGGGTCGGGGGCGTCGGGCGCGCGCCGGTCGAGTCCGGTGAGCGGCCGGACGTACAGGGGGTAGAGGTACAGTTCCTCGGGGTCCCAGGCGAGCGCCGCGTCGAGGGAGTTCAGCCAGCTCGCGTCCGTCTGGCCGTCGATGCCGTAGATGAGGTCGACGTTGAGGACCGGGATCGGTACGTCCCTGATCCTGCCCAGCGCCGCCTCGACGTCCGCGCGTCTCTGCGGGCGTACGGCGGCTCGCGCCTCGGTGTCGTCGAAGCTCTGGACGCCGAGGCTGAGGCGGGTGGTGCCCCGGTCGGCGAGGACCTGGAGGCGGTCGGCGGTGGCGGTCGCGGGGGACGCCTCGACGGAGAGGGGGATGCTCTTCAGGTCGGCACCCATGCGGAGTTCGGCGAGGTCGCAGAGGCGGTCGAGTTCGGCGGCGGTGAGGAAGGTGGGGGTGCCGCCGCCGAACGCCGCCGTGGCGAACCGGGGTTCGGATCCCGGGCCCAGGGCTTCGCGGGCGGCTGTCGCCTGGCGTTCGAGGGCGTCGAGGTAGGCGGTGGTGAGGCCGTCGGGGGCGCCGATGCGGGTGAAGAGGTTGCAGAAGCCGCAGCGGACCTCGCAGAACGGGATGTGGAAGTAGAGGGAGAGGGCGCTTCGGGGTTCGCCGGCCCAGAGTTCGGTGAGGGGCGGGCGGTCCGGCAGCGGACGGTACGCGGTCTTGTGGGGGTAGGCGTAGACGTACGACTGGTAGGGGCTCGTGGTCACGCGGACTCCCCGTGGTTCAGGGTGAAGTGGGCGTAGGGGACCGTCCAGACCGTGGGATGGCCGAGGCGGTGGCCGGTGTAGCCGTCGTCGCCGTAGGCGGTGCCGTGGTCGGAGCAGACGATCGTGAAGCAGGGGCGGCGGCTGCTCGCGGCGGCGAAGAGGCGGCCGATGTGGCGGTCGACGTACTCCAGGGCGGCGGCGTGGGTGGCGCGGGTGTCTCCGGCCTCGCGGGTCGCGCCGGGGAGGTGGAACCAGTTGGGCTGGTGCAGGGCGGAGACGTTCACGAAGAGGAACAGGCGCTGGTCCTGCGGGAGTTCGGCGACGACCTGTTCGGCGCGGGTGACCTGGTTCTCGAAGGAGTGGGGTGAGGTGACGCCGAACTCCGGTTCCCAGTGGGCTTCCTGGAAGAGGCCGGGGAGGACCGTGCCGAGCGGGCCGCGCTGGTTGAAGAAGCCGACGCCGCCGATGCAGACCGTGCGGTAGCCCTCCTCGGCGAGGCCGGAGACCAGGTCGGGGGTGTCGTACACGAACGTGCCGTCGGCCGTGGTCTCGCTGCCCGCGAAGCGTGCCGCGAACAGGCGCGGGTGCGGGCCCGGGGTGGCCGGGGTGGGCAGGAAGCCCGCGAAGATCGCCTGGTGGGAGGCGTAGGTGAAGCTGCCGGGGGCGTGCCGTTCCTCCCAGCGGCCGTCGGGGAGGTGGCGGGCGAGGTTCGGGAGGCGGCCCTCGGCGGCGAGTTCGACGGCGACGTCGTACCGCAGGGTGTCGAGGGTGACGAGGAGGAGGTCGTGGCTGCCGACGATCCTCGCCATGTCAGGCGTGTGCATGGGTGGTTCTTCAGTGGTTCGGCGCGGGGGTCGCGGGGTGGTGCGGGGCGTGGTCCGGGCCGGAGTTCACGGCGGAGTGCGGGCCGGCGTTCGCGGCGTGGCGCCGGGCGTGGTCCGGTGCTGCGCGCACCTGCGCCGCGTACGTGTCGAGCCCCTCCGCGCCGCTGCCGGGCAGGCCCGTGAGGCCGGGGAGGAGGTCGCCGAAGGCGTTGACCTCGCCGACGACGGCCGTGCGCCAGCCGACGGCGGGCAGCAGGTCGACGCCGACGCACAGGGTGCGCGGGAAGCAGGCGGCGGCCTGCTCGGCGACGCCGAGGACGTCGGACCAGCGCGCGCCCGCCTCCTCGACGGCCGTGCGCGCCTCGTCGAGGTCTCCTCTGCGGCCGCCGAGGTGGAGGTTGGTGAGCGGGGAGCCGCTGGTGCGGACCACCGCGTGGGTGGCGCGGCCGGCGACGACCACGACCCGCAGGTCCGCCGCGCGGGCCCGCTGGGACGCCTTGGGGAACCAGCGCTCCAGGTGGAGGCGGTCCGGGGCGAGGCGGTCGACGATCGCGGCGATCTCGCGCTCGCTGTCGTAGCGGCGGACCTTGAGGGAGTTGAACAGCCGCCCGTCCGGGGCGCGTTCGACGGACGTCGTGGCGCGGATCCGCCCGCCGCCCGCCGTCTCGACGGCCAGTACGCCGGAGGCGGAGGAGCCGTGCGCGGGCTTCACGAAGAGCCTCGGCATGCGGTGCTCGCGCATCAGGGCGCGGACGTCGTCCCAGCCGGTGACGTCGGCGCCGGGCGAGTACGGGACGGGGACGCCGGCTCGTGTGAGGCGGGCGTGGCAGCGGCGTTTGTCGAACAGGACCGCCAGGTCGTCCGGGTCGTCGAGGCGGGCGCCGCCGCGCAGGGTGGCCAGGGTCGCGAGGAACGTGTCGTACCAGCGGGCGGAGCCTTCGACCCGGGTGGGGTCGTCGGTGCCGCGCAGGGCGCGGTCCACGGCGGGGTTCTCGCCGGGTGAGTCGAGGCGGACGAGTTCCTCGGGGGCGAACTCGGCGCCGCCCGCCGCGAGGACGTCCGCCCAGGCCAGGACGCGGGGGGCCGGGAGGCCGGCGGCGCGGGCCGCGTCGGTGAAGAGGGTGACGCGGCGGTTCTCGGGGTTGCCGACGACCGTGACGGCGGGGGCGCGGCGGGTCTCCTCGGGGGCGGGCGGCATCGGTGTCACTCCCCCACGGCCACGTAACGCCAGACCGTGCCGTCGTCCTCCTCGTCGTCCTCCGCGTCGTCGCGGTCCAGGTCGAGGGCGACGCCCGCCGGTTCCAGGGTGGCGCGCAGGCGGTCGCGCAGGGGGTCGGTGAGGTAGTTGTAGTGCAGGTCGAGCTTCTTGAGGTGGGTGAGGGGCTGGCCGGTGAGGAGGGCGGCGGCGCCGTCGTCGGTGAGGATGCCCATGGACAGGTCGAGGCTCTCCAGGCGGGCGACGACGGGGGCTGCGGCGACGGCGGCGGCGACCTGGTCCTGCATCTCGCTGTTGCGCAGGGCGAGGTGACGCAGGCTCGGCAGGCGGGCGCCGGACAGGATCGGCTCCAGGTCGGCGATCTCGGCGTCGCCGCCGTAGTCGGGGGTGCCGAGCCACAGGTCGAGGTGTTCCAGCGCGGGCAGGTCGCAGGCGGCGACCGCGCGCACCACGACGGCGGGCAGGCCGCCGGACTCCATGGTCAGGCGGCGCAGCGCGCGGTGCGTGACGGCGTCGAGGCTCAGGCCCTGTCCGCCGCGCGTGCCCAGCTCCGCCAGCTCCGGGAACGCGGTCAGGAGCGGGGTGACGTCCGTCTGGTTGATCCAGGAGATCTCGCACTCCTCCGACGTCATGTCCCCGAGGAACAGCGCGCGCAGTGCCGGGAGGCGGTCCTTGGCGGCCACGATCGCCTCGATGACGGTCGCCGGGTCCGTCTCGTACGCCTCCTCCCAGGCGCCGACGACGATCGCCTTCACCTGTGCGCTGTCGACGGTGTCGAGGAAGCGGGCGAAGGCTTCCGTCCACTCGTGGTCGTGGTCGTAGACGTCGCTCGCGACGCGCCAGGCGACGGAGTCCGCGGCGGGCTGCGGCCTGTTGTCCTTGGGGTGCGGTGCCGCGTGCACCGGCAGCCGGTGGAAGGTCTTCAGGTGCTCGTGGACGGTCATGCGGCTGCTCCATGCTCGCGGCGGTTGTGGCCTGTTGCCGCAAGTTGTACCAACCGCCTCTGACAGCGCGGTGCCGGGGGCGGGTTCGGGGGGCGTTGTCAGTGGTGGGTCGTACGGTCGTGGTCATGAGGGCGGCGCGAGGTGCGCCGCGGTCGAGTCGTAGGGGGTGTTGTCCATGTACCGGCAGGGAGATGTGCTGATCGTGCCCGTCGCCGAGGAGGCCGTTCCGGCGCATGTGGAGCGGGCGCCGCGCGAGGCGCGGGACGGGCGGGGGCGGCTGGTGCTGGCGCTGGGCGAGGTGACCGGCCATGCCCACGCGGTGGTGGGGCCGGGGGATCTCGTGCGGGAGCCGGGGCCGTTCGGGCCGATGCTGCTGCATGTGCCCAAGGGCGGGCGGGTGGTGCACGAGGAGCACGCGACGATCGTGCTCCCGGCGGGGTGGTACCGGGTGATCCGGCAGCGGGAGTACGTGCCCGGGTCGGTGCGGATCGTGGCGGACTGAGGGGTTTCGAGGATGAACGTGAACGAGTGGCGGTCCTGTGCGGCAGCGGCGGTCCCGGCCGAGCGGGCGCGGGCCGAGGCAGGGGTACGGCTCGCCTACCGGCGGGCGGGGCTGGCCGAGCCGGAGCGGATTGTCTGGGCGCGCTCTCCGCTGGAGGGCGTGGCGGTGGTCGAGGCGCTGGCCGAGCCCGGCGCGTCGGTCCGCGAGGCGGTGCGCAGTGAGCCGTGGTCGGTGGAACGGCGGCGGCTGCACGCCGAGTTGGGCCCGGAGGGCTGGTCCGCGCACTGGTCCGCGACCGGCGGGCGGCTCTGGGAGCTGACCCGGTCGCTGGTGGACCGTATCCGGGACGGCGTCCTGGAGGAGGTCGGCCGAGAGCGGGCGGGCCGGGCCCGGCTGATCCTGCTGGACGCGATGCTGGGGCAGCACGACGCGCCGTGGCTGGCGGCGTTCGCGGGCGAAAGTCCGTCGGCGCGCGGGGGCGAGGGGCCGGCCGGCTCCGAGGCGCTGTCGGCTGCCGACGCGACGGCACCTCCGGCGCGCGGGCGCGAGGCCGAACGGCCCGCTGCCGAGGGCCCGTTGGACGGGCTCGCCGAGGTGTGCCGCAGTGCCGGCTGGTGGTGGGCGTTCGAGAGGGTCGCCGTGGTGTGCGAGCGGCCTGTCGAGCTGCACCGCGACGAGGCGGGGCGCCTGGACCGGGGGGACGGGCCGGCGCTGGCGTTCCCCGACGGGTTCGCGTTGTGCGCGTGGCGGGGCATGCCGGTGCCGCCGGACTTCCTGGACGAGCTGCGGACGCTGGTCCCGCAGCGCATCCAGGCCGAGGAGAACGCGGAACTGCGGCGCGTGATGCTGGAGTTCTACGGGTACGAGCGCTATCTCGCCGACTCGGGCGCGAAGCCGGTGCACCGGGACGAGACCGGTGTCCTGTGGCGTATCGAGATGGGTATCGACGAGCCGGTGGTGATGGTCGAGGTCGTCAACTCGACGCCGGAGCCGGACGGTTCACGCAACGTGTACTGGCTGCGGGTGCCACCGCGCACGCGGACCGCGCGGGAGGGGGTGGCCTGGACGTTCGGACTGTCCGCCGAGGCGTACGCGCCGGCCGAGGAGACCTGACCGCGAGGCCCTGACCACCCCCGGGCGCGTCAGCTCACGCCGAGGTCCGCCAGGGCCGTCGTCCAGTCCGTGACGATCGCGTTCTGGGCGTCGGAGAGGCTGACCTGCCCGGCGCAGACGGCCTTCTTGAGCTTGTTCTCGACGGTGTCCTTGTTACCGGCGTCCTGGTCGCCGTACTCGGGCTCGGGCCACAGGTTCAGGGGGTCCTTGGGGGCGCCGCCGAGTTCGAGGGGGACGAAGTGGTCCTCCTCGTAGTCGGAGGTGCTGGTGTCGGTGTAGCCGTACTCGACGATCTGCTTCTTCTTCAGGGCGGTCGTGTACGAGCTGGAGGGGCGGACGGTCGCCGTCCAGCCGGAGACGCAGATGGTCGAGCCGATGGTGTCCTGCGTGACGTCGGGGTTGAGCGCCCCGGGCTGGCAGGACGGGTCGGGGAGGGGCAGGTAGGACTGGCTGCACGACTGGGCGTGGGCGGTGCCCGCCGTGACCGTCAGTCCGGCGGCGGCTAGAGCGAAGGCGGAGAGGGCGGTGAGCATGGGGCGGGTGGTACGGGACATGTGGGGGTCTCCCGGCGAAGGCGAAGGCCCGGCAACGGTCCGGGCGGTCGCGCACATGACAGCATCCGGGGCGTCTACGCGGATAGACGTCTTTGCCGAACCCGGCCCGCCTTGCCCGACGGCTTGCCCGCACCCGGGAGCGCGCTGGCAACTCCATTGCCACGGCTTGGAGTTCGGGACGCCGGACGTTCATGTGCGGCGCCGCCGGGATCTCGGGGCCCACCTCGCGCGGAAGCGCCCCGCACCGCCCCGAAATTCGTTTGCGGCCCCCGCCCCGCCCCGCCGACCCTGGCAGCATGCCGTACCTCATACGCCCGGCCACCCTCGAAGACGCCCCCGAGATCACCGCCCTCCTCAACGCGATCGACGTGATCGAGGTCGGCCGCCCCGAGACGGACCAGCACACGGTCGAGGCGGACCTCAAGCACCCCGACACGGACCTCGCCCGGGACACCTGGCTGGCCTTCGACGCGGACCGCCTCGTCGCCTACGGCCTGCTGTGGGACGAGTCGGGGGGCGAGCGGATCGACCTCGACCACTACGTCCTGCCCGAGCACCAGGACGTGGGCGTGAGCATCCTGGACGCGATGGAGGCGCGGTCCCTGGAGCGGGCCCGCGCGAACGGCGCCGAGCGAGCCGTCGTCCACCTCTATCTCACCGTCCGCGCCACGCTCGCCCCGCAGCGGCTGACGGCTCGCGACTGGGACGTCGTCCGCAGGTACCACGTCCTGCACCGGCCCCTGGATGCCGGGCGCGACCAGCCCGTCGAGCTGCCCGGCGGCGTACGGCTGCGGGCGTGCGGCTCGGAGGAGGACCGGCGGGTCGTCCACGCGCTGTACCAGGACACGTTCGCCGAGCACTTCGACCATCATCCGCGGACGTACGAGCAGTGGTTCCACGACGTCGACGGCGAGCGGGTCGACTGGTCGCTGGTGTGGATCGTCGGCACCGACGAGCTGGGCGACGCCGGGTTCCTGCTCGCCCGCAACGACCGCGCGGCGATGGGCTGGATCCGCAGTATCGGGGTCCTGCGCGCGGCGCGCGGGCAGGGGCTCGCGGGGCTGCTGCTGCGGCACGCGTTCGCGACGTTCGCGGGCCTGGGCCGGGAGACGGTGGGCCTCGGCGTGGACACCGACAACACGACCGGCGCCCCCGCGCTGTACGCGCGGCACGGGATGACGGTGCACTTCGCGGTGGACACGTGGGAGGTCACCCTGACGTGACAACGCCCGGCCCCTCCGAGAAAGGGCCGGGCGCAGTCACATCAAGACAGCCACATCAAGAGCGTCACGGCGTGATCTGCCACCGCTGGATGTAGCCGGTGTCGATCGACGCCCGGTCCTGGACCCGCAGCTTCCAGGTTCCGTTGATCGTCTCGGAGGAGGCGTTGACGGTGAACGTCTGGTCGACGTTGTCCGCGGAGCCGCCCGCGCGGTTGAGCAGGGAGTAGACCGTGCCGTCGGGTGCGACGAGGTCGACGGTCAGGTCACCCCGGTAGGTGTGGACGATGTTGACGTACACCTCGGTGGTCGCGGAGGCGTTGCCGGTGCGGCCGGTGATGGTGACGGGCGACTCGACGGCGGCCCCGTTGTCGGGGATGTCGACGCGAGTGGAGCTGGCGTAGATGTTGGCGATGCGCCAGCTGAACGTCTGGGAGACGGAGGCGCCGGTCGCGTCGGTGACCTTGACGGTGACGTCGCTGGTCCCGAGGGTCGTCGGGGTGCCGGAGATCAGGCCGGAGGGGCTGATGGAGAGCCCGTCGGGCAGCCCGGTGGCCTCGTAGGTGAGCGCGGAGCCGGTGTTGGTGGTGTAGGCGTCGACCTGGAGGGAGACGGCCTGCCCGACGCCGGATACCTGCGCGGAGATCGGCGCGACGTTGACGCCGAGGGCGATCCGGCTGCCGACGTTGATGCCGGCCCAGGCGTCGGCGACGGCCAGGTAGGTCGGGCTGTAGGCGCCGAAGAGGTCGGTGGCGGCCGACAGGGTGGCGGCGCGCGCGCCCGCGTAGTTGGTGGAGGACGTCATGTACGTCGTCAGCGCGCGGTACCAGATCTTCGCGGCGTTCTGGATGCCGATGCCGGTGACCGGCTTGCCGTCGGAGGTCGGGCTGTCGTAGGAGACGCCGTTGATGGTCTTGGCGCCGCTGCCCTCGCTCAGCAGGTAGAAGAAGTGGTTGGCCGGGCCCGAGGAGTAGTGGACGTCGACGCCGCCGAGGGAGGAGCTCCAGTTGTCGTAGGAGGAGCCGTCCTTGGAGGGCTTGTCCATGTAGCGCAGCGGGGTGCCGTCGCCGTTGATGTTGATCTTCTCGCCGACGAGGTAGTCACCGGGGTCGGCCGGGAGGTTCTCGTAGAACTCGACGGCGGCGGCGAAGATGTCGGAGGTCGCCTCGTTGAGGCCGCCGGACTCACCGGAGTAGGTGAGGTTGGCGGTGGCCGCGGTGACGCCGTGGGTCATCTCGTGGGCGGCGACGTCGAGCGAGGTGAGCGGGTTGTTGTTGCCGGAGCCGTCGCCGTACGTCATGCAGAAGCAGGAGTCCTGCCAGAACGCGTTGACGTAGGAGCTGCCGTAGTGGGCGCGGCTGTAGGCGGCGACGCCGTCGTTGCGTATGCCGTTGCGGCCGAAGACCTCTTTGTAGTAGTCCCAGGTGGCCGCCGCGCCGAACGCGACGTCGACGCCGGCGGTCTGCCGGTTGCTGGGCAGGCCGTTGCCCCAGACGTCGTCGGCGTCGGTGAAGAGGGTGCCGGTGCCGGAGGTGCCCTGGTTGAGGTCGTAGGTGCGGTGTCCGGCGCGCTCGCCGTCGACGAGCTGGTACGTCGAGCCGGACAGGGTCGAGCCGACCGGGACCGAGCCGTTGTACTGGCCGGTGCCGGTGCCGGTGTGGACCTCTTCCTCGGCGAGGAGCTGCTTGCCGGAGGCGGCGTCGGTGACGACGCGCAGCTCGCTCGGGGTGCCGTCGGCCTGCGTGCCGTGGACGGTGGTCTCCCAGGCGAGGACGGGCTTGCCGTCACCCGCCCAGACGACGAGGCGGGGCGCCTTCTCGGTCTCGCCCTTGGCGACGTCGGCGTTCTTCGCGGCGCCGAGCGCCTTCCCGGCTGCGGCCGCGGCGGAGAGCTTCGGGGTGGTCGAGGGCACGGCGATCGTCGCGCCGTTCGCCTTGGTCGTCGTCGTACGGCCGCTGGTCGCGGTGTGCACGACGAGGTCGCCGCCGAGGACGGGCAGGCCCGCGTAGGTGCGCTCGTAGCGGGTGTGGACGGTGCCGTCGGCGTCCTTGATGACGTCGCGGACGACGAGTTTCTCCTGGCCGCCGAGGGCGAGGCTGCGGGCGGTGGTCGCGGCCGAGGCGGTGGCGCTCTTGAGGAGGCTCGTGCGCTGAGCGGGCGTCAGGGTGAGCTGGGCGGCGCCTGCGCGGGGGGTCGCGCTGATGCGCTGGGCCCCGGCGTCGGGCGCGGCCGTCGCGCCGCCGGTCTGGGTGCCGACGGCCAGCAGGGCGCCGGCGGCGGTGAGGGCGAGGAGAGCAGCGCGTCTGCGCCGGGGGAGAAGGCGGGGTCGCCGAGGCAAGGGGTTCTCCTTCTGCGGTCGGCCCCTGGTCGAGAGGCCGTGGCGGACGGAACGCAGGTGGGGGGTGTCGCCTGATGCGTACGTGAAGAAACGGTGAACGCGAGACAGAAGACTGACACCGGGTGCCATCGATTGTCATGAGTGCATCAAGTCAACGGCTTGAACTGACCCTTGCTTACTGGGAGTTCGGACTTTCAAGAGCGAGTTTTCGGACTCACCCCACCCCGGGAACATCCCCCCGCCACTCCAGCCGCCGCCCGTCACCCACGTACACCGCCCGCCCGCCCGCGCCGTACCGCCCTATCTCCGTGGCCAGCACCACTTCCCCCGGCCCCTCCCGCCGTTCCGTCACGTCCAGCAGCAGGCCGTCCAGCGGGCCGCCCACCAGTTCGGCGTAACGCCTGCCCGGCCGGGGGCCCGCGTCCTCGTGGGCCGCGCCGTAGACCCTGCCCCGCATGAACTCCGTCTCGTCCATGGTCATCAGCCTGCCACCCGGCACTGACAACGCCCCTGCGGCGGCCTTCCGGTGACGGTCACTCCGATGCCCGACCCCAAGCCGTCCGAATTGATCATATGTGAACCTTATATGGCTATATGGGGTGAGTGGTTCTCCATGAGACTAGGAGCAGCATGCGCAAGGAAACACTGCGGAGACGGGTCCGGCGGCGGATCGCCGTCGGCCTCGTGCTGGCCGTGTGCACGGCCGGCGCACCCGTCGCCCGAGCGGCTTCCCAGGGCTCCGGCGACGGCACGGTGACCGTACGGGTCGTCACCGAGGTGGACGCCGACGGCGCGTACGACAGCGCCCTGGAGCCCGGGATGGCGGGCGTGACCGTCACGCTGACGGACGACGCGGGGCAGAAGCTGACCGCGACGACCGGCTCGGACGGCGTCGCGGCCTTCACCCCGGCGTCCTCGGCGCTGACCGGCGGCAAGTACCGGATCGAGGTGAAGAACCCCGACACGACGACCTACCAGCCGGCGGTCGCGGGCCTCGGCACGGGCGCCTCCGTGATCCGCTCGAACACCGGCTTCGTGGACGTCTCCGGCGGCACGGACGTCACGTACACCACCGGCTTCTGGGAGCCGGACGTGTACTACCCGGAGACCCCGACGCTGGTCACGGCGGGGCTGGCCAAGGGTGACGCGACCGGCTTCCAGGGCCTGATGCAGTTCGACGGCAACCTCGGAAGCACCTCACCCGGCGGCACGGTCACCCAGCTCACCGACAACACGCAGCAGCAGGCCGTCTTCGGTATCGGCACCGACCGCTCCGGCAACGTCTTCATGGGCACGTCGGTCAAGCGGCACACCGAGTACGGCCCGGCGGGCGCCGTCAACGCGATCTACCGGTACAACGACACCAGCAAGGCGGTGACGACGTTCACCACCCTGCCCGGCGCCCTCACCGCGCACGACTCCGCGAACAGCTACCTCAGCGACGACGCCATCTACAGCAAGGTCGGCCGCGAGGGCCTCGGCGACGTCGACGTCTCCGGGGACGGCAAGACGCTGTACGCCGTCAACCTCAACGACTCCAAGCTGTACAGCGTGCCGATCAGCGGCACCGGCGACGGTGTGACGCCCGGCGCGCAGGCTTCGTACGCCATCCCGAAGCCGTCCTCGTGCGAAGGCGACTGGCACCCGTACGGCATCGGCGTGCGCGGGAAGCGCGTGCTGGTCGGCGGGGTCTGTGGCGCCGAGACGACCGTCACGCCGACGCTGGAGTGGGGCGACCCGTCGAAGCTGAGCGCGCACGTCTTCGAGTTCAAGGGCGGCTCGTTCAACGAACTGACCTCCTACGCACTGGGCTTCGACCGAGGCTGCGCCTACCGCTTCACGGGCACGCCGACCACGGCGTACCGCTGCGACGACACGACGGTGGTCGGCGGCAAGATGAGCGCCGACTGGGAGGCGTGGAACGAGCGGGTTCCCGCCCCGGAGCAGCACAACTTCGTCTCCGCGCCGCAGCCGATGCTGTCCAACATCGAGATCGCCGACAACGGCGACCTGGTGATGGGCTTCCGCGACCGCTTCGCCGACATGCAGGGCAACTTCACGCACCCCTACGGCTCGACGGCCACCCAGGTCATCTCGGTGGCCGCCGGTGACGTGCTGCGGTCGTGCGTGTCGGGGACGACGTACACCCTGGAGAACAACGGCTCCTGCGGCTCGTTCACCGGCAGCATGCCGAACGACCAGCAGGGTCCGGGCGGCGGCGAGTTCTACGACGACACGACCGTCCTGGCCGACGCCAACCACGACCAGATCACCGAGGGCGGGATCGCGCTCCAGCCGTACCGCAAGAAGCTGTGGACGACGGCGTTCGACCCGTGGACGAACCAGGCGTTCGAGCAGGGTGTGCGCGAGTGGGTCGCGGACGGCTCGGTCCCCACGACCAGGAAGCGGGCCGACGACAGCGGCACGATCATCGGCAACCTGATGATCAAGTCGACCTGGGCGGACCGCTCGAACCTGTTCGGCAAGGGCAACGGCCTCGCCGACCTGGAGCTGATCGGCACCCCGCCGCCGGTCCAGATCGGCAACCGGGTCTGGTACGACACGAACGGCGACGGCATCCAGGACCCGTCCGAGCCGCCGATCCCGGGCGTCGTCGTCACCCTGAAGGCCCCCGACGGCAAGACGCTCACCGCGACGACCGACGCGAACGGCGAGTACTACATCGGCACCCCGCAGGGCCTGGAGCCGAACACGGCGTACGACGTCACCTTCGACCACGCGAACGCCGACACCTCGGGCCTGCCCGGCACCCCCGCCCCCAAGGACCTCCAGTTCACCAAGGCGAACGCGGGCAGCGACACCCACATCAACTCCAAGCCGGACAGCGCCGGGAAGACGACGGTCGCCGTCGGTGACCCCGGCTACACGAACCACGACGTCGACGCGGGCCTCACCCCGCTCAACAAGCTGGGCGACTACGTCTGGTACGACGAGAACGGCAACGGCATCCAGGACCCGGGCGAGAAACCGGCCCCCGGGATCACCGTCAAGCTGATCGACCCCGCGACCGGTCGGACCGTCAAGACCACGACGACCGGCACCGACGGCAAGTACCTCTTCGACGAACTCCCCGACGGCAAGTACAAGGTCTGCTTCGACAAGCCGGCCGGCTACCAGTGGACCAAGCAGAACGCCGGGGCCGCCGGTGACGACTCGGTCGTCGACCCGTCGACCGGCTGCTCCCCCGAGGTCACCCTCGGCCCGGCCAACCGCTCCGACCTCACCCTGGACGCGGGCCTCACCCCGCTCAACAAGGTCGGCGACTACGTCTGGTACGACGAGAACGGCAACGGCATCCAGGACCCGGGCGAGAAACCGGCCCCCGGGGTCCCGGTCGAGCTGATCGACGCGACGACCGGGAAGACGGTCAAGACCACGACGACCGGCAGTGACGGCAAGTACCTCTTCGACGACCTGCCCGACGGCTCGTACAAGGTCTGCTTCACGGCCCCGGACGGCTACCAGTTCACGAAGCAGAACGCCGGAGTCTCCGGCAACGACTCGGTCGTGGACCCGAAGACCGGGTGCTCGGCGCCGGTCACGCTCGGGCCCCTGAACCGGACGGACCTCACGCTGGACGCGGGGCTCACGCCGCTCAACAAGCTGGGCGACTACGTCTGGTACGACGACAACGCCAACGGGATCCAGGACAAGGGCGAGAAGCCCGCCCCCGGGGTGACCGTGAAGCTCGTCGACCCGACGACCGGCAAGACGCTGAGGACCACCAAGACCGACGCGCAGGGCAAGTACCTCTTCGACGACCTGCCCGACGGCTCGTACAAGGTGTGCTTCGTCAAGCCGAACGGCTACCAGTGGACGAAGCCGAACGCGGGCGGGGTCGGCAACGACTCGGTCGTGAACCAGAAGACCGGCTGCTCCGGCCCGGTCACCCTGGGCCCCGGCAACCGGGCGAACCTCACTCTCGACGCCGGTCTGGTCAAGGAGTTGGGGTTGACGGTCCAGACGGTCGACGCCAAGACCGGGGCGCCGCTGGGCAGTACGGTCGTCCAGCTGTGGAAGAACGTGGGCGGCAAGAAGACGCTCGTCGGTGACTGCTCGACGCCGGGCAACGGCAAGTGCTTCTTCGGGCCGCTGCCGCCCGGCACGTACTACGCGGTCGTCAAGGACGTCCCCGAGGGCTACGACATGCCGTCGAACCCGACGACCAAGACGTACCAACTCACCGTGAAGAACAACGGGTTGGTCATCAAGATCCCGATTCCGCGCGGGGAGCCGTGCAAGGGGAAGAAGTGCTGATCCCCTAGCCGGCCTTTTCGGCCGACGGCAAGGGCCGTGCACCCCATCGCGGGGTGCACGGCCCTGACGTTTCGTCAACTAACCGCTGTACACGCCGACTTCGTGGAGCGAGTACCCCCACTCGGTCCCCCGCTGCACGCCCTGGACGCGTACGTACCGCGCCGGGGTCGCCGCGAAGCGGGCCGTGTCGAGGCCGCCGTCACCGGCCGAGGTCGACCACGCCGTACGCCAGTTGGTGCCGTCCGAGGAGACCTCGATGCGGTACGCCTTGCCGTACGCCCGCTCCCAGTCCAGCGTCACCCGGCCCACCAACTGCGTGGCACCGAGGTCGACCTGCCAGGACTGCGCGTCGCTCCAGTCGCTGGCCCAGCGCGTGGAGTTGTCGCCGTCGTTCGCCCGGCCGGGCTGGTAGCTGGTGAACGGGTTGGACTCCGAGGTGCTGGCGCTCGCGGTGCCGGTCCGGGCGAGGTTGACGCCCGCCCGGTGGTCCTCGGTGGCGCCCCAGGTGCCGAGGTAGGACTCGGCGCCCCGGAACAGGTCGCCGACCGCGTCCTGGCCGCCGGCCTTGCGGATGTCCTCGATCCAGTCGGGGATCATCCCGGCGTGCGCGGCGCCGTCGGTGTTGATGTCGAAGGTGCGCTGCCCGCTGGTCTGCCGGTCGATGACGGAGCCGCCGTCGACGCTGGTGAAGGGGTACGTCACCTTCGTCGCCGTCTCCCCGCGCGGACCGGGGTGCGAGCCGACGCCGTTGAAGTCGGTGCCGTAGCCGTAGCCGACGCCGTACTTCTCGCGCAGCGCGTCCGTGCGGGCGGCCTCCTTCACGAACTCCTCGGAGCCGTGCATGTACTGGGCGACGAAACCGCCCAGCGAGTAGACGCGCTCGGTCCAGTTGAGGTCCATCCAGCTGTGCGAGGACAGGACACCGGGGTAGGACGCGGCCTCGAACATGTCGAGCACCCGGCCGGTGGCCTTGACGCTCATGTGGTCGATCTCCAGCATCATCTTGCGCTGCATCATGCCGCGTACGGCGTACTCGCCGAGTTCGGTCAACCCCCGTTTGTTGCACTGGGCGTCGGCCACGTAGTCGGGCACCTCGACGCCGTCCGGCAGCTCCTGCTCGGCGGTGGAGGCGGCGCCGCCGATGGGGTTGTCGTGCATCGCGGTGGTGCACTTCTCGGTCTGCCAGAAGGTGCCGGTGGACAGGAACTGGCCGACGTTGATGGCGGTGCCGAGGCCGCCCTCGTCGAAGCGGACGCCGCACAGGGCGTTGTCGAACTTGTGGCACAGGAACATGGAGCGCACGCCGAGCGCGTACAGCTCGTCGAGGCCCTTGTCGATGTCGGCCTTCGAGCACTGGGCGATGTCGAGGACCTGCTTGCAGCCGAACGGTTCGGACGTCTCGACGCCCAGGATGACGGCCAGCTTGCCCTGTTCGATGACCTTGCGGGCCTGCTCGCTGTCGGTGACGATGCGGAACCAGCCCTTGCCGGTGCCGCCGTACTGCTTGTCGATGTACGCCTGGAGGTCGTACGTCAGCTTCGCCTGGAGGCGGATCGACGTCATCTCGTCGCAGGAGCGGTCCTTGAAGAAGTAGACCGAGCAGATCACGCCGTTGGTGACGAGGTCGTTGACCAGGACGCGCTGGCCGCCGCGCCAGGCGCGCTCGATCCAGGCGTAGTAGTTGGCCTGGTGGGTCATCGAGTCGTAGGCGGGCCAGTCCTTGAAGGTGGGCCAGCCGGTGGGGTCGTGCTTGCCGTCGCCGCCGTGGGTGATGTAGTCGAAGATCGCGAGGGTGCCGTCCGGGTAGTGCTCGGGGCAGTCCTTGAGGGCGTCGGCGACGCCCGCCTCGGAGAAGACCTTGCCGCAGATCAGCCGGCCGCCGAACGCCTCGTTGGAGAAGAGGTGGTTGTGGGCGTCGACGAAGCCGCGCACCTCTCCGGCCGCGTTGGTACCGGTGAACGGCTCACCGGTGACGTTGACCTGCGCGTCCAGGGTGGGGCGGGCCGTCGGGGTCCACCAGTCCGTGGCGGCCGAACTCGGGGTCGGGACCAGGGCAGTGGTGAGGAGGAAGAGCAGGAGGGTGAGCAGGGTGACGCGTCTGCGTCTGGCCATGGTCATGGGCGGTCCCTCGGGTCGGCGGGGGCGCGCGGTCGATGAGCCGGGGTGTGCGGCGTTCCCCTCGCCGTTCCACGGGAGTTCCACGGGAGTCCATGGGATTGTCATGACCGTCGCAAGATCTTCATGGATGAGGATCGGGGTGGAGTTACCGCCGAGTCAAGACTCGGGAAAGACCGACCGGTCGGAATCGCTTCCGGGCACCGGGAGTTCGCCAGCTACCCTCGGTAACTCCTCAGCTTCCTGTAGAGAGTTGCCCGCCCGATGCCGAGCGCCGAGGCGGTGCGCGCCTTGTTCCCGCCGTGCCGTTTCAACGCCTGGAGGATCGCCGTGCGTTCGGCGTCCTCCATCGGGCTGAGGGGGCGGTGGGCGGGGCCTTCCCTGACGGCGTCGGGGAGTTCGGCCTTGCGGACCGGGCCCGTGAGGCGGCGGCCCTGCGCCAACGCGTGGACGACGTGCGCGAGTTCGGTGAGGTTGCCCGGCCAGGGGTGGCGTTCCAGCGCGCGCAGGGCGTCCAGGGACCAGGTCAGCGGGGGGTGTCCCGCTGGGGGTTTCGGGGCGAGGGTCTTCAGCAACTCCGCTATGTCCTCCGGGCGTTCGCGCAGCGCGGGGAGGGTGATCGTGCGGGCCGCCAGGACGTCCAGGAGGCGCTGGAGACAGGGGCCGGGCGGGGTGCCGGGGGTGTAGGTGACGTACAGCGGGGCCGTGGGGTGGGCGTCCAGGAGGGAGTTGAGGGTGGCGGTGTCCGGTGGGGCCAGGCGTTCGGCGTGGCGGAGGATCAGGGGGTGACCTTGCGTCAGGTCTTTCATGATGTCGCCGAGTTCGCCTTCCGCCGCGTCCACCGTCCGTGCGTGCGGGGCGAGTTCGCGGGCGAGGGCGGTCTTGCCGGTGCCCCGTTCGCCGGTGACGAGCAGCGGGGGGCGGGTGCGGCAGGGTTCGGTGCCGCCCCGGACGGGGGCCGGGTGCAGGACGGCGACCACGCCGACGGTCGCCTCGCCCTGTCGTACGGGGGTGAGGTCGACGCTCCTTCCGGCCAGGGTGAGGTGCCGGGCCTCGGGGTCCTTGAGGGCGGCCCGCTCCAGGCGGTGCAGGTCCTCGGGGGTGAGGGCGCGGGCGGCCAGGTCGTCGACCAGCCGGCTGTGCCCGCCGAACGCCGCCACCGGGCGGTCGCCGGTACGGGCGGCGAGGTAGGCGTCGAGGAGGAGGCGTTCGGGGGCGGCGGATCGGGCGAGGAGTTCGGCCTCTATCGCGGCGGCCGCCGCTTCCGCCAGGGCGCCGGGGAGGTGGCCCGCGCGGAAGTGGGCCGAGGCCCGGTCGACGCCGGGGAGCCGGGCCCGGCAGCCCTCGCACAGGGGCGTGGTGACGGTGACCGTGCCGGCCGGACGGATGGCGCCCGGTACGCGGACGGGCGCGCTGACGGCGGACGTGTCCTGCCAGTCGTCCAGGAAGTGTTCGGGGCCGTGGACCTCGGCGCGGCGGCCCGTACGCAGGGCGAGGGCGGCGCTGTTGGGCCCCACGCGCTCCTCCGACAGATCCGCGCGCGCCCGCGCGGCCGGATGGACGCCGCCGGTCCACAGCACCCGCAGGCGCGCGTCCGTGAGTACCAGCGCCGTACGTCCGTCCAGCGCGCCGGCCAGCCGCTCCAGCACGGGCCGGGCCGCCTCCAGCACCGGCGCGGCGGCCACGGCCTGCGGCTCCTCCCCCGCCTCGTCCTGCCGCACCCCGTGAAAACGGGCCCGGCGCCAGGCCGAGACGACCTCCTCCGGGAGCCCCTCGGGCAGGGGGCCGCCCGCCAGGAAGCGTTCCCGGGCATGGCGGAGTCGGATCAGGGGCGGGAGGTGCTCTGCGGTCGTCATGGCTCCCTCACCGTATCGGGACGGTTGAAGAGGCAACGAATAGTACTGCCGCAGAGGGCCGGCGGACCCGTGCGTGGTGGGCCCGCCCTGTGCCGGGCGAGCCCACCACGTGCCCGTCACTCCGGAGGAGTCGGCATGTCCGGTGAGCGGTACATCGCCTGGACGTCCAGCTCCAGCTGGACCGTGGGGCCGACCACCGCGATGCCCCGGGCCAGCATGGAGCGCCAGTTGAGGGTGTAGTCCTCGCGGTGGAGTTCCGCCGTGGCGAGGGCGGCGCAGCGCAGTTCCTCGCCGTAGCCGCCGTTGACCGTGCCGAGGTAGGTCGTGTCGAGGGAGACGGAGCGGCTCACGCCGTGCATCGTGAGGGTGCCCTGGAGGGTCCACTTGGTGCCGCCCCGGTAGCCGAAGCGGGTGCTCTGGAAGTCGACGTACGGATAGCGCTCGACGTCCAGGAAGTCCGCCGAACGCAGGTGGTTGTCACGGGTGTTGTTGCCCGTGTTGATGCTGTCGGCGTGGATGCGGACGTGGACGCTGGAGTCGCTCATGTCCGGGGCGACGCGTATCGCGCCCTCGAACCGTTCGAAGCGGCCGTGGACGTGGGCCATGCCGACGTGTTTGGCGATGAAGCGGATCGCGGTGTGCGGCGGGTCGAACGCCCAGCCGCCGGGCGGCGGCAGCGGGAGCTGGCGGGCCGGCTGGAGCCGGACCAGGCCGGGCGCGGGGCTGTGGCCGCCGACGACGTCGACGGTCTCCCGGTGCGGGTTCAGCCCTTCCGCGATGGCCAGCATGCTGTAGCGGCCGGGAGGCAGGACGGCGACGAAGAACCCGTACGGGTCCGTGATGCCGCGCGCCGCCACCTGGTGCGTGTCGAGCGCGGTGATCGTCACCTCGACCGCGCCCATGGGCTGGTCCACGGGGTCGACGACCGTCCACCCGACCGAGCCCGCGCCCGCGGGCAGGGCCAGCCGCAGCCCGGCGGTGTCGGCCGCCGCGCTCTTGTCCCGTCGGCGCCGGAGCAGTCCGAGGGCCATGTTGTGTCACCTTCCTGAGTTCCTGAATATGGTCCGCGAGTCCGGTCGGGGACTCGCGGTCGGGCGGGCGTGAACCGGCGAACGCCGGTCGCCTGTACGGCTGTCGAGGGGTCCCCTGGCCCCTCGGTCCCGCCTCACCGCCCTTGTGGCTCCCGCCCCTCGAACGCGTCGCGCAGCACCCCCCGTACGCCGTCCGCCGTGACCTCGCGCGGATGGGATACGGCCGTCCCCGCGGCCAGCTCCGCCGCGCGCCCCAAGTCCCCCTCGGTCAGCCCGAGTTCACCCAGCGATCCGGGTGCCCCGAGCCGGCCGCACAGCTCCCGCAGCGCCCCCACCGGGTCCTGCGACCCCAGCGCCCGTCCCAGCCGTCTCAACGCGTCCGGTGCGGCGGAGGAGTTGTAGGCGAGGACGTACGGCAGCAGCACCGTGTGCGTCTCGGCGTGCGGCAGGCCGAAGCTCCCGCCGAGCACGTGCGCCAGCCGGTGATGCAGGCCCATGGCGGTCGCCCCCAGCACCGACCCGCACAGCCAGGCCCCGTACAGGGCCTGCCCCCTGGCCGCCAGGTCGCCGGGCTCCGCGGCGAGTTCGGGGAGGGCGCCGGCCATGGCCCGGACTCCCTCCTCGGCCATCAGCTGGAGCAGCGGGGACACCCCGGGCGAGTACAGCCCTTCGGCGGCATGTGCGATCGCGTTCATCCCGCTCGTCACCGAGAGGCCCACCGGCATGCCGACGGTCAGCTCCGGGTCGTACACGACGCTGCGCGGCAGGACCGCCGTATCGCGCCCGGTGCGTTTCACGCCGTCCGCGGTGAGTCCCCAGACGGGGGTCATCTCGGAGCCGGAGTACGTCGTCGGGACGGCGAGCAGCGGCAGGCCGGCGCGCAGGGCGAGGGCCTTGCCGAGGCCGATGGCCGAGCCCCCGCCGACGGCCACGCAGCCGTCGGCGCCGAGCGAGGCGGCCAACTGGACGGCGTGCTCGGCGACTTCGACGGGTACGTGCATGCGGGCCTGTGCGTGCACCCCCACGCACACCGGTCCGAGCGCCCGCGCGACCCCCTCCGCGACCTCCGCGCCGCGCGGGCCGCTCACCACCAGCACCCGTTTCAGGCCCAGCCGTTCGACCTCCCCGGGCACGGCGCTCAGCGACGCCCCGGGCCGCAGGACGACCCGCGACCCCGGCATGTCGTGCACGAACTCCACGCCGGTCACCGGGGGTTGAGGACGAGGTCGAAGCGCGCGTGCCGGAAGGGGTTCGCGACGCCGAACTCCCGTGCCAGGACAGGGTCGTCGGTCGGGGTGAAGTCCTGCACGAGGCTCTGCTTCACCGCGAACACCGCGTCGGAGTCGAGGTAGCGGCCGCCCGCGACGAAGATGTGCGTGGTGACCGGCTCGTGTCCCGGCGCGTCGGCGATGAAGTGGATGTGCGCGGGCCGGTACGGGTGGCGGCCGGTCGCCCGCAGCAGATCGCCGACCGGCCCGTCCGTGGGGATCGGGTACGCGTCCGGCACGCACGTCCGGAACCAGAACCGGCCCTCACCGTCCGCCGTGAACAACCCCCGCCCGTTGCCCGGGGGTTGGACGTCGGGCTGCTGGACGTCGTAGAAACCCTCGGTGTCGGCCTGCCACACGTCGAGGACCGCGCCCGGCAGCGGGGTTCCGTCGTCGGACAGCACCCGGCCGCTCACCACGCACGGCTCGCCGCTTCCCAACAGGTCGATGTCCGCGCCGAGTTCACGCACCGGCGACTCGGTCATGTGGAACGGTCCGAGGACCGTCGACTCGGTGCCGGGCCCGGCGGCGGCGTTCACCGTCTCCACCAGCATCGACACGCCCAGCACGTCGGACAGGAGGATGAACTCCTGCCGGGTGTCGGTGCACGCCTGCCCGGTCGCCGTGAGGAAGCCGACCGCCCGCTCCCACTCCTCGCCGGTGAGCCGGGTCTCGCGGACGAAGTCGTGCAGGTGCCGGGTGAGGGAGCCGAGCAGCTCGCGCAGCCGGGGGTCGGCCGTACCGGCGAAGCTCTCGACGACCGCACCGGTCAGATCGCCGGAGACACCGCCCGGCTCTCCGGCGGGCCCCGCACTCCTGAATTCCGTACTCATACGACTCCCTCAGCCCCGCCCGAGCACCCGCCCGAGCGCCTCCGACAACCGCTCTCCAGCATCCTGCGCGGCGCCCGCGAACCGGAACGCGACATACCCGTCGGGGCGCACCAGCAGTACGCCCGCGTCCGAGACCTCCCGCAGCCGGGCCCAGTCGCCGTACGGGTCGTCGTACTCCTGGCCGGGGCCGATCACCACGGACGCCAGGCCGAGTTGGTCCGCCGCCCGGACCCAGTCCTCGCCGCCGATGCCGGTCAGGACCGTGAAACGGCCCTTGCCGACCGTGTCCAGCGTGGACAGGGTGCGCGTGCCGGAGGTGATCCAGGCGTGCGGGAGCTTGGCGCCGGGGCGCGAGGTGGGCTGGTGGTAGAGCTCCGGGTCGCGGTCGAAGCCGGGGTCGGGGGTGCCGTCGGGGACGACCGCGTCGGACGCGTAGCGCTGGTTCAGGTCGACGCCGTGCGCGTTGAACTCGTACGCCTTGAAGGCGATCGCCTCCCGCAGCCGCTCGCGGCGCTTCTCCGCCGCCGCGCCGGCGTCCTTGCGGTCCGCGATGTTCGCGCGCAGTTGGGCCGGGGTCTGCGGGGCGAGCAGGTCGAGGGCCTCGAAGACGGGCGCGGTCTCGCCGATCGACTTGTTCGCGCGGGTCACGATCTGCCGTCCCACCGGGGCGCGTTCGGCGGTGTACGTGTCGAGGAGCTTCGGGCCCGCCGCGCCTTCCAGGACCAGCTTCAGCTTCCACGCCAGGTTGTACGCGTCCTGGATCGACGTGTTCGAGCCGAGGCCGTTGGACGGCGGGTGGCGGTGCACGGCGTCCCCGGCGCAGAAGACCCGGCCGTTGGAGTAGGTCTCGGCGTACAGGTCGTTGACCGTCCACGCGGACGACGACCTGATGGTCACCGGGATCTCGTCGTCGCCGATCAGCTTCCGTACGACCGACTCCGCGTACTCCGTGGTCAGGTCGGGGGCGCCCGCCGTCACGTCGTACCCCCACACGATCATCCACTCGTGCCAGGGCCGTACGCACCGCACCAGGCCCGCGCCGATGCCGCCGACCGTCGCGCCCGGCGTGAGGACCCAGTACAGGGTGGAGGGGCGGTGCGCGGTGTACTGGGTCAGGTCCGCGTCGAAGACGATGTTGATGCTGCCGGCGACGCCCATCTTCCCGACCGTCGGGAGTCCGGCGTCCTCGGCGACCTGCGAACGGCCGCCGTCCGCGCCGATCAGGTACTTCGCGCGGATCGTGTACTCGTCGCCGCGCACCCGGTCCTCGACGGTCACCGTCACGCCGAACTCGTCCTGCACGAACGACTTGTAGACCGTGCTGTACCGGAACACCGTGCCGCGCGCTATCGCCGCGTCCACCAGGACCGGTTCCATCAGGTGCTGCGGCATGTCGCACATCCGCGTGGGGCTCGCGAGGTCGTGCTCGGCCTGCACGAGGGGGTCGTTGCCCCACGAACGCAGCCGGCCCAGCTCCTCACCGGCGAGGCTGGTGCAGAAAGTCGTGTTCCCCATGAGGTGTTGAGGCGTCGCCTGCGCCACGACCTCGTCCTCGACGCCGAGGTCCCGCAGCACCTCCATCGTCCGCTGGTTCGTGATGTGCGCGCGGGGGGTGTCCGCGAGGCTCCCGTACCGCGTGACGACCATGTTCGCCACGCCGTACGTACTCAACGCCAGCGCCGCCGAGGCACCTGCGGGGCCACTGCCCACGATGAGGACGTCGGTCACGACATCGGGCTCGACGGTGTGCACGGGGCCGCTCCGGGGAAGTGAGGGGAATCTTCCATGATCATGAACCGGAGGGGGTGGGGGCGGGTGTCTCACTTCGAGACAGTGAGGCGGGTTTGGGGGTGGTGGGGGGTGTGGCTGGTTCGGGGGTGCGACCTGGTCCTTCCCGAGGGGCGGCGGCCGCGACGAAACAGCCCGGCGCCCGGCCGGACACCCGGCGAGCAGCCGCCCCGCGGCACCTACGAACCCCGCTCCTGGACCTCCGTCTCCGCATGCGCCAGGAAATCGCTCACCATCCGCCCGAACAACGCCGCGAGCCGTTCCCGGTCCTCCGGGGACCACTCCGCGAGGGCCTGGTCGATGCTGCGGCGGCTGACCTCGCGGACGCGGCGTGCCGCGGAGAGGCCGGCCTCGGTGAGGTGGACGCGTTGGGCGCGGCGGTCGTCGGGGTCGGGGGTGCGGACGAGGTAGCCCGCCTTCTCCAGCTGGCCGAGCTGCCGGGTGACGTGGGACGCCTCGACGGAGAGCCGGGCGGCGAGGACGCCGGGGCGCTGGGGGGACGGGTCGCTGGAAAGATGGCGGAGGATGCCGGCGGCGGCCCGGTCCAGCGTGACGCCGCTCGCGGCCATGATCTGTTCGTGCCGGCGCATCCGCCCCGAGTGCAGCGTGAGCCGGTTGAAGTGACGCTCGATCTCCGTGACCTCTCCGGAGGCCGGTGACAGGGAGGTGGGCGGCATTGGGGTCATGCTCCCAGCCTACCCGTTAGTTGCGTAACTTAAGCAATGCGAATGCGGGTGTGGCCCGCCTTACGAAGCCGCGAGGAGAACGACCCGATCGGCCTCGACATCGAAGCCCAGCACCGGATGGCCATAGAACCCTTCCGGATCCATCAGCACGGGCTTGTCCAGCCGCCGCCCGATATCCCGCAAGAAGCCGCAGAACACATCCAGTCGATCCTGGCTCTGCAACTCCCGCAGGTCGACATCGAAGTCGACTTCGTCGTCGGCGTAGAACCGGAAGACCGCCAGCACACCGGCAGCCGGCCAGACCCGCAGGCTGGGGCACTCGGCGTCCGCCGGGCGGGACAGCACGGTCTCCGCCCGAGGCACCGGAAGCACCGTCTCCCCCTCGGAGTAACGGCACCTCCACCCCTTCTCCGCGACAAGATCGAGGACCGCCTGCCAGTCCCGCACCGAGGCGCCAGGGACACGCACGTCCGGCAGCGCCCCCATCAAGTCCGGGTCGAAGAAGGAACGCACGTCACCCCACAGCAGATCAGCCACCCCGCCATGCTGCCGGACGCTCCGGCCCGACGCACCCCCGCCCTCCTCCCTCCAAGACCCCGCACAACGGCCCGATCACCCCCTTGCCCCGCGCGCCCCCATTGAATGATCCATTCACCCCCACTACCATGCGCCGATGGATTCATTCACCCATGCGCTACGCAGGCGACTCCCCCTCGCCCTGCTGCTGGCCCTCGGGCTGACTCTCCCCACCCTTCCCCCCGCCTCCGCCGCCCCGGCGGCCCCCCTCCCCCAGATCTGGCCCACGCCGCAGCACGTCACGGCGGGCCGGGGTTCGCTGACCGTGCCGGACCGGGTCGTCGAGGTGGTCGGGGAGAAGACCGACCCCGCGGCCCGCCGGGTCGTCGAGACGGCCCTGCGGGCGGCCGGCGCCGACGACATCGTCACCGTCACCGCGGGCGACCGGCCCCCACCGGCCGCCCTGACCGTCTACGTGGGCGGCCCGACGGAGAACCCGGACACGGCCCGCGCGCTCAGGAGACTGCACGCCCCCTCCCCGGCCGGCCTCCCCGCCGAGGGGTACGTCCTCGCCTCGGGCCGCCGCACACTCGCCCTGTCCGGCGTGGACACGGCGGGCACGTTCTACGCCGCCCAGACCCTCCGCCAGCTCCTGACGGGACGTCAACTCCCGGTCGTCACCGTCAAGGACTGGCCGACGGCGAAACTGCGGGGCGTCATCGAGGGCTTCTACGGCACCCCGTGGTCGCACGCCGCGCGCCTGGCCCAACTGGACTTCTACGGCCGCACGAAGCAGAACGTGTACGTCTACTCCCCCAAGAACGACGCGTACTTGAGGGCGCGTTGGCGTGACGAGTACCCGCCCGCCGCGCTCGCGACGCTCAAGGAGCTGGTGGACAGGGCGGCCGAGAACCACGTCCGGTTCACGTACGCGCTCTCCCCGGGTCTGTCGGTCTGCTACTCCTCGCAGGACGACATCGCGGCGCTGGTACGGAAGTTCGCCTCGCTGTACGACATCGGCGTGCGCTCGTTCGCGATCCCGCTGGACGACATCAGCTACACGAAGTGGAACTGCCCCGCGGACGAGGCGAAGTTCGGGACGGGCGGCGCGGCGGCCGGCACGGCCCAGGCGTACCTGCTCGACGAGGCGTGGGCGGCGTTCTCCCAAGGCCGTTCGGGGCTGGGCGCGTTGGAGATGGTGCCCACCGAGTACTCGGACCTCGCGGACAGCCCGTACAAGTCGGCGCTGCGGGAACACCTGGACAAGGACGTCATCGTGGAGTGGACCGGCACCGCCACGATCC
Organism: Streptomyces sp. 4F14; assembly: GCF_048159485.1. Taxonomy (NCBI): domain Bacteria; kingdom Bacillati; phylum Actinomycetota; class Actinomycetes; order Kitasatosporales; family Streptomycetaceae; genus Streptomyces; species Streptomyces sp. 4F14. The sequence continues at coordinate 175,735 of NZ_JBLRVY010000006.1, forward strand.
CGCCGGTGATCACGACCGCCCAGACCGAGCAGGCCCGCGAGGTGTACGGGCATCCGATCCTGATCTGGGACAACTACCCGGTGAACGACTACGTCACCAGCCGCCTCCTCCTCGGCCCCTACACCGGCCGCGAACCCGGCGTGCCGACCACCGCCGTCGGCGTGACCGCCAACCCGATGGTGCAGGCGGAGGCCAGCAAACTGGCCCTGTTCACCTCGGCGGCCTACCTCTGGAACCCGCACGTGTACGACCCCGGCAAGGCGTTCCTCGCCTCGGTCCGCGACCTCGCGGGTGGTCCGGCGGCGGAGCACTGGCTGCGGATCTTCGCGGAGAACCAGTACTCGTCCGCGCTGAACACCACCGAGTCCCCCACCCTGACGAAGCTGATCGCGGACTTCCGCGCGTCCGGTGACGAGAAGGCCCTGCGCGCCTACTTCACCGACATGACGCGGACCCCGGCCGAACTGCGCGCCCACCTCGCCAACCCCGGCTTCCTGAAGGAGAGTTCGGCCTGGCTGGACAAGCTGGGTGCGTACGGCACGGCCGGCGTCACGGCGCTGGACCTGCTCCGCGCGCACCAGCAGGGCGACACCGACGCCGTGTCCCGCCTCTGGAACCGCCTCCAGTCGGAGCGCAAGGCCCTGGACGCGGTGCCCCAGCAGGTCTCGCCCGGCGTCATGGACCAGTTCCTGTACCGGACGGTCCTGGAGAACGCCCCCGCCCCCGGCTCCGACGCGACCTTCACCCCGCCGTCCGTCTCCCTGAAGCCCGGCGAGAAGGCGACGGTCACGCTGAACTTCTCCGAGTCCGGCCCGGCGCAATGGCAGTTGACCGTCCCCGACGGCCTCACGGCGACCCCGTCCACCGGCACCGGCACCACGGCGACCATCACCCTGACGGCCGCCGCGACCGCGAAACCCGGCGTCCGCTCCCTCACCGTCTCCGGCGCCCTGCCCCGCACACTCCCCGTCCAAGTCACCGACGGCCAGGGCACGTTGCGTGCGCTCACCGCCAACTTCAGCGGCGGCTCGGTGAGTTCGATCGACCTCGCGTCCGGAACGAGCACCGAGATCAAGACCGGCGCCAACCCCGGCGAGGTGATCACGAGTTCGGACGGCCGTACGGCGTACGCGGCGAACCAGGGCGCCAACACGGTCAGCGTCATCGACGTCTCGACCGGTACGGTCACGGGGACGGTCGCCGTCGGCAAGGTCCCGGCGGGCCTCGCGCTGACGCCCGACGAGAAGACCCTCTGGGTCGCCAACTACACGGACGGCACGGTCCAGCCGATCGACACGGCCACCCTCAAGGCGGGCACGCCGGTCAAGGTCGGCAGCGGTCCCGAGAACCTGGCGATCACGCCGGACGGCAGGACCCTGTACGTCCCGAACATCCGGAGCAACACGGTCACCCCGATCGACCTGGCCACGAGCAAGGCGGGCAAGGCGATCCCGGTCGGCCCGCGCCCCTTCAACGTGGTCGCGTCCCCGGACGGCAGGACGGTGTACGTCTCCAACTCGGGCGGCTCGACGATCACCCCGATCGACACGGCCACGAACGCGACGAAGCCGACGTTCCTGGTCACCGGCCAGGCGTACGGCCTGACCATCACCCCCGACGGCCGCACCCTCTGGGTCACCGCCAGCACGGGCGACACCGCGACCCCGGTCGACACGGTCACGGGCGCCCCGGGCACCCCGGTGACGGTCGGCCGCTCGGCCTTCGACGCCACCCCTGGCTGGAACGGCGACACGGTCTACGTGACGACGGCCGACGAGAACCGGCTCGTGCCGGTGAACACGGGAACCGGCAAGCCGGGCACGCCGCTGCCGACAGGGGCGTACCCGTTGGCGGCGACGGTGACGGGGGTGCCGGTGAAGTAAAGAAAGAGGGGTGCCGTCTCGAAGGAGACGGCACCCCCCTGCTTCAGCTCGCGGTGCGGCGGATCCGTCCCTCGTACCGCTTCTCCAGCTCCAGGTTCCCTTCGAAGCCCCCCGGCACGTTCGCCGACACGTACACCGGCGGCCGGTCCCCGGACTCGATCAGCTGCCCGGCGGCCTCCGCGACCGCCATCTGCACCAGCATCACCCCGGTCAGCGTGGACAGCGCGCACACCGCCCCGCCGTCCGGCAGCGGCAGCAGCGCGTCCCCCGGAGGCGCCGCGTTGTCCAGCACGACGTCCGCCAGGTCCGCCAGCTTCTGCCCACTCGGGTGCTTCGCCGGGACGGCACGTGTGTGGGCCAGGGACGTGATCGCGAGCAGCTTGTGCCCGTGTTCCTTCGCCTGGATGGCCATCTCCACGATGACGTTGTTGACGCCGGAGTTGGAGACGACGACGAAGAGGTCCTGGGGCCGGGGCGCGGCGAGGTCGTAGAGGCGGGCGGCGATGCCGGGTTCGCGTTCGAGGAGGGGGTCGTCGAGGGCGCTGGGCGCATCGCCGCCGAAGAGGACGAGGTCGGGGACCTGGAGGCGGTTGGTGGGGACGAACCCGCCCGCGCGTCCGGCGAGTTCGAGGACGAGCGCCTGGGAGTGGCCCGTGCCGAACGCCTGGATCACCCCGTCGTCGCGGACGCACTGAGCGATGAGGGAGGCGGCCCGGGACACGTCCTCCCCGGCTGTCTCGACGAGGCGGGAGAGGACGTCGAGCCCCTCCTTTGCGAAGCGTTCCGCACGCACTGACTCGTTGGCGGACTCGTTGGCGGACTCGACGGTCACCTGGGCACTCCCCACTGATCGATGGCTCAAACCACCCTGCTTCAGCAAACAGGTGAATCAATAAATCACACACGCGGGCTCACCGGCAATGAGGCGCACGTTCGGTCCTGGTATTCATCCGACCAGTCAGTCGGTGGCTGATACCTTCTCCTCATGCCCACGACCGACGTCACCACACTGATCCGCACCGAGTTGCCGAGACTGGCCGGCTCCCTGAGGAAGGTCGGCGAGCTGATCCTGGAGGACCCGGCCGCCGTCACGCACTGCTCGGCGGCGGAGCTGGGCCGGCGCACCGGCACCTCGCAGGCGACGGTGACCCGTTTCTGCCGGGCCATCGGCCTGGACTCCTACCAGCACCTCCTGATCGAGCTGGCGCAGGAGCGCGGCCGGGGCGAGGCGTCGGACTGGGGGACGGCGGAGATCGGCCCGGACATCTCGCCGGACGACAGCCTGGAGCGGGTCGTGCAGGTGGTCGGCAGCGCGGACCTGCGCGCGATCCAGCAGACGGTGGACCGCATCGACCTGGACGCCCTGGAGCGCGGCGCCCAGGCCCTGGCCAAGGCCCGCCGGATCGACGTGTACGGCGTCGGCGGCAGCGGCGCGGTCGCGCAGGAGACGGAGACGCGGCTGTTCCGGATCGGCTGCGCGGTGCGCGGCTGGACGGAGGTGCACGGCGCGGCGACCTCGGCGGCCCTGCTGACCCCGGCGGACGTGGCGATCGGCATCTCGCACTCGGGGTCGACGCGCGAGACGCTGGAGCCGTTCGAGATGGCCAGGGAGCGGGGCGCGACGACGATCGCGCTGACCACCGACCCGCGCTCCCCGCTGGCCCGCGCCGCCGACATCCGGCTGATCTCGGCCACCTCGGAGACCAGTTTCCGCACCGGCTCGATCGGCGGCCGGCACTCGGTCCTGATGATCGTGGACTGCCTGTACGTACGGGTCGCGCAGCTCTCCTACCAGCGGGCCAGCGCCTCCCTCGCGCTGACCGACCACATCGGTCCGCAGCACGCGGTGAAGGCTCGCCGCGCCCGCTGATCGTGCATGGATCAACCATCCTCGATACCCAGGAGTGGTTGATTGAACCACCGCTCGATGCCACTATGAGGCTCCCTCGACCTCCCGTAGGAGCCCCATGCGTGTCATCTCCGTCGAGTCGACCGAGCTGTTCACCGGCACCGCCGAGCATCCGCGCCAGGTGGTGGCCGTCGAGATCGGGCACGATCCCGGCCGGCCGGTCCGGCTGACCCTGACGGGCGACGGCGTCCACGGCGTCGACGAGCCGCTGGTCACCGTCGGCGAGGACGGCACCGTACGCGCCGAGATATCCGTGACGTCCGAGGGCCTCGCGCCCGGCGACCGGCGCGAGATCACGGTCACCGCCGAGGACGACGGCGAGAGCGTCCGGCACACCGCCGAGTTCACGGCCGCCGAGCCCGGCTGGACGATGTTCATGGTCAGCCACTTCCACTACGACCCCGTCTGGTGGAACACGCAGGCCGCCTACACGGAGACCTGGGACGTCGCCGACGACGCCGGCGGACTGCCCGCCCGCACCTTCGACTCGCGCGGCCAGTCCGGCATGAGCCTGGTGCGCGCGCACTGCGACCTCGCGCGGCGCGACCCGGCGTACACGTTCGTCCTCGCCGAGGTCGACTACCTCAAGCCGTACTGGGACTCCTTCCCCGAAGAACGGGCGTTCCTGCGGGAGTTGATCCGCACCGGGCGCGTCGAGATCATGGGCGGCACCTACAACGAGCCCAACACCAACCTCACCGGCGCCGAGGCGACCGTACGCAACGCCCTGTACGGCGACGGCTTCCAGCGCGGGATCATGGGCGCGGAGCCGGACACCGCCTGGCAGTTGGACGCGTTCGGGCACGACCCGCAGTTCCCGGGCCTGATGGCGGACGCGGACATCTCCACCAGCTCCTGGGCGCGCGGCCCGTTCCACCAGTGGGGGCCGACCCTGTCGGTGTTCGGCGAGGAGCCGCGCGACCCGCAACGCATGCAGTTCCAGGCCGAGTTCAACTGGATCGCCCCCTCCGGCCGGGGCCTGCTCACGGCGTACATGGTCAACCACTACGGCGCCGGCTGGGCCATCGACAACGCGCCCACGCTCCCCGAGGCCGAACAGGCCGCGCTGAAGCTCTTCAAGGGGCTGAAGAAGGTCGCGCTCACGAAGAACGTGATGCTGCCGGTCGGCGGCGACTACGCGCCCCCGTGCCGCTGGGTGATGGGCATCCACCGCGACTGGAACGCCCGTTACGTCTGGCCGAGGTTCGTCAGCGCGATCCCCCGCGACTTCTTCGCCGCCGTACGCGCCGAGCTGGAGACCGAGGGCCGCGTCGCCTCGCCGCAGACCCGGGACATGAACCCGGTCTACACCGGCAAGGACGTCTCGTACATCGACACCAAACAGGCCCAGCGGTACGGCGAGTCGCTGCTCTCCGACGCGGAGTCCTGGGCGACGCTCGCCTCCCTGGTGGCCGGCCGCGCCTACCCGGACGCGGCGCTCGACAAGGCGTGGCGCCAGCTGATCTACGGCGCCCACCACGACGCGATCACCGGCTCCGAGTCCGACCAGGTGTACGTCGATCTCCTCACCGGCTGGCGGGAGTTGTACGACCTGGCGCGCGACGTCCACGCGGACGCGACCGACGCCATCGCCTCGCGGGTCGTGTCGCTGCCCGGCGGCGCACCGGACCTCGTCGTCTTCAACTCGGCGACCTGGCAACGGCGTGACACCCTCACCGTCGACGACCCCGGCCTCGTCCCGCTGGACGTCACCGGCCTGCCGCTGCCCGCCGTACGCGAGGACGGTCAACTGACCGTCGTCGTACCGGAGGTGCCCGGCATGGGGCTCAAGGCCCTTTCCCTGGCGGAGGGTTCGGTGCCGGGGTGGACGCGTGGCGACGGGGTGACGATCCGCAACGCGTACTACGAGGTCACCGTCGATCCCGCGCGCGGGGGCGGGGTCAGCAGTCTGCGGGCGCTGAACGAGACAGAGGGCGGGCGTGAGCTGCTGCGCCCCGGCGACATCGGCAACGAGCTCGTCGTGCAGGAGGAGTTCGCCCGGCACCCCCGCTTCGGCGAGGGCCCGTGGCATCTCACGCCGACCGGGATCACCGCCGCACGCAGCGGAGATGTCACGGCTGACATCGATGTCGAGCACTCCCCCGCCGGGTCCCGCATCACCGTGCGCGGTGACCTGGGGCTCTTCCGCTACACGCAGCGGATCACGCTGTGGGCGGACGTCGACCGGCTCGACGTCTCGACGACCCTCGACGGGTACGACGGCGCCGACCGGCTGATCCGGGTGCGGTGGCCGTCGGACGTGCGGGGCGGGCTGCCGGTGCACGAGGTCGCGGACGCGGTGATCGGGCGCGGGTTCGGGTTCGTGGAGGTGGACAGCGAGCGGTTCCCGTGGACGCTGGACAACCCGGCGAACACGTGGTTCGGGCTCGGGGCGACGGCCCGGGTCGCCGTGCACGACACGGACGGCTCGCCGCTGGGCGAACGGGCCGTCGGCGTCGCCGAGTTGATCTACCCCGACTGGGGCAGCGCCGGCGAGCTGGGGACTCCGCTCGCGGCGGCCCTCGTACGCGCCGGGGTCACCGCGACCTCGACGATCGCGGGCGGGCAGCGGTACGGCGACCTGGAGGTCGACTCCAATCTGCCGGACATCCGGATCGCCGTCGGCGGGCCCGAGCGCAACGCGCTGGTCGCCGAGGCGCTCGGCTGGGACCCGGCCGCCGCGCGCGAGCTGCGGCGCAGGCTCGCCGAGGAGGGGCTCGCGTTCGTGTGGGTCGCGCCACGTGCCTCGCTGCGCGAGGAGTGGGTGCCCGGCGCGGACCTGCGGGACCTGGAGCGGCTGCCGCTGCTCGTCGTCGCGGGCCTCGACGCGGAGCAGGACGCGAAGGCCGTCGACGCGCTAATCAGGGACCTGGAGGACGCCGTCGTGCACGCCACGGCGGCCGGGAACGGAGAGGCGCTGCCGCCCGGGGACGCGTGGGACGGGCGGAGTTTCGCCGTCCTGAACCGGGGGACGCCGGGGTGTGTCGTCACCGCCTCGGGCGACCTCTACATGTCGCTGATGCGGTCCTGTACGGGCTGGCCGTCCGGGATCTGGGTCGATCCGCCGCGCCGGACCGCGCCCGACGGGTCCGGGTTCCAGCTCCAGCACTGGTCGCACACGTTCGAGTACGCGGTCCTCGCCGGGCCCGGCGACTGGCGCGAGCAGCGGCTCCCACAGGCCGGGCACGCCTTCAACCGGCCGCTGAGCGGGCGGATCCGGGCGGGGGGCGAGGTCGTCACCGGGCTGCCCCGGGCGGCGACGCTGTTCGCCGTCGAGCCCGAGGGGCGGGTCGTGGTGGACGCGCTGAAGGCCGCCGGGTCGCCGCTGGCCCGGGGCGGGTCGGAGGCCGTGGATCCGGGGCGGAGTGTGGTCGTGCGGGTGCACGAGGTGGAGGGGCGGCCCGTGCGGGCCCGGGTGACGGGGCCCGTGGAGTGGTCTTCGGCTGTCCGGTCCGATGTGCTGGAGCGGGCCGGGGAAGAGCTTGAGGCCGACTGGGGTGTCGGGTTCGGGCTGGGTGGGTTCGAGGTGGGGACGGTGCTGGCGGTGCCCTCAACTGCCGTACCGGCCGAGGGCGTTGAGCCGGTCGCCGGGCACGAGCCCGCACAGCCCGTCTACACCCGCTACTGGCTCCACAACTCGGGTCCGGCTCCACGCGGCAACTTCCCCCTCGCCGTCTACCTCTCCCCCACCTCCCTCACCGCCTCGGGCCCGGTCACCACGACGGTCCGCGTCTCCTCGGAACTGACCGACGCGCCGGCCTCCGGCACCGTACGGCTGTCCGTGCCGGACGGCTGGAGCGCCTCGCCGCCCGTCGTCCCGTACGACCTGGCGCCGGGCGGCTTCAGCCTCGCGGAGGTGACCGTCGTACCGCCACCGGACGTCGTACCCGGCCGGCACTGGCTCGCCGCGCACCTGTCGTACGGCGGGCAGGTGTACGAGGACGTCGTCGCCCTCGACGTACCGGGCGAGGTGCCTCCCGGCGAGCCCGACGGGCGCACCGGGCCGACGCTGGTCACGTCCCTCGGGGTGGACCGGGTGCGGGTGCGGCGGGGTGAGCGGGTGACCGTGCCGGTGCGGCTGCGCAATACGACGCGGGGGACCGTGAGCGGGCAGTTGTGGGCGGTGTCGGCGTGGGGGACCTGGGCGGGGGTGTCGCCCGGGTTGCAGGGGTTCGCGGTGCCTGCCGGGGAGAGCGTGGAGGCGGGCATCGAGATCGACGCGTCGGCGGTGGCGCCGGGGGCGTACTGGCTGATGGCGAAGGTGGGGTGGCACGGGTGCGTGGCGTACACGGAGGCGGTCGTGGTGGAGGTGACGGCGTGAGCGGGGAAGTGACGGGGACGCACCCGCACGACGGCCATCACCACCCACCCCTCGCCGCCACCGTCGCCGGAAGCGCCGTACCGGCATCCCGGGTGGACGCCGTTCTCGCCGCCGTGCCCGCCCGGGACCGGGTCACCCGGCCCGAGGGGCTCGCGCGGGACGAGCGGCAGCGGCGGCGGTGGGCCACGCAGGTCGTGGTCGTCGATGAGCTGGCCCGGCGGGCGTGTGTGGCGCGGGGGCTCGCGCCGCCGCCCGAGATGGCGCCGGGGAGGGTGCTCGGGGTGTCCGGGACGGATGTCGCGGACCTGGGGAGCATCGTGGCCGTGGCGCTCGCGCACTCCGCCGCCGCGCGGGCGCTGCTGGCGGCGCTGGAGGGGGAGCAGCGGGTCGGGGAGGAGGCCGTGCGGGAGTACTACGAGCGCAATCCGGACCGGTTCCTGACGCCGGAGGCGTTGCGGCGGGGGGTGGATCCGTTCCGGGGTGCGAAGGCGCGGGATCTCGTGCCGTACGCGCGTGTACGGGCCGGTATCGAGGGCGAGTTGCGGCGTGCGCGGGGCCGGCAGGCGTTCTTCGACTGGCTGGACGGGGAGCGGGCCGGCGTGGAGTACACGCACGGTCACGAGCATCCCGGCGATCCGGCGCATCCGGACCACGAACACCGCCACTGACAGGGGTACGGCGACCGCACGGGTAACGCACGGAACCGAAACGCAACACGCAAACCATTGACCTCCGATGAATTCTGGTCCACCTTTTCATCATTCGGAGTCCAACTTGGTGATTTGAACCAGCAGGAAGGCCCAGGCATGCGAGTGAGAACACTGACCGGATCCGTGGCGGGAGCCCTCGTCCTGGCCCTGACTGCGGCAGGCTGCGGCCTCTCCGGCGGCGGCTCGGACGACGGCGGCGCCAAGGCGGGCGGCTGTAGCGTCGACAAGGCGAACGTCGGCTCCGGGAAGCTCACCGGTGACGTGAAGGGTGAGATCACCTTCCAGACGACGAACCTGAAGAAAGACTTCTCGAAGTACTTCGACGGCGTGATCGCGGCCTTCGAGAAGGCCAACCCCGGCGCCAAGGTCAAGTGGATCGACGACCCGGGCGACTCGACGTTCACCCAGCGGCTGGTGTCGGACGCGCAGGCGTGCACGCTCCCGGACGTCGTCAACATCAACGTCAACACGGCCGAGGCGCTGACGAAGACGGGCTACCTGCTGAACCTGGACCAGAAGGCCCCGGACGCCGGGAAGCCCTTCGTCCCCGGCCTGTGGGATTCGAGCACGTACACCGACGCGGCCGGCCAGAAGGTGCACAGCGTCCTGCCCTGGTACTCGGGCGGCATCGTGCAGACCTTCAACACCGACCTGATGACGAAGGCGGGCCTCGATCCGGCGAAACCTCCGACCACCGTCCTCGGCCTGTTCGCCGACGCGGAGAAGATCGCGAAGGCGGCGGACGGCGACTACTACGCCTTCCTCGCCAACCCGCAGCTCCGCATCCCCGCCGACTGGCAGCAGATGGGCATCAAGATCTTCTCCGCCGACGGCAAGAAGTTCACGTTCGCCGACGACCCGAAGACCGTCCAGTGGGTCGAGGGCATGACGAAGCTCTACAAGGCCGGCGCGATGCCGCGCGACTCGATCTCCTCGAACCAGGACCCGTCCACGGTCTACGGCCAGGGCAAGCTGGTGTTCGGCGCGTCGAACCCCAACTACCTGCGGTTCATCCAGCAGAACAACCCGACGGTCTACAAGAAGACCGGCGTGGCCCGCTACATGCTGGACAGCCTCGGCCACACGGTCGGCGCCCCGCAGTACGTCGGCGTCGCCTCCACCAGCAAGCACGCGGCGACCGCGCTCGCCTTCGCGCAGTTCCTGACGAACGCGCAGAACCAGCTGACCTGGGCGAAGGACCCGAACGTCGTCATCTTCCCCTCGACGACCGCCTCCCTGGACGACCCGTTCTTCCAGTCGGTCAAGGGTGACGACCCCTTCGCGGACGCCCGCAAGATCGTCGCCAGCGACCGCAAGACCGCCACGGCCGACGAAGTCGCCCTGACGCCCGGCGAGTTGAACGCGGCGACCGCTCAGGTGCAGCTCGCGATGCAGGGCAAGAAGAGCGCCCAGGACGCCCTGAACGACGCGCAGAAGAAGATGAACGAGCTGATCGCGCAGGGCAGTTGAGCATGGCGTCCAAGACCCTGACCCCGGTGCCCGTCGCGGCACCGGGCCGTCCGGCCCCCGAACGCCACTCCGGGGTACGGCGGTTGCTGCGGTGGCTGAAGCCAGGACCCACCGCTGAGGCGGGCGGCGCCGCGCTGTACCGCCGCTGGTGGCTGCCGTGGCTGTGGATGTCCCCGGCGATCATCGGCGTGACGGTGTTCGGCGTGTACCCGTTCCTGAACACGCTGCTGCTGTCCTTCACGGACGCCAAACCGCTGGGCGGCGCGGCGAACTTCGTGGGCCTGGACAACTACACGCGGATGCTGGACGACCCGGACTTCTGGCTCGCCACCCGCAACAGCCTGCTGTACGCGATCGTCGTCGTACCGCTGATGGTGCTGCTGCCGCTGATGCTGGCCGTGCTGGTGGAGAAGAACCTCCCGGGCATCGGCTTCTTCCGGTCCGCGTTCTACACCCCGGTCCTCGCCTCCAGCGTGGTCGTCGGCCTGAGCTGGCAGTGGCTGCTGTCGGACCAGGGCCTGGTCAACACGTGGCTGGAGAAAGGCCACTTGATCAAGTCGGCGATCCCGTTCCTGTCCGACTCGTGGCTGATCCTGTTCTCCGCGATGGGCCTGACGATCTGGAAGGGCCTCGGCTGGTACATGATCTTCTACCTGGCCGCGCTCGGGAACGTCCCCAAGGAACTCCACGAGGCCGCCTCCGTGGACGGCGCGGGCGCGATCCGCCGGTTCTGGAACGTCACCGTGCCGGGCGTACGCACCTCGATGATGCTCGTCGGCACCCTCACCGGCATCGGCTCACTGCGGGTCTTCACCGAGATCTACATGCTGGGCGGCTCGACCGGCGGCCCCGGCGGCGCCGACCGCACGCTCCCCTTCTACATCCGGGACGTCGCCCTCGACCCGCTCACCGGCAACGCCGGGTACGGATCGGCCGTCAGCGTCGCCCTGTTCGTCCTGACCCTCGGCCTCACGCTGCTCTCGCAGCGCCTCACGAAGGAGGACGAGTCATGACGACGGCCGTCACCCCGACCCCCAAGCGCCGTCGCCTGATGCCCCGTTGGCGCGACTACGGCCGCCCCCGCGAACTCGTCGTCCGCTACCTGCTGTTGCTGTTCGTCCTCGGCATCACCGTCGGCCCCCTCGTCTGGCAGCTGCTGTCGTCCCTGAAGGGCGCGGGCGAGGACGTCTTCGGCGCGGGCGCCTCCCTCATCCCCCGGCACCCCACGCTCAACGCCTACAAGCAGGTCTTCGACCAGGTCCCCGTGTGGACGTACATCCGCAACAGCCTGATCATCGTGGTCCTGTCGGTCGGCAGCCAGCTCCTCTTCTCCACCCTCGCCGGCTACATGCTCTCCAAGCCGGCCTGGAAGGGCAGCAAGCTGGTGTGGATCCTGCTGATGGCGTCCATGATGTTCCCGTTCGAGTCGATCATGGTGTCGCTGTTCCTCAGCATCCGCGACCTCGGGCTCGTCGACAACCTCGTCGGCGTCTGGCTGCCCGGCTTCGTCGGCGCGATCAACGTCCTCATCATGCGCGCCGCGTTCCTCGCGGTGCCGCGCGAGATCGAGGACGCGGCGATGCTGGACGGCGCGGGCGAGTGGAAGCGGTTCCGGTACCTGTACCTGCCGTCCGCGTACGGGGCGATCCTCGTCGTCACCATCAACACGTTCATCAGCGCCTGGGACGACTTCCTGTGGCCGCTGATCGTGCTGCGCACCGAGGACCACTTCACGCTCACCCTCGGCCTCTCCCGCCTCCAGTCCTCGTCCTTCGGGTACGACCAGCGGCTGGTGATGGCGGGTTCCGTGATCTCCGTGATCCCGGTGCTGGTGCTGTTCGTCATCACCCAGCGCTGGTTCTACAAGGGCGTCTCGTCGGGAGCGGTCAAGCTCTGACGCTCGCGATCAGGGGTACGGCCGTCAGCGCGTCCCGCGCGGAGGCGGCCACCCTGACCTCGATCTCGTCCGGCACGAACGCCTCCAAGTCGGCGCCGACCAGCTTCAGTTGGTCGGCGCCGAGGTGCATCGAGACCGTGCGCGTCTCGCCGGGTTCCAGGTCGACGCCCTGGAAGGCCCGCAGTTCGAGGGTGCGCGGCCAAACGGGCGTGCGCAGAGGGCGGATGTAGAGCTGGACCACTGAACGCCCTTGCCTCGCCCCGGTGTTGGTGACCTCGACGTCGACGGTGTCGCCGTCGCGCCTCGGTGTTCCGTACGCGAACGTCGTGTACGCGAGTCCGTGGCCGAAGGAGTAGAGGGGCTCGGCCCGCTCGTCGACGTATCCGCCGTACTCCGTCTCCTTGTGGTTGTAGTAGACGGGGAGTTGGGCCACCGAGCGGGGGACCGAGACCGGGAGGCGGCCCTGTGGGGCGGTGTGGCCGAGGAGGACCTGCGCAATCGCGTCGCCGCCCCAGGGGCCCGGGTACCAGGCGGTGAGGACGGCGCCGGCCCGGTCCGCCTCCGGTACCGCGTGCGGGCGGCCCTGGACCAGGACGACGGCCGTGGGGGTGCCGGTGGCCAGCACCGCGTCCAGCAGGGCGTGTTGGGCCAGGCCGAGGCGCAGGGACGCGAGGTCGGCTCCCTCGCCGCACGTCATGTCGTCGCGCGTGGACAGGGCGGCGCCGTTCGCGTCGAACTCCGTGTCCGGGGTGCGGGCGCTGCTGCCGCCCAGCACCAGGACGGCGAGGTCGGAGGCCGCTGCCGTGGCCACCGCCTCGGGGATGTCCTTGCGGTCGTCGCCGGTGAGGGCGCAGCCCCTCGTGTGACGGATGTCCGTGGCGGACGGGGCGAGTCGGCGCAGGGCGTCCAGGACGGTGACGCCTTCGTGTTGAGGGGCCGTGTAGTCGCCGAGTTGGTGGGTGGTGGTGGCCGCGTGGGGGCCGATGACCGCGATACGGCGCGTGTCCGGTCGTACCGGGAGGACGCCGTCGTTGCGCAGCAGCGTGATCGAGGCGCGGGCCAACTCCGTACTGAGGACCCGGCCTTCGGGAAGGGGACGCCTCCTCGTGTACGGGTTCTCGAAGAGGCCCAGGCGGAACTTCAGGGACAGGACGCGCGATACGGCGCTGTCGAGGGCGGCTTCGGTGACGAGTCCCCGCTCCAGTGCCGCTTCCAGGTGGGTGAAGCCCTCGTCCCAAAGGCTCATGTCCACGCCCGCGTTGAGGGCCAGGGCCCCTGCGGTGACCGTGTCGCCGGCGATGCGTGCGAGGCGGTCCACGGCCAGGCCGTCGGCCATCACCAGGCCGTCGAATCCCCACGTCTCTCTCAACAGGCCGGTCAGGAGGGGTCTGTTGCCGGTGCAGGGGAGGCCGTTCACCTCGTTGTACGCGGACATCACGGCTGCGGCGCCCGCTTCGACGCCCGCTCTGGCCGCCGGGAGGTGGATCTCGTGGAGTTCCCTCGGGCCGAGTTCTGTCTCTGCGGAGTTTCTGCCGCCTGTCGTGGCCCCCTGGCCGGCGAAGTGCTTGAGGACCACGGGGGCTTTGTCGTCGGCGAATTGGCCGCCCTTCAAAGGGGCCTGGCCCCCCTGCATTCCGTGAACCAGCGCTTCCGTGAGGCGCGTTGCCAGGTACGGATCCTCGCCGAAGCACTCCTCCGTCCGGCCCCAGCGGGGGTCCCTCGCGATGTCCAGCGCCGACACCAGGGCCAAGTGGCCTCCCCTGGCCCGGAGTTCCGCCGCCGCGTGGGCTGCGGCCCGCTCGTACAGGTCCGGGTTCCAGGTGGCCCCTATGCCCAGGTTCACGGGGAAGACCGTGCCGTCCAGCGCCATGTGTCCGTGCGGGACCTCCTCCACGAACAGGGCGGGGATGCCCAGGCGGCTCTTCGCGAGGACATGCCGTTGCACCATGTCCGCCAGGTCCGCGCTCGTCCTCGCGTCCGGGCCGTTGTCGTGGGTGACCCCGGACCAGGGGTCCGCGCGCATCAGGCCGTACAGCGCGCCCAGTCCCTGCCAGCGGGTGGTCTCCTCGTCCAGGGCTTCGGTGAGGGTGAAGTCGCCTGTGGGGGTTCGGGTGTAGGCGTTCCAGCCGTACATGCGCTGGTTGAGCTGGCCGACCTTCTCCCTCAGGGTCATGCGGGAGAGGAGGTCGGCCACTCGGGAGGGTGTGGGGGCGGTGGGGTCCTGGTAGAGGGGAGGCATGGGGAGTCCTTCAGAGGGTGGGGTGGTGGCGGGTGGCGGGTGAATTTGTGCATTCCCCCTCCGGGGGGTGGGCTCGGGTCCGTGGTCGGCGGTCCGTTTCTGGGGCCGCCGGTTCGGGCCTCGGCGTACGCCGTTCAGCTCCGGGTCTCGATCCGTGCCAGTGCCACCGCACCGGCCGAGCCGTCCACCACCGGGGAGATCGTGAGGCCGAGGGGGGTGAGGCGTTCGGTGAGTCGTCCCAGGAGCGGGCCGTCGGGGGCGAGCAGGCCGCCGGTCACCACCAGGGGCTCGCCGGGGGTGGGTGTCAGTGCCAGCACCGTTTCGACCAGCGCGGCAGCCGCCTCCTCCAGGATCCGCCGGGCGACCTCGTCACCCTCGTCGGCGGCCCGGGTGACCAGAGGGGCGTGGGCGGCCAGGTCCGTGGGGCGGCGTTCCATCACCGCGGGAAGGAGGTGGGCTCGGTACGCGGCACGCTGTGCCAGGCCCCAGCGGTACGGGGACGGCGCGTGCCCGGCGTCGTCGCCCACACCGTCACGCCGCTGGGGCGCCCCGGCAGCTCTCTCACCCGACGCGAGCGCCTCGCCCTCCACGCCCACCACCTCGGAGCTTGCCCCCTGCCCACGCCGCCCGGCCTCAACCCCCGCCGCCCCCGGCGGAGCAATGCTCTCTCCCTCCGCACCCGGCATCTCCGGAGCGTCCTCCCATCCCCTGGGCGGCAACACTCCCTCCGGCATGCCGAGTGCCCGCCCCACCGCCGCCACCAGCGACGTCGGACACCCCCGCCCGTCCGCCGCCCGGAGCGCCGCGCGGACCGCCCTCCGACCGATCCAGAATCCGCTGCCGTCGTCACCGAGGAGCCATCCGTCTCCACCGGAGGTCGCCACAAGGACCCGGTCCCGGACACGGGCAGCGACCGAGCCGGTACCCGCGATCAGGGCGAGCCCGTCGGCAGGATGACCGGGTGCTCCGGCGAAGGCCGCCTCGATGTCGCTGTGGATGCTGATCGGGGGGACGGGGATGCCGAGGCGCCCGAGGGCCTCGGTGAGGGCCGCGCGGGCGCGGAGACGCCCGGGTTCCTCGTCGGGGGCCTGTACGGAGGCGCTGCGAGGCGTCGAGGTGGGCGCCGGGCCGGGGTTCGTCGCCAGGTCGGGCGTGTGCGCCGGGTCAGGGCCGGGATCAGGGGCCGTCGTCAAACCGGGCACGCCCGTCGGACCGGTCTCGGAAGCTGACGCCTCGCGCTGCGCGCCCCTCTCGTCCTCCGAATCTCCGTTCCCACCCACGCCGCCCCGCTCCTTCGCTCCCCTCTCCGCAACCGCACCCTTCCCCGGCCCCTGCCCCCCTTCCACCCGCACACTCGCCGCCCCCGCGAACCCTCCCGCCACCGCCACGACCCTCCCCGGCGCGACCCTCCGCACCGCCTCCCCGATCGCCTCCACCAGATGCTCGGTGACCCGCTCGACCGGCACGGTCAGCGCGTTGCCGGGCCCGGAGACGCCCTCGCCGAGGACACGGCCGTCGGTCGCGTCCGCGAGGACCGCCCGCGTGCGCGTCCCGCCCGCGTCGACGCCGAGGACGTACGCGGGGCCGTCACAGACCAAGCTTTGGTTCAAATCACTATTCATCGGCACCCATGGTGGTTGATACATTCGCCGCAGACAAGGTCCGAAGTGGATCCGCGACCCGAGGAGTACGCCATCAGCACACCCCAGCCCGCTCCGGAACTCCGCTTCGGCGTCAACTACACCCCACGCCGGGGCTGGTTCCACGCCTGGCACGACTTCGACGCGGAAAACGCCCGCGAGGACCTCGCCCAGATCGCCGCGCTGGGCCTCGACCACGTCCGCGTGTTCCACCTGTGGCCCCTTCTCCAGCCGAACCGCACCTACATCCGCCCGGCCGCAGTGGACCAATTGGTCCGCCTCGTGGACCTCGCGGCGGAGGTCGGCCTCGACGTCATGGTGGACGGCGTCCAGGGCCACCTGTCGAGCTTCGACTTCTACCCGGAGTGGACCCGCAGCTGGCACCACCGCAACGTCTTCACCGACCCCGAGGCCGTCGAGGCCCAGGCGAACCTGCTGCGCACCCTCGGCCGGGCCCTCGCCGACCGCCCCAACCTCATCGGCCTCCAGCTCGGCAACGAGCTGAACAACCTGGTCGAGCACAACCCGGTGACGGCGGCCGAGGTCGACCACTACCTCGACACCCTCCTCACCGCCTCCCGCGAGGGCCTCGGCACCGCCGGCCTGGTCACCCACTCCGCGTACGACGCGGCCTGGTACGGCGACAACCACCCGTTCACCCCGGAGGCGTCCGCCCGCAAGGGCGACCTCACGACCGTCCACCCGTGGGTCTTCTCCGGCGACTGCGCCCGCCGCTACGGCCCCCGCTCCCCCCAGGTCCACCACCTCGCGGAGTACGGCACGGAGCTGGCCAAGGCGTACGCCACTGACCCCGCCCGCCCCGTCTGGGTCCAGGAGACCGGCGCCCCCGAGCCCCACATCCCGGCCTCCGACGCCCCCCTCTTCGCCCGCGAGACCCTCCTCAACGCGGCCAGCTGCACGAACCTCTGGGGCGTCACCTGGTGGTGCTCCCACGACGTGGACCGCAGCCTCGCGGACTACCCCGAACTCGAATACACGCTGGGCCTGTTCGACTCCCAGGGCAAACCCAAACCGATCGCGGAGACGATCGAGGAAACGATCACAGAACTCAACACGCTGCCACTGACCCCGTCCCCGCGTGAATCGGCCTTGATCCTGGACTGCACCCCGTCAACGCGCTCGACATCAGGCCCGGGAGGCGCCTTCTTCGAAGCATGGATGACCATGCGGACGGAGGGCGCACGCCCGGCAGTAGTCCTGGCCGAACACGCCGGGGATGCCGCTTACGTGGCGGCAAGGGGAGTAACAGAACTCATCAACCCCGAGTGAGTAGCTGTCTTTTAGGGGCGCGGGGCTGTGTCGATTTGCGGCTCCGCCGCGCGGGCGCGATCAGCCACATACAACCCGCACGCGCCGCATTCCCCGCGCCACCCCTCCCCTACCGCGCCCCCACCACAACCTCCGCCAAAGCCCGAAGATTCACCCTCCCCCGCCCATAGGACAGCACAGCCCCCTCATCCCCCACCCCAGGCAACCCGGTCGCCACAGACACCGCATCCGGCCGAGCAGCCAGCAAGGCACCCCGCACCCACTCCTGCCAAGGATGCAACTCGGCATCACACGCGGCCACCACCAACACCCGCCCCTCAGCCGCCTTCACCACCGCAGCCACCACCGCGTCCCCGTCCTCCGGCTCCCCGGCGACAGCCACCCCATCGGCAGACGGATCAACATCCCGCACAGCACTCACGAAACTCTCCCCACCCCAGTTCAAAGCAGGATGCGGCCGAGGAAACAGATCCACGACATACGCCCCCTTCACCCCCAACTCCGTCTTCCCCACGGCCCGTCGAGCAGCCACCAGCCCCGCATCCCATGTGGCGATCTCCCCCGGCACCACAGGCACCCCATACCGCGAAACCAGCCCCTGAACCCGCAACGCGGCCTCGAACACCCGCTCTTCACTCAACGCCCCCTCGGCCAGCGCCCCCAGAACCGCGTCCCGGCAAGCAAGAGTCGTCGCCAGCTCAGGCACGGCGACGATGACTTGGTCAGCCCCGGCGGCAAGCGCGAGCCGAGCCCCCGCAGCCTCCCCGTACCGATCCGCGATGGCCTTCATCTCCAGGGCGTCACTCACGAGCACCCCCTCGAACCCCAGCTCCCCCCGCAGCAACTCCCCCAGGATGTAAGGACTCAGCGTCGCAGGCAGCGCGGCGTCCAGCGCGGGGAAGACGACATGCGCACTCATCAGCATCGGCACCCCCGCCTCGACGGCGGCCCGGAACGGCGCGAGATCCAACTCTTCGTACGCCCGGGGGTCGACGGCGAGTTCGTAGTGGCTGTCGGTGACGGTCCCTCCGTGCCCAGGGAAGTGCTTCGCGCAGGACGCCACCCCCCGAGCCTCGGTGGCCGAGATCCAGGCCCGCAGATGCCGGGAGACCAACTCGGGATCGGACCCGAAGGCCCGCGTACGGACGATGGGGTTCTCCCCCCGATGCTGAAGATCGGCGACGGGCGCGTACGACGCGCTGATCCCGAGACTCGCGAGGTGCGCGGCGAGCGCGTCCGCGCAGTCGGCGGTCAGCGCGGGGTCGTCGACGACGCCGAGGGCGAAGTTGCCGGGCACCTCGGGTGCCCCGGCGGTGACGAGGTGCCCGATGCCCCCGCCCTCGTTGTCGATGCCGATGAGCAGATCGCCCCGCAGCGCGCGCAGCGCGGACGTCAGCGCCCGCACCTGCTCGGCGTCCCGGATGTTGCGGGTGAACAGGATGACCCCGCCGAGCCCGCGCTCGATCAGCTTCTTGAGGTCGTCGGGCACGGTGTCCGTACCGGCGAATCCGGCGACGAGACAGCGGTGGGCGGCCTCGTCGAGGGCGGCGGGGAGAGCGGGGCTCGCAAGAGGGTTCACCCCCGAAATCCTCTGGCTCACCGAACCGAAAGTCAACAGAGAACCGGATTTAGTCATTCATACGCGCTGAAACATACGCGCGCATACGAAAGGGCCTCCCCGCAGACCGCACGGAGAGGCCCCCTCACATCACCTCACGCGCTCACTGGTGAGCCGCGCCCTTCTTGCGGGACCGGTTCGCGAGGAACACCGCGCCCGCCCCGATCATGACGACAGCGGCGGCGGCGCCCGCGATCGGCCCGACCGGCGTGCTCGCCCCGGTCTCGGCCAGCGGCGGCGTCGACTCGCTCGGCGAGGGGGAGGGCGAGGTGGGCGGCGTGGCCGGCGGGGTCGAGGTCAGCGGTGGCACGTCCGGCGTGGTCGGCGGGGTCTCCGAGACCGGCGTGGTGGGCGGCGCGGCCGGCGGCGTCGTCTCCGTGGCGGGCGGCGGCGTGGTCTCGGTGACCGGCGGCGTGCTCGGCGGCGTCGACGGGGCCGGCGGCGTGTTCTCCTGCGGTTCGCACTTCTTGTCGCCGCCGTTCCACGCGGCTATGAGGTGGTTCGGGGTGACGACGTTCCCGGGCTGGTAGGGCGCGGGGCCGTGGCCCTCGCCGGTGCCGCCGTCGTAGGTGACGTCGTCGCCGTACAGGTCGATCTGGCCGTAGCAGTCGGGCGTCTTGACGTTCAGCTTCTGCCAGGTGCGGCCGGAGTCGTCCTGGCCGGCGACGTCGTCCTTGCCGAGGTAGACGGTGGCCTTCTCGACGAGGGTCTGCTTGCCGGACGTGGGCCAGCTCGGGCCCTCCGTCGTGTACTTCGCGAGCGAGACGGGGTACTTGCAGTCCGCGCCGACCTGCTGGCCGGGGGCGAGGCGGACCTCGACCTTGTCGAGGCCGGAGTTCCAGGTGCGGAAGCCGCCGGTGGAGGTCCAGTCGCCGCCCTCGATGCGGTACTGGATGGTGGCGGAGGAGCAGCCGGCGCCGTTCGTGGCGGCTGCCGGGGTGGCCGCGAGAAGTGGCGCGGCGGAGGCTGCGAAGGCGGTCGCTGCGAGCAGCGCCAGGCTTCTTGAGTACTGCGTACGGGACAAGTTGAGCCTCTGTGCAGTCGTTTGTGTGGGAGGTGACTCTCGCTGCGGGCGCTCGACGCGGGCGGAAGTGTCCGCGGACACGCGTGGAGGCCAACAGGCGTAGGGGGTCGCGCAACGCCCCACCCGCTGCTGCGAGCGCGGTGAGGTTGGTTGAATCATGATTCACTTTCACAACCTCCGTCAATTCAGCACCACTTCCCCCACGTAAAATGGGGGTCAACCCCCAGTCATCAACCCCCAGTCATCAACTCCCAGTCATCAACTCCCGCGTCAACTCCCCCGCCCGCCCGGGGGAGTTGACGCGGCGGCTCAGCTCACTGCGGGCAACCCCGGCCCGGCGCACCGGACATCGGCGGGAGGTACGTCCCCGTCGAGGAGGTACGCGGCGACGGTCCCGTCCACGCAGGCGTTGCCCCGGCTCGCGAACACCCCGTGCGAGTAGTCGTCGTCGAGGGTGACGATCCGCGAGCCCGGCAGCAGGCGGCGCAGGGCGTGGGCGCCCTCGGCGGGGGTGACGGGGTCGTGCGCGGAGGAGACGAGCAGCAGCGGCGGGGCGTCGGGGCTGCCCAGCGGGGTGCGGTGGGCGGGGCGGTGGTGCCAGTAGGCGCAGGCCGCCGCCTCCATGCCGGTGAGGACGGGCGCGGGGGCGAGGCGGTGCAGGTGGTGCCGGTCGGCGAGGATCCGCGCGGGGGTGGGGGCGGGTCCGTCGGCGCACTTCACTATGCGGTTGGCGGCTTCGTAGTTGCGTGACGCCGGGCTGTCGAAGGGGGCGGGGAGGCGCAGGCCGTCGGTGGAGCCGTCGCGGAGGTAGGCGCGCAGGCCGTCGGCGAGGGGGGTCCAGCGTTCGGTGCGGCCGAGGGCGCGGTAGACGACGCGATCGAAGTCGGCGGGGCCGAGGGGGAGTCGGGCCGGGCGGCCGGGATCCGCGGGGCCGTCGGCACTCCCGGAGGCCCCGGGATCCGCGCCCGTCCGCCTGCCCGAGTCGGCGAGGCCGAGGGCCGGTCGGGCCGAGCGACCGGGGGCTCCGGAGCGGTCGGCGCTCGCGAGATCAGCGCCGGTCCGCCTTCCCGAGTCGCCACGCCCACCGGAGCCCCCGGCATCAGCGTCGGCCCGCCCGTCGGAGTCGGCACGTCCGGCGGAGCCGTCGCCCCTGACGCCGCTCGCCCCGCCGGCCCCGTACCCCTCGAACCCTTCCCGCGCCCGCAGATACGCCCGCCGGACCTCCTCCGGCGTGTCCCCCAGTCCGAACCGCTCGTCGTGCGCCGCGGCCCAGCCGAAGAACACGTCCCGCTGGCGCAGCAGTGCCCGGGCCTGGATCACGTCGAAGTCGTACCAGTCCCAGGGTCCGACCACGCTGTCCAGGACCATCCGTCCGGTGCGCGCGGGGAAGAGCGTGGTGTAGGCGGCGCCCAGGTAGCTCCCGTACGACACCCCGAGGAAGTTGGTCACCGGCTCGCCCAGCGCGGAGCGGATCGCGTCCATGTCGTACGCGGTCTCCTCGGTGGAGAGGTGGGGCAGGGCGTTGTCCGCGCAGTCGTCGGCGAGGGCCTTGAGGGACGCCAGGTAGGCGCGGCCTTCGAGGTCGGGGGCCGGGGTGTCGAACAGGCCGCCCATGTCGCCGCAGTCGGCGGGGGTGCTGGCGCCGACTCCGCGCGGGTCGAAGCCGATCACGTCGTAGGCGCGGCGGACGCTCTCGGGGAGTTTGGCGCGTTTGGTGACGGCGTAGGGCAGGCCGGAGCCGCCGGGTCCGCCGGGGTTGACGAGCAGGATCCCCCGGCGCTTCCCCGAGGCGGGGACGCGGGAGACGGCGATGTCGATGCGGGGGCCGTCGGGGCGGCGGTGATCGAGGGGGACGCTCAGGTGTCCGCACTCGACGCGGTCGGGAGCGGGCGGGGCGGGGACGGAGTCGGGGCAGGGGCCGAAGCTCAGCGGCTCGGCGGCGGATGCGGCCGGGGCGGGCAGGTGCAGGAGCGCGGTGGCGGCGAGCAGGACCACGCAGCGCGGCAGGAGGGTCAAGGGAATCCCTTCGGATGACCATCGGACAACCAGATGACAATGAAAATGATTATCGATAACGTGTCCACGTCACAACCGGGACCGCCTTCCGCGAAGGCGCGCTCCGGCCTGCGCGAGAACTCAACTCCTGTCCCTGAAAGGGGAGTCGTGGCTCATCTGTTGGTGGTCGAGAGCTGGGTCGGCTCGATGAGCAGACTGCTGCCAAGGGCGATCCGCGAGAGCGGCCACACGTTCACGTTCCTCACCCGTGACCTGCATCACTACCTGCGCTCGGCGCCGGAGGGCACGGCACACCCGCTGCTCGGCGCCGACAACATCGTCACCGCCGACACGAACGACATGGACACCCTGCTGCCCCGGGTGGCGGAGCTGCACGGCGTGTTCGGCTTCGACGGTGTCGTCACGTCCTGCGACTACTACCTCCCGGCGGTCGCCCGCATCGCGAGCCACCTGGGCCTGCCGGGCCCGGGCGCCGAGGCCGTGGAGAACGCGTGCCGCAAGGACGCCACCCGCCGCGTCCTCACCGAGGCCGGGGTCCCCGGCCCGCGTTTCGCCGTCCGCACCGAGTGGTCCGAACTCGCCGACGCGGCCCGGGAGATCGGCTACCCGCTGGTCGTGAAGCCGGTCGACCTGTGCGCCGGCATGTTCGTCCGGCGCGTCGACGACGAGGCCCAACTCACGGACGCCTTCCGCGCGTTGTCGGGATTCCCGGTCAACGCCCGGGGCCAGCGCCGCGATCCGGCCGTCCTCCTCGAAGAGCTGCTGGACGGCCCCGAGGTGAGCGTGGAGACGGTGTCGCACGCGGGCGCGGTCCACGTGATCGGCGTGACCGACAAGAGCATCGGCGGGGAACCGGCGTTCATCGAGACGGGCCACATGTTCCCGGCCGCCCTGTCCCCGGCGGACACCGAGGCCGCCGAGCAGACCGCGCTGGCCGCCCTCAAGGCGCTCGGCCTGGTGGACGGCGTCGTCGCGCACACGGAGATCAAGCTGACCTCCTCGGGCCCCCGGATCGTCGAGGTGAACCCGCGCCCGGCGGGCAACCGCATCACCGAACTGGTCCGCCACGTCACCGGGATCGACCTGGCCGCCGCGTTCGTGGACGTCGCCCTCGGCCTCGCCCCCGACCTGGACCGCAAGGACACCGGCCTGACCAGCGCGGCGATCGGCTTCGTCGTCCCCGACACCTCGGGCACCCTCGAAGCGCTGGACGGCACCGGCCTGCCCGCCGACCTCCTGGAGCTCCAACTCGCCGAGCCGGGACGGCAGGTGAAGGCGGCCGGCAGCAACAACGAGTACCTCGGCCACGTCATGGCGGGCGACCCGCACGGCCTCGGCGCCCGCGACCTCGCCGAGTCGGCGCTCTCGACCCTGCGCGCCGGGCTGGTGATCCGGTGACCACCCTCACGGACACCTCGTTCGAAGCACTCCTGCACCAGGCCCTCGACGGCGCCCTCGGCCCCGACCCGGCGACCGTCCGCGTCGCCGTCGCCTTCCGCACCCAGCAGGCCGTACGGCACGACGGGCGCGGCACCGGCTACCGCAACGAGGTCCTGAGCCTGCGCATCGGCGAGGCCGTCGGCTCGTGCGCGGTCGAACCCGGCGCGCTGCCCGAAGAGGCGCTGGACGACTGCGTCGGCGCCGACGTCGCCCAGCTCCTCCGACACCCCCTGCTCCCGGTGCGCGTCGCCGCGCTGGACGCCTACCTCATGCACGCCGTCCCGCACGGCGGCGAGCCGGTCGCGCTGCCCGCCGGCACGTCCCTGGAGAAGTCCCGGGTGCGCGCCGGGGCCGTGGTCGAGCTGCTCGACCTGCCGGAGGGCTCGACGGTCCTGGTCGTCGGGGTCGTCAACTCCCTGCTGGAGGCGCTGCGTTCGCGCGGGCTGCGGTACGTGGCGTGCGATCTGAAGGGCGGTACGACGGAGTGGGGCGAGCCGGTCGTGGCCGACGCGCTCGCCGCCGTGGACGGGTGCGACGCGCTGCTGGTGTCCGGGATGACGCTGGGCAACGGCACGTTCGACGCGCTGCGCGAACGGGCCGGCGGACGTCCGCTGGTGATGTTCGCCCAGACCGGCAGCGCGATCCTGCCGCACTTCCTCGGGCACGGGGTGAGCGCGGTGTGCGCGGAGCCGTACCCGTTCTTCTGGCTGGACGGCGGCCCCGGGGTCGTGCACCGCTACCGGGCCGGAGGCGCGCGATGACGACGACCGCCGAACGTGCCGTGGCCCGGCCGGAGTTGCTCGAACTCCTCGGCCGGACGCCCGTCGTACGGATCACCGCCGCACTGCCCGGTCCGCAGCCCGGTTTCTGGGCGAAGCTGGAGGGTCTCGGGGCGGGCGGGATGAAGGCGCGGGCGGCCGTGTCGATGCTGCTCGGGGCCCGCGAGCGCGGCCGACTCCGGCCGGGGGCGCCGGTCGTGGAGTCCACGTCGGGCACGCTCGGGGTGGGGCTCGCGTTCGCCGGGCAGGCGCTCGGGCATCCGGTGGTCCTCGTCGGGGACCGTGAACTGGAGCCGTCCATGCGGCAGTTGCTGCGCTCGTACGGTGTCCGGCTCGACCTCGTGGAGCGTCCGGCGCCGGTCGGCGGCTGGCAGGCGGCCCGACTCGCGCGGCTGCGGGAGCTGCTCACGGTCCTGCCGGACGCGTACTGGCCCGACCAGTACAACAACCCCGACAACACGGCCGGTTACGCCTCCCTGGCCGCCGAACTCGCCGTGCAGCTCGACCACGTGGACATCCTGGTGTGCAGCGTCGGCACGGGCGGGCACAGCGCCGGCGTCATCGGGCCGCTGCGCCGCCACTGGCCCCGACTGCGGCTGATCGGCGTCGACTCGACGGGGTCCACGATCTTCGGGCAGCCCGCCCGGCCCCGGCTGATGCGCGGCCTCGGCAGCAGCATCCACCCGCGCAACGTCGCCTACGACGCCTTCGACGAGGTCCACTGGATCGGCCCCGCCGAGGCCGTGGACGCCTGCCGCAGGCTGGCCCGGGAGAGCTTCGTCAGCGGCGGCTGGAGCACGGGCGCGGTCGCGCGCGTCGCCGCCTGGGCGGCCCGCGTCCACCCGGGCGCGGTCGTCGCGACCGTCTTCCCCGACGGCCCCCACCGCTACCTAGACACCGTCTTCGACGACGCCTTCACCACCGCGCACGGCCTCACCCCCGCCACGGCAGCCACCCGCCCCGTCGAGATCCCGCACCCCACCGCCACCGAGGCCACCGGCTGGGCCCGCTGCACCCGCGTCACCGACCCCCTCCTGGAAAGGACCCCGTGAAGGCCACCCTGCGCACCGTCCGCCTCGACCTCACCGAGCCGCTGCGCATCTCCCGCTCCACCATGTCCGCCCGCGACGCCGTCTGGCTCACGATCGAGGACACCGACGGCACACGCGGCCACGGCGAGGCCGTCAGCAGCGTCTACTACGACCTGGACGCCGACACCCTCACCCGCCATCTCAACGCCGTCGACCTGACCCGCTACCCGGACCCCGAAACGGCTCTGTACGACGGTGAGTTGACCGGCTCCGACACGCCCCCGGCCGTCACGGCAGCCGTCGAGTCGGCGCTGCTGGACCTCGTCGGCAAGCGGGCCGGGAAGCCGGTGCACGCCTTGCTGGGCTCGCTGGAGACGCCGGTTGCCGCGACCGCGCGGACCATCGGCATCACCACGCTGTCCAAGGCCGCCGCCGAGGCGCGCAGACTCGCCGCGAGCGGTTTCCGCGTGATCAAGGTCAAGGCCGGTGCGGCCGAGGACGCCGTGGAGCGCGTCCGGGTGATCCGCGACGCGGCGCCCGATGCGCGGCTCCTGCTCGACCCCAACGGGGCCTGGAGCGTGGCGGAGACGCGCGGGCTGCTGCCCCGGCTCGCCGAACTCGGCGTCGAGGCCGTGGAACAGCCGGTCGCGCCGGGTGACCCGGAGGGGCTGGCCGCGCTCGCCGCCGACTCGCCGATCCCGGTGATCGCCGACGAGGACGCCGTACGCGTCGAGGACGTCCGGCGGCTCGCCGGGCGGGTGCAGGGCGTCAACGTCAAGCTCGCCAAGTGCGGTGGGGTCCAGAACGCCCTGCGGATCGCCGAGTTGATCGAGGGCAGTGGGACCGCGCTGATGCTGGGGTGCCTCACCGCGAGCAGTCTCGGGATCGCGCCCGCCGTGCATCTCGCCGACCGGGCGCGGTGGGTGGACCTGGACGGGCATCTGCTGCTGGCGCGCGATCCCTGGTCGGGGATCGGGGGCGACGACGGGTACGTCCGTACGAGCGGGCTGCCCGGGCTCGGGGTTCGGTTCGGGGGTGTGTCGCGTGCGCACGTGGCGTGAGATGCGGCAATTCCCGCTCGCCGTCCAGCTGTTGCTGGTCAACCAGTTCGGGGTGAACACCGGTTTCTATCTGCTGATCCCCTATCTCGCGACGCATCTCGGGGAGAACCTGGGGCTGTCGGCCGCCGTCGTGGGCGTGGTCCTCGGGGTGCGCAACCTCAGCCAGCAGGGGCTGTTCATCATCGGCGGCTCCGCGTCCGACCGGCTCGGGGCGCGCGGGGTGATCATCGCCGGGTGCGCGCTGCGGACCGTCGGTTTCGCGCTGTTCGCGCTCGGCGACAGCCTGCCGGTGCTGCTGGCCGCGTCGGTGCTGAGCGGGTTCGCGGGGGCGCTGTTCAACCCGGCCGTGCGGGCGTACGTCTCGCAGGAGTCGGGCGAGCGCAAGGCGGAGGCGTTCGCGCTGTTCAACGTGTTCGCGACGGCCGGGGCGCTGGTCGGGCCGCTGCTGGGCAGCGCGCTGCTGCTGGTGGACTTCCGGACGTCGGCGCTGACGGCCGCCGCGATCTTCGCGGTGCTGACGGTCGCCCAGGCACTGGTGCTGCCCGCCCGCGAGGTCGCCCCCAGCAAGGGCACCGTCCTCGGGGACTGGCGCGAGGTGCTCGGCCAACGCGCCTTCCTCGCCTTCGCGTTGGCCATGGTCGGCATGTTCACCCTGGAGAACCAGCTCTATCTGCTGCTGCCCGACGGGGCCCGCCGGGCCACCGGCTGGGACGGGGCCGCCGGGATCGTCTTCCTCGTCGGCACCCTCGCCAACCTCGCGCTGCAACTGCGGATCACCGCCGCCCTCAAGGAGCGGGGCAACAGGGCGCGTTGGATCGCCGTCGGGCTCGGTGTGATGGCGCTCGGCTTCCTGCCCCCGGCGGTCGTCGCGGGCGTCTCCGACGGGCCGACTGCCTTGCGGGTGCTGCCCGTTCTCGCCGGGACACTGCTGCTGTACCTCGGCGTGATGGTGGCCCAGCCGTTCGTCATGGAGCTGATCCCCCGGTTCGGCAGGCCCGAGTTGACCGGCACGTACTTCGGCATCTTCTACGTCGTGTCGGGCATCGCGGCGGCCGTCGGCAACGCGGTCGTCGGCTGGGCGATGGACACCGGGGAGCGCGGCGACGTGGCCTGGCTGCCATGGGTGTGCTGCGCGGCGTTCGGGCTGCTGTCGGCGGCGGGCGTGGCCTGGCTGCACCGGCTCGGGTCACTGCCGTCCGAGCCCCGGGCCGCCGCCCCGGCGGGGGTGTGACCGGTGGGCAACTTCCTCACGGACAACCCCGCTCTGTACGAGGCCCGCTTCCCCGACGCCGAACGGCTCGCCGCCCGCTGGGCCGAGGACTGCCTCAGCCGGTACGACGCCGGCAAGCGCGTCCTCGACCTGGGCTGCGGCACCGGGCGCGACGCGGCGCACCTGCACTCCGGCGGGCGTACCGTCACGGGGGCCGACCTGTCGGACACCATGCTGGCGCACGCTCGGGACGTACACCCCGGGCCCTCCTACGTCAGGGCCGATCTGCACCAATTCGACCTGGGCGCGGGCGTGTTCGACGCCGTGCTCTGTCTGGACAGCGCGCTGCTGTACTGCCACACCGACGACCAGCTCGACGGCTGTCTGCGGTCGGTGCGGCGGGCGCTCGCGCCGGGTGGGCTGTTCGTCGCGGAGATGCGCAACGGGGCGTATTTCCTGGGCCGGACGGACCTGTTGGACGCGCCGAGCGTGAACTCCTTCGTCTGGCAGGGGGTTTCGTACCGGTCGACGACCACGCTCACCGTGGACCGGACAGCTCAGCTGCTGCGCCGGGTCCGGGTCTGGGACACCGAGGACGGCGCCGTCGAACAGCGGTCCGCGTGGCGGCTGTTGTTCCCGCTGGAGCTGCGGCACCGGCTGGCCTCGCACGGGTTCGAGGTGCTGGAGCTGCACGACGGTCCTGGACCGCGTACCGAACCTCCTTGGCGGGAGGGGCTGTTGCCGGGCTCTGCGGCGGATGCCGACCGGCTGCATGTGATTGCTCGACTCACTACTTCTTGAGGATGTCCGATGCGTTTTTCTTTGGGTCGCCGGGGTTTTCTGGCGGCGGGGGCGGCTTCGCTGGGTGCGCTGGCGGTGAGCGGGTGCGGTGATTCCGGTGGTTCCGAGGGGGGTGCTTCGGACACGCCCAGGCGCGGGGGCCGGCTCCGGGCCGCCTTCGCGGGCGGCGGCGCGAGCGAGAACCTCGATCCGCACCTCGCGAACCTCTTCGGCGACGTCGCCCGCGCCAAGGCGCAGTACGACAAGCTCGCCGACTACGGCCCGAACCTCGCCGCCGTGCCCCGGCTCGCCGCGAAGTGGGAGCCGAACAAGACCCTCGACCGCTGGCAAGTCACCCTGCGCGAGGCCGAGTTCCACGACGGGAAGCCGGTCACCGCGCAGGACGTCCTGTACAGCTACCGCCGGATCACCGACCCGGCGAAGGCGTTCCGCGCCAAGGCGTCCCTGGAGCCCATCGACCTCACGGCGAGCCGGGCGACGGGGGCGCGGACCATCGAGTTCGTGCTGAAGCGGCCGACCGCCGAATTCCCCAACGTGCTGGCCGCGTTCGGAGCGTACATCGTGCCCGACAAGGCTACCGACTTCGACAAGAAGCCCGTCGGGTCAGGGCCGTTCAAGTTCGTGTCGTTCGCTCCCGGCCGCTCGGCGGTGTTCCGGCGCAACGACGCGTACTGGGAGGGCGCCCCGCACCTCGACGAGCTGGAGTTCGTCGTCGCGAACGAGGAATCGGCGCGCGTCAACGCCCTGTTGGGCGGTCAGATCGAGTACGCGCACGAGCTGAACCCGACGACCGCCCGCGCGCACGAGGGGCGCGGGCAGATCGAGATCGTGCGGCTGCGCGGCAGCGCGATGCAGGCGTTCGCGATGAAGACCGACCGGCCCCCGTTCGACGACCCGCGCGTCCGGCAGGCGTTCTTCCTCATCGCCGACCGGCAGGAACTCGTCAACGGGGCGCTGTCGGGGGCGGGCGTCGTCGGCAACGACCTGTTCGGCAAGGGGTACGAGTACTACGCGGCCGATCTCCCGCAGCGCGCCCAGGACCTGGCGAAGGCGCGGGCGCTGCTGAAGGCGGCCGGGGCCTCGGACCTCAAGGTCACGCTGGACACCTCGGAGGTCGCCGCCGGGTTCACGGAGGCCGCCGGGATCTTCCGCGACCAGGCCAAGAAGGCCGGTGTGACGGTCGAGGTGCGCGTCGGCAGCAAGGACTCGTACTGGAGCGACATCCTCGACTCCGGTGTCCTCGCCTGCTACCGCTCGGGCGCGATGCCCATCGAGGCGCACATCTCGCAGCGGCTGCTGACCGACTCGACGACCAACGCGACGCACTGGCGGCACAAGGACTTCGACGCGCTGTACCGGCAGGCGCAGTCGACGTCCGACGCGAAGGAGCGGGCCGCCGTGTACGCGCGGATGCAGCGGCGGCTGTACACCGAGGGCGGGTTCCTGGTGTGGGGGTTCGCGGACTGGATCATCGGAACGGGCCGCCAGGTCAAGGGCGTTGAGAAGGCCGCGCCCGCCAACACGCTGGGCTGGGCGCGGTTCGACAAGGTGTGGCTCGCGTGAGTCTGCTCGGCTCGTTCGTCGTCCGGCGGCTGCTGCTCGGCGTCGCGCAGACCGTGGCCGTGGTGCTGCTGGTCTTCGCGCTCGCCGAGGCGCTGCCGGGTGACGCGGCGGTCGCCCTCGCGGGTGATCAGCCCGACCCGGCGCGGATCGCGGCGATCCGGGAGGCGATGCACCTCGACCAGCCCGCCGGGGAACGGCTGTTGAGCTGGGCGGGCGGTCTGCTGCACGGGGATCTGGGCACGTCCCTGGTCTCCGGGCGGCCGGTCTCCCTGTACCTCTCCGAGGGGTTCGGGCCGACGCTGCTGCTCGCCGCGCTGACGCTGGCGCTGCTGATCCCGGCGGGGTTCGGGCTGGGTGTCCTGATGGCTCGTCACGAGAGCGGCTGGATCGACCGGTTGGCGAGTTCGGTGACTCTCGGGGTGTATGCCGTACCGGAGTTCGCGCTCGGGGTGCTGCTGGTGACGGTGTTCGCGCTGCGGCTCGACTGGCTGCCGCCGACCGCCGTCGGGTACGGGACCGAACTCCTCGCGCATCCGGCCGTGTTGGTGCTGCCGGTGCTCGTTCTGCTGGCCCGGCCGGTGTGTTCGCTGTCGCGGCTCGTGCGGGCCGGGATGGTCGAGGCGCTGGCCTCGCCGTACGTGGCGCAGGCCCGGCGGTACGGGGTGCCGGAGGCGCGGGTGCGGTATCTGCACGCGCTGCCGAACGCGCTCGCGCCGGCCGTGCAGCAACTCGCGCGCACCGTCGACTGGTTGCTGTGCGGGGTGATCGTCGTGGAGGCGCTGTTCGTGATCCCGGGACTGGGGACGGTGTTGCTGAACGCCGTGTCCGAGCGGGACGTGCCGGTCGTGCAGGGGCTCGCGGTGGTGTTCGGGGTGCTGACGGTCGTACTGAATCTGGGGGCTGATCTGGTGGCGCACCGGTTCGCGCCCCGGGCGGAGGTGGCTGCGTGAAGAGGCGGTTCGTGCTGGGGGTGGCGATCGTCGCCGTGCCGCTCCTGCTGGCGCTGCTCGGGCCGGTGTTCGCGGGTGAACCCGGGCCCCGGGGAACGTCGTTCACACTCGGGGGCGGGCACTGGCTCGGTACCGACTTCGTGGGGCGGGACGTCGTCCAGCAGATCCTGCACGGGGGGCGGCCGGTGGTCGTGACCGCGCTCGCGGCGACCGCGCTCGCGTATCTCGTCGCGCTGCCCGTGGGGTTGTACTGCGCGCTGACGCATCGGCGGTGGCTGGAGGAGGCGTTGATGCGTCCGCTGGACGTCCTGCTCGCGATCCCTTCGCTGTTGCTGATCCTGCTGGTCGCGGCCGTGTTCTCGCCGGGGGCTGTGGGGCTCGCGCTGCTCGTGGCCGCCGTGAACATCCCGGACGCCGCACGCATCGTCCGGGCCGCCGCCGGGGAGACGGCGTCGCGTCCCGCCGTCGAGGCGCTGCGCATGCAGGGCGAGAGCTGGTGGCGGATCGCCGTCGGACACGTCGCCCGGTCCGGCGTACGGACCCTGGCCGCCGACGCGGGGACCCGGCTCACCGGGGTCCTCTACCTGGTGGCGACCGCCGCGTTCCTCGGCGTCGGTGTCGAGCCGGACGCGGCGGACTGGGCGGTGATGGTCGACCGCAACCGCACAGGGCTGTTCGTGCAGCCCTGGGCGGTCGTGGTGCCGGCACTGCTGATCGTCGCGCTGACGACGGGGACGAATCTGCTGTTCGACGCGGCGTTGGGCCGCAAGGAGGGGAAAGCGCGTTGATGAGTGGTGCGGATGAGGGTGCCGAGGCGGGGGGCGTCGAGGTGGGGGGCGTTGGGGCGGCGGGCGGCGGGGCCGGGAGTGCCGGGGCGGTCGGCTCTGGAGCCGGGAGCGCCGGGATGGTCGAGGCCGGGAGCGCCGAGGCGGTGGTCGGCGCCGGGGCTGGGCCCGTCGGAGCTGAGAGTGCCGGGATGGTCGAGGCCGGGGGCATCGACGGCGGGGATGCTGGGGCGGTCAGTGCCGGTAGCGTCGTAGCCGGGGATGCCGGAGCCGTCGGAGCCGTCGGAGCCGTCGGAGCCGAGCGTGCCGGAACGGCAAACCCTGAGGCCGGGAGCGCCGGGGCGGCGGAAGCCGGAGCCAGGAGCCCCGGAAGGCGGGGTGCCGGGACAACCGGTGCCAGGGCCGGGGACGCCGAAGTCGCGCGCGCCAAGAGCAGGAGTGCCGGGGCGGCCGGTCCCGGAGTCGAGGGCGTTTCGGCCGAGGGTGTCGCAGCCCCCCGTGTCGTCGCCGAACTCCGCGATCTCCGCATCGGGATCGGCGGCCGGGCCATCGTCGACGGCGTCAGCCTTCAGGTGATCGCCGGTCGAGTCACCGCGCTGGTGGGCGCGTCGGGCAGCGGCAAGACCACGACGGGGCTGGCGTTGCTCGGCGAGTTCCCGTCCGGTGCGACCGTGACCGGCGAGGTCCGTGCCGCCGACCGGGTGGGGTACGTCCCGCAGCACCCGGCCGCTGTCCTCAACCCCGCCCGCCGGGTCTCGGCGCTGCTGACGGACATCGCGCGCACCCGGCCTCGTGCGCGGCGCCGGGAGCTGCTGGCCGGCGCCCTGGCCGACGCGCAGGTCCCCGAGCCTCTGGTGCGCCGTTTCCCCCACCAGCTCTCCGGCGGCCAGCAGCAGCGTGTCACCCTCGCGCAGGCACTGCTGCTCGGTGCCCAGGTC
The DNA here is from genome assembly GCF_048159485.1 of Streptomyces sp. 4F14. NCBI lineage: Bacteria > Bacillati > Actinomycetota > Actinomycetes > Kitasatosporales > Streptomycetaceae > Streptomyces > Streptomyces sp. 4F14. Next base: position 208,310 of record NZ_JBLRVY010000006.1, read on the forward strand.
GTCGTGGCGGACGAACCCACCACCGGGCAGGACGCGTTGACGAAGAGCCGGGTGGTGGACGAGCTCTCCGCCCTGGCCGCGCGCGGTATCGCGGTGGTCCTGCTCAGTCACGACCTCGACGTCGTCCGGGCCCTCGCCGACGAGGTCCACGTGATGCGCGCGGGCCGCGTCGTCGAGTCGGGCCCCGTGGACCGCCTCCGCCTCGCGCCGAACCACCCGTGGACCCGCGAACTCTTCGACGCGGCGCGGCCGTTCACGCAGCCGGACACCGTGCCGGGAGAACCGGTCCTGGAGATCACGGACTTGACGGCCCGTCACCGTCGCACTCCCGTGGTCCGGGTCCCGCGCCTCACCCTGCACCAGGGCGAGTGTCTTGCCGTGGTGGGCCGTTCGGGCAGCGGCAAGACGACCCTGGCCCGCGCCCTGGCCGGCCTGCACCGCGCCTACGACGGAGAGGTCGCCCTCGACGGCACGCCCCTCCCCCGCAGCCTCCGCGACCGCACCGGCGCCCAACTGGCCGCCGTGCAGTACGTGTTCCAGGACGCGCGTGCGGCGTTCGAGGAGCACCGCACCATCCTGGACCAGGTCTCCCGCACGGCGGTCCGCCTGCGCGCGCTGGCCCCGGAGGCGGCGCGGGAGAAGGCCCGAGAGACCCTCGCGAACCTCGGTCTCACCGAGTCCCTGTGGGAGCGCCGCCCCACGGCCCTGTCCGGCGGCGAACTCCAACGCGCCGCTCTGGCCCGCGCGTTGCTCGCCCGCCCCCGCGTCCTGCTGTGTGACGAGATCACCTCGGCCCTGGACCCGGTGACCCGCCGTACGATCCTCGACACCCTCACCGCGCTCCTGCGCACCCGCCCGGACCTGACCCTCGTCCTCATCACCCACGACCTCGACACCGCGTCCCTCGCTCACCGCATCGCGGTCCTGGACGCCGGTGAACTGGTCGAGGCGGGCCCGGCGCGGGAGATCCTGACGCGCCCGGCCCACCCCTTCACGGCCGCCCTGACCCGGACGACGGCCCGGTTGCAGGGGGCATGAGCACCCCAGCCGCCCCGGCTCTCAAGCCAACACCCCTTCTGGATCACCCGAGTTGAGGATCAGCCGCCTGAGCACCTTCACGGTCGTGACGTAGTCGGCATCGTCGATCCCCTCATGCATCTCCTCACGGATCGCGGGAGCGTGCCGCTTGACGGTCATCCGCGCCTCCTCGCCGGCCCCGGTGATCCACAGCCGGTCGTCGCCGTCGCGGGTGATCCAGCCCTTGGCGAGGAGGGTCTCCGCCTCGGTGGCGAGGTCGTCCTCGGGGCGGAGGTAGGTGGTCATGGCGTCCCGGAGTTCCGTGACCGTCCGCCCCTGCCCGTCCACCGACAGATCGTCGCGGGAAAGATGGCGCAGGATCCAGAACTGCGGCTGGGAGGTGCCGAGTTCGGCGAGGTGGGTGCGAATGCGGGCGATGGTCGCCTGGTAGGCGACGCCGGTCCAGTACGCGACGGGCTGCGCGGCGAGTTCGGCGTCGGCGGGGTGCTGGGTCGTCATGTCGGGTTCCCCCTCGGTGCGTTCGGTGACGCATACGACGGTAGGACCTGGACTTAACTTGAGGTCAAGGCCCTGGTCTGCCCGCCCCGGCGAGGTCGCGTTCGAGGTCGTCCAGTGCCTGCCGGGCGGCGGTGATACGGGCCAGGAGGAGTTCGGTGTCCTCCCCGGCCGGCTGCCGATGCTCCCGTTCCGCTTCCCGCTCCATCTCCCGTTCCAGATCACGGGCCTCGTCCAAGGAGGTGATCACGACCCCGATCAACACGTTGACCAGCACGAACGAGGCGAGCAGGACGTACGAGGCGTAGTAGACGAGGCTCCAGCGCGAGATCTCCAGCCCCGTGTGGACCGCGTCGCCGATGCCGTCCAGCGTCATGAGGAGGAAGAGGGTGAGGACGGCCCGCCCGATGGAGCCGTAGTGCTGCGGGTCCTCCCGGCTGAAGAAGACCCAGCCGACCATCGCGTACACGTACAGCAGCAGCGCCCCGACCAGCAGGAAGCTCAGCGTGCCGGGCAGGCTGCGGACCACCGCGACCAGCATGACCCGCAGCTGGGGCAGGAACCGCGCGCTGCGCAGGACGCGGGCGAGGCGCAGCAGCCGCAGGATCGTGGTGTTCTCCCGGACGACCGGGAGGAACGTCGTCAGTATCACGGCGAGGTCGAAGAGGTTCCAGGGGTCCTTGAGGAAGTCCCGGGGCCGGTCGGCGTGCGCGCCGAGCCGGATGAGCAGTTCGACGGTGAAGACGGCGAGGCAGAGGTGCTCGGCGAACCGCAGCCCCGTCTGCCATCGGGCGACGAGCCCGGCGTAGGTCTCCACGCCGAGCAGCGCCGCGTTGAGGAGGATCACCGCGAAGACGGTGAGGGCGAACCACCGGGACTCGGTCACGGCGCGGCAGCGGTCGGCGAGTTCCCGGCGGGCGGTGGTCATCGGCGCGGCGCCCGTCTCGATCGCCCGGTCTTGCATGTGCGGCATCCTGCTGCCCTAGCTCCTTCGTCACGCGTGCGGGAGGGCGCCCCCCGGTCAACCCACCCCGGACAAGGGCGGGTTGAATGATCACCCGGGGACACTTCTACCAGGACAGAGCTTCTACAGGACAGTAGAGACGCGCGTCTCAGCGGGCCGCGAGCCTTTTGAGGTGGTCCGTGGACGGTACGAAGAACAGCGTGCCGGTGACCGCCTCGGAGAAGTCGAGGATCGGGTCGGGCCCGGTGTCCTCGGTGCCGAGGAACATCCGGCGCAGCATGGTCTCGGGGACCTCGGGGTCGCGCGCGTAGGCGATGAAGTACGTGCCGAACTCGCCGTGTCCGGGCCGCCCGAACGGCATCGCGGCGCGCAGGATCCGCCGCTCCTCGCCGTCGTCCCCGGTCAGCGTGTTGACGTCGGCGTGCGAACCGGGCCGCTCCAGTTCGATGTTGGTCGCCTTGGTCCGGCCGATCACGCCCTCCTGCTCCTCGGTGGCAAGCTTCTCCCACGCCTCCACGTCGTGCAGGTACTTCTGGACGATCGCGTACGACCCGCCCGCGAACGCCGGGTCCTCCGCGCCGACGAGCGCGGTCTCGGCGGCGACGCGGCCCACCGGGTTCTCCGTGCCGTCGACGAAGCCGAGGAGGTTGCGGGCGTCGAAGTAGGAGAAGCCGTGCACCTCGTCCTGGAGGACGGCGACGCCGCGCAGCCGCTTGACGATCTCGGTGGCGAGCGCGAAGCACAGGTCGGGGCGGGTGGCGCGGAGGTGGAACAGGAGGTCGCCCGGAGTGGCGACGGCCCGGTGCCGGGGGCCTTCGAGGGGCGGGAAGGAATGCAGGGCGGCGGGGCGTCCGACGGGGCCGCAGATCCGGTCCCAGCCGTCGGCGCCGATGCCCGCGACGCACGAGAGCTGCCCTTCTGGGTGCCCGAAGCCGACCGACCTGACGAGTCCGGCGAGCCCGGCGAGCAGGTCCCGGGCCACGGGTTCGCCGCCGGGTTCGACGGTGAGGACCAGGAAGACGGCGGCGGAGGCCGGGGCTCCCACGACGGGCTGTGCCCGCTCGGCCGACGGCACCCGCTCCTCATCCGGCCGGACCTCCGAAGCAGACCTGGACGACGACATGGCTCCCCTCCCTGCGGATCCCTGCCGGATCCGGTGACGCGTGTATGTGCGGATGTCCGGACCTGGGGCCCGGTAGTCACATGCCCTGCCGACCGGGCTCCGAAGCGCGGTCGCGGAGTGACGGCTTCCACCTTCCGTCCTCGCGCGCCCGGCGCCAACGGCGCCCATGGGTCGCACGGTTGTCCGGACGGCGCCCGCGCCGCCTCACTCCTCCCAGTAGTCCCGGTCCGGCAGCTTCACCCACCGGTCCGGCCGGCCCGTGAACGCCTGCGCGTCCGCAGGCCTCAGCCCCGCCCACGCGCAGGCGTACGCCATCGGCTTCAGCGAGTAGAGGTAGCCCATGAGCACCTCTTCGGAGGTCTGTCCGACGTCCGTCCCGCCGCCGGGATGCAGGTCCCAGCCCTCCACCACGCCGTCCCGGACGATGCACCCCTGGTTGCCGCTCTTGGGGTTGGCGTAGACCCCGTACCCGCGCGTCCCGACGGTCAGCCGCTTCATCACCCCCGGCATCTGCGGCCCGTACCCCCACGGCTGGACGACGACACACCCGCCGAGCACCGTCGTCACGCCGACGATCAGCAGGCTCTCGTCCATCTCGAAGTCGTACGGCGCGTCCAGCAGATCCTCCAGGAACTCCGCCTCGACCTCGCCGCCCTCCAAGCGCCGTACGGCCTCGTCGGCGTCGATGCCCGCGACGCAGGCGACGCCCATGCCGTCGTAGTAGAACTCCCCGAGGGCGCCGACGAGTTGCGCCGCCTCCTCGGCGGCCAGGCGCTCCGCCTCGGTCAACCCGGCCTCGCCCTCGGGCCGTTCGAAGAGGTCCGGGGTGGGGCCCGCGAGGGCGAGGCGGCCCGGGGACCAGCCGCCGAGCTGGGGCAGCCAGGGGTCCGCGCCGGCCGCGACGAGCGCGCGGGCGTGCTCGACGCGGCGGGACTCGACCGCCTCCCACAGCGCGGTCCGCCCCTCCTCCAGCGCGTCCACGTCGGCGACACGGCCGGCGATCTCCGCGACAACCTCGGGCGAGCCTCGGAGGGCAGCGGTGTGCAGGGGCCGCCCCCCGCTCCACGCCTCGGGATCCGCGCCCGCGTCGAGCCGCGCGCGGATGCCCTCGTGGTCCGCCCAGTCCCACCCCATGCCCGCCCAGTCCCCGCCGCTCATGCCCGCGTCCTCCCCGTGCCGATCACCACTTCCCCCACCATCGCAGACGCCACTGACAACGCCCCCTAACCTCCCAGGAACCCCGCCACGACCTGCGCGAACTCCTCGGGCCCGTCGAGCCAGGGAAAGTGCCCGGCGCCCTTCTGCACGGCCACCTCCGCCGCCGGGAACATCCCCGCGAACTCCTCCACCACCGGCTGCGGAGCCACCACGTCGACCTCCCCGGCGATCACCAGCACCGGCACCCCGACCCGGCCGAGCGCTTCCCGCGTGCGCGCGGGGTCGTACGCCCCGTCAGCCCCGTACGTCGTCAGAATCACCGGATCCAGTGACTCCCCGGCGTGATGCGCCTGCGCACGCGCGTCCCAGCGGCCGTACGAGAACGGTGTGACGGTCTCCCACGCGTCGGCGTCGCCCTTGCCCGCGACGATCGCCTCCAGGGCCGCGTACGCCGGCGGGAACCAGGGTTCGCCGCGCCTCAGGCGTGCGGTGGCCAGCCGTTGTTCACCGGTGATCTCGCAGCCGACGGCGCGGGTGCTGGGGGTGGCGAGGACGAGCCGGGCGAGCCGCTGGGGGTGGCGTTCGGCGTACCGGGCGGCGAGGTTCGCGCCCGCGCAGTGGGCCAGCAGATTCACCCTTTCGAGACCCAGGTGGACGCGGAGTGCCTCGACGTCGTCGACCATCCGGTCGCAGCGGTAGGAGGCGGGGTCCGCCGGGGTGGCCGAGCGGCCGGTGCCCCTGAGGTCGAGGCGGATCAGCCGGTGGCGGTCGGTGAGGCCGCCGAGGTCGCCCAGGTAGGCGGAGTCGGTGGGGCCGCCGGGGAGACAGACGAGGGGGTCGCCCGTGCCGGTGGAGTGGAGGGCGAGACGGGTGCCGTCGGGGGCGGGGAAGAAGTCGTACGCCATGGGGTTCGAGCCTTTCGGTGTGCCGTATCAAGGCACTCCGAGCGCTGAACCTGGGTCAGCCGCGTCGTCCGGACTCGTCCGGGGTGAGTGCCCTGCCTGCTCCTGCGGTGATGGGACTCACCTCCTCGGTCGATGTCGACGGTCGACAGGCGCGGTCGAGCGCGCCTGCGGTGAGATTATCAGCTCGCCCCCACGCCTGCCTCTGCCCCTACGCCTGCCTCTGCCCCCGGGCCCGCCCCGACGCCCACCCCCGCGTCCGCACCCGCACTCATCCCCGCATCCCCCCGCGCCCGCGCCCCCGTGGACCTCCGGTACACACTCGGACTCACCCCGTGAGCCCGCTTGAACGCCGCGCTGAACCCGAACGCGTCCGCGTACCCCACCCGCCGCGCCACCGTGCCGACCGTCTCGCGCGAACCGGTCAGCCAGTCGGCGGCGAGGCTCATGCGCCACGACGTCAGGTAGGTCAGCGGCGGTGTCCCCACGAGCCGGGTGAACCGGTCGGCCAGCGTCGTGCGCGACACCCCCGCCTCGGCGGCGAGTCCGACGAGCGTCCAGGCCCGCTCGGGCGCCTCGTGCATGGCGCGCAGGACCGGCCCGACCACCTCGTCCCCGAGCGCGCCGAACCAGCCCGGCGGCACGCTCCCCGGCCGGTCGAACCAGCCGCGCAGGGCGCACACGAGCAGCCAGTCCAACAGCCGGTCCTGGACGACGCGTTCGCCGGGACCGCAGGCGTCGCCCTGCCCGTGCAGGAACTCCACGACCGGCGTGCACCCCTCCCCCGCGGGCACCACGACGACCTCCGGGAGCACGCCGACCAGCCGCCGCCCGACCGTGCCCCGCGCGTCGTACGTGCCGCAGAGCAGCACGGTCTCCGCCGGGCCCGCGTCCGACAGCCGGACGGGCTGCGGGCCGCGTACCACGACGGTGTCGCCGGGCCGCAGGACGTCTCCGGTGTCGAGGCGGCCCGCGCCCCGCAGGACCGTGCACAGCGTCAGCGCTCCGGCGGCGCCCAGCGGCACGGACCAGGGGGGCGACAGGTCGGTGCGCGTGAGCCCGCCCCCGTCCGCGCGCACGCCCTGCAGCAGATCGTCGAACGGATCCATGGCTCCACCCTAGTGGCCCGGACGATCACACAGTTCCTCCGGACGATCGGCCATGTCCCCCGGTTTGACGGCCCAGTTGACTCGTGGCATGACGACATACACATCCACAGACACAGTCCTGGTGTTGGGCGCGACGGGCAAGGTCGGCCGGCGCCTGGTTCCGGCGCTGCGGGCGACGGGGCGAGAGGTCAAGGCGGCCTCGCGGAAGGGCGCGGTGCGTTTCGACTGGGCCGAACAGGGCACGTGGGCCGGGGCGTTGGCGGGGGCGAGCGCCGTACACCTGCTCGCGCCGGAGGATCCCGGCCTCGCCGAGCCCTTCGTGCGGCAGGCGGTCGCCGCCGGGGTGCGCCGGTTCGTGGCGCTCTCCGGGCGGGGCGTGGACCGGGTCCCGGCCGACACGTTCCGCGGTATGACCGCCGCGGAGAAGGCCGTCCGGGAGTCGGGGGTCGAGTGGACGGTCCTGCGGCCGAACAACTTCCACCAGAACTTCGACGAGGACCTGTGGCGGGCGCCGCTGCGCGCGGGACGCCTCGCCCTGCCCGCCGCGAACGCCCCCGAACCCTTCGTGGACGTCCGGGACATCGCCGAGGTGGCCGCCGTCCTGCTGACGTCCGGCAGCCGCCTCCAAGGGGAGGTGTACGACGTGTCGGGGGCGCGGGCGCTGACGTTCGGCGAGGCGGTCGCGGAGATCTCCCGGGCGGCCGAACGGCCCATCGTTTACGAGGAGTTGACGCCGGAGGAGTACCGTGCCGAGTTGCTGGAGCAGGGTTTCGCGGAGGAGGCCGCGTATGAGCTGAACGCCTTGTTCGCGACGGTGCGGGCCGGGCACTCGGCGGCGCCGAGCGACACCGTGGCGCGGCTTCTCGGCCGGGAGCCGGTCGCGTTCACCGAGTACGCCGCCCGGGCCGCCGCGTCCGGCGCCTGGGCGTAGCGGCGCGCGGGCCCGGCGGTGCCCGGGCCTGGAGGGAACCTCCGATCCCAACTCCCGTATCCGGCCCTCCACTTGTGGAGACCCGTGAAGATTGAAAGTGGGACTTCCGCATAGGATCGGAGATCTCGTGGAGAGGGATCAAGGCGTGAGCGAACACAACGGCAGGGCGGCGTTCGGGGGCGAGGACGGATCGGCCCGGGGCCCCGCCCCGGAGTCCGCCGAGGAATCCACCCCGGAGCATCCGCCGTCCGCCGAGGTCCCGACGTACGACTTCCTCCCCGAGCCCGGCCCGGGCCCCGGCCTCTTCCCCGAGGACGAGCCCGAGCCGGACCCGGACGGCTCCGACCCCGAACTCGGCCCGGACGCCGACGAGAAGCCGCCCGCCAGGCGCAGCCGGATCGCGATCGTCACCGTCACCGCGGCGACGTTCGCCGTGACGGCCGGTGTCCTCGTCGGCGTCTCGCTGTACCAGACCCCGTCCCGGGGCGACCACCTCCAGGACGACCTGCGCGAGGGCGTCCCCGACCAGGTCTCGGCGAGCGCGTCGCTGACGCCCGGCGCTTCCGCGAGCGCCTCCGCGTCCACGAGCCCCTCGTCGTCGGCGTCGGCCTCCGAGAGCACCAGCGCCTCCCCGACGGACTCGCCGGCCGCGTCCCCGACGGCGACCGCGACGAAGGACCCGGCCGCATCGCCGACCACCGCCCCGGACCCCACGCCCACCGCGGGCGGCGACGAGGCCCCACGCGTCCTGCGCCTCGGCGACACCGGCGCCCAGGTGCGGGAGCTGCAACTGCGCCTCAAGCAGCTCGGCCGGTACGACGGCGAGGCCACCGGCGTCTACGACGAGAGCGTCCAGAGCGCCGTCCGCACCTACCAGTTCACGCGCCTGATCCTCTCGGACGAGTCCGGCGTGTACGGCACGGCGACCCGGCAGTCCCTGGAGTCGGAGACCCGCGCGCCCTAGGAGACGGTCTTCAGGTACGCGGCGAGGCGGGCTATCGCGGACGGGTTGCGGGGGCTCTCGACCAGGTCGACGTAGTCGAGGACGAAGATCTTCTTGTTCTTCACCGCCGCGACGTTCTTCAGCGGCGCGTACGACAGGAGGAACTTCCGCTTCTGCTCGGCGCTCACGTTCCCGTAGTCGCAGATCACGATGGCGTCCGGGTTGCGGGCGACGACGGTCTCCCAGCCGACGGTCGTCCAGGAGTCGTCGACGTCGTGCGTGACGTTCTCGCCGCCGGCCGCGCTGATGATCTGGTCGGGCGCGGCGTACTTCCCGGAGGTGAACGGCGCGTCCTGGCCGCTGTCGTAGAGGAACACCTTGGGTCGCTCGGCGGGCGCCTCGACCTGGGCTATCTCCTTCTTGAAGGAGGCGATCAGGGTGGCCGCGCGCTGCTCGACGCCGAAGAGCTGCCCGAGGGTCGTGAGGTCGGTGTAGAGCGCTTCGAGAGGCGGCATGATGCCGCGCGAGGTCTCGGTACGGCCGTTGCGGCACGACTCGGTGAGGATGTACGAGGGGACGCCGAGCTTGGCGAGGGCGTCGGGGGTGAAGCCGCTGTCCTCGCGGAAGCCGTAGTTCCACCCGGCGAAGACCAGGTCGGCGCGGGCGTCGAGGACGTTCTCCTTCGTCAGCTGGTCCTTGGAGAGCCACTTGACCTTCTGGTACCCGTCCTTCCACGGCACGCCGCTCAGGTCGCCCTTGTCGTCGGGCATCGCGAACCCGGCCATACGGTCCTCCAGGCCGAGCGCGAACATCAGCTCGGTGATGCCGACGTCGTTGGTGACGACCCGCTCGGGGACCCGGTCGAAGGTGACCTTCTTCCCGCAGTTGGTGATGGTGACCGACTTGTCCTCCGGGGCGGACGCGGTCTTCTCCACGGAGGCTCCGCAGCCGGTGACGGTCAGACACAGGGCGACGGCGGCGAGTTGACGCAGGGAGGGCACAGGGGGTTCCTTTACAGGCGGTCGAAGAGAAGTTGTACGGCGCCGGTGGCCGGGTGGCGCACGGGGTGGGCCTTGACGCCGAACACCTCGGCGAGCAGGGCGGGTTGAAGGACGTCGGCGGGGGTGCCGGAGGCGACGACGCGGCCCGCGTCGAGGACGTACAGCCGATCGCAGTACGCCGCCGCGAGGTTGAGGTCGTGCAGCGCGGCGAGGACGGTGAGGCCGGCGTCACGCACCAGGGACAGGACGTCCAACTGGTGGGCGATGTCGAGGTGGTTGGTGGGTTCGTCGAGGACCAGGACGCGGGGCTGCTGGGCCAACGCGCGGGCGATCAGGACGCGTTGGCGTTCGCCGCCGGACAGGGCGAGGAAGCCCCGGTCGGCGAGGTGGCCGACGCCGGTCGCCGCCATGGCCTCCGTACAGATCTTCAGGTCCTCGGCAGCGCCTCGCCGTTGGTGCGGGAGGCGGCCCATCTCCACGACCTCGGTGACGGTGAAGTCGAACTCGGCGCCGGACTCCTGCGGCAGCGCGGCCAGCACCCGGGCGGCGGCGCGCGGGGCCATCGTCCGGATGTCCTCGCCGTCGAGCCGTACCGTCCCCGTGCCGGGCCGCAGCGCCTGGTACACGCACCTCAACAGGGTTGACTTCCCGCTGCCGTTGGGGCCGACGAGCCCGACGACCTCGCCGGGTCCGGCGGCGAGCCGGATGCCGTCCACGAGGCGTGCGCCCGCCACTTCGACGCTCACGCCGTCCACGTCGAGCCGCATGCCGGTCACCACTTTCCGCCGAACGCGTGGCCGCCGCGCCGCATCAGCAGCAGGAACGCGGGCACCCCGACGACGGCCGTGATCACGCCGACGGGGAGTTCGGCGGGGGCGAGGAGCAGGCGGGACAGGATGTCCGCCCAGACGAGGAGGACGGCCCCGGCGAGCGGGGCGAGCGCGAGGACGCGGCGGTGATCGGCGCCGACGGCCATCCGCACGAGGTGCGGGACCATCAGCCCGACGAACCCGATCGCCCCGCTGACCGCGACGAGCGTGCCGGTCACGGCGGCCGTCACGAGGAACAGCTCCCGCCGCAGCCGCTCCGGCCGCACCCCGAGGGAGGCCGCCGTCTCGTCGCCCATCGCGATCGCGTTGAGCGCCCCGGCCCGCCGCCGCAGCCACGCCCACCCGGCTACGACGGTGACGGCGGCGATCGGCACCTGCGCCCAGGTCGCCCCGCCGAGGCTCCCGAGCAGCCACATCATCGCCGAGCGCGCCGCCTCGCCCCGGGCGGCGCTGAACACCATGACGGTCGTGATCGCCTCGAACCCGTACGCCAGTGCCGTACCCGTCAGGATCAGGCGCAGCGGGGTGAGGCCGCGGGGGGTGCGGGCGACGGCGTAGACGAGGACCATCGCGGCGAGCGCCGAGCCGAACGCGGAGACGGACAGGGCCCAGACGCCGAGCCCGGCGAAGGCGCCCAGGAGGATGACGGCGTTGGCGCCGACGGCGGCGCCGGAGGAGATGCCGAGGACGAAGGGGTCGGCGAGCGCGTTGCGGACCATGGCCTGGACGGCGACGCCGACGGAGGCGAGCCCGGCGCCGGCGAACGCGCCGAGGACGACGCGGGGCAGGCGTATCTCCCAGACGATGGTGTAGTCGCCGGCGTCCTGTGCGGAAACGGTTCCGCCGGTGAGTCCGGCCCACAGGAGTCTCAGCGATTCGGCGGCGCCGATGCCGGAGGCGCCGAGGACGACTCCGGCGAGCAGGGACAGCAGCAGGAGCAGGGCGAGCGCAACGGTCAGCAGGGCGAGGGGTGTTCGGCGCACGGCGGTCCTTCGGCTGAGGCCGCCGGACGGACGTCACGCGGGAGACACGGCTTGCGGTCCCCTCTCGCAGTCCACGGCGAGCGGTCGTACGGGTCGCTGTGCCGGCCGTGGGCGATCGGGCTCGCGCGGAAAGCTTTCGGCTCTCCGCGCACACCGTTGCGGGTCAGCGCCGGATTCGCACCGGACTTCCCCCGCGGGAGGCAAGCGGAGCCTAACAAACCGATTCACGGCCTCCGCAAGAGGCCGCCGCTCAGTCCAGAAAGTCCCGCAGCGCCTGTGACCTGGAGGGGTGGCGCAGCTTCGACATCGCCTTGGCCTCGATCTGCCGGATCCGCTCGCGCGTCACGCCGTACAGGCCGTAGCGCAGGGAGATGATCCCGGGCTCGCGGGCGGCCAAGTCGGCGACTCCGGCACGTCGGCCTTCTCGGCGAGTTCCTCGGGGGTGGGCGATGGCCCGGCTGACGGCCTGCTTGATCCACCAGGTGGCGTACGTGGAGAACTTGAAGCCTTTCGTGTGGTCGGACTTCTCCACGGCGCGGATGAGGCCGGTGTCGCCCTCCTGGATCAGGTCGAGGAAGGCGAGGCCGCGGCCGGTGCGGGAGGCGGGGTGGGTGGCGACCTGTTCCGGGGTGCCCTCTACGACGACCTGTCCGCGTCGGCGACATGGAGGCCGTTGGTCGGTTCGTCGAGGACGTCCGCGATGGACCTGCCTTTGTAACTCGCCTCCAGGGTCTCCCGGTTGTACTGCGCCACACACACCTCGCACGGCACGTACAAAGAAAAGCCGCCCCACCTCAAGCACCTATATCCGAAACCGCACACTCATCTGCTCCCCCACCTCCCGAAACCCCAGCCTCTCCGCCACCCGCCGCGAAGCCCCCACCCGTGCCCGCCACTGCGGCAGCAGCCCCGCGTCGAGGGCGTGCCGTACGGCCGCGGCGGCGGCCTCGGTGGCCAGGCCCCGCCCGCGCGCCTCCGGGGCCGCGAGGACGCACATGTGGGCGGTCGAGGCGGGCCAGACCTCGTAACCGGCGGCGGCGAGGAGACGGGAGCCGGACCGGACGGCGAAGACCGGGGAGTCGGTGTCGGCGAGGCCGCTCTCGTTCGCGTCCTCGGCGCCGACGGTCTCCAGGAGGCGGCGGACCGCTTCCGGCGTGGCGACCGCCGCGGTCGCGGTGACGCGGAGGCCGCCGGGCGGGAGGTAGGCGAGGGCCGCCGGGCCCAGCGCGTCTCGCGCCGACCCCGGCATGCCCCCTGCCTCCCCCGTCGGCCTCAGCGCTTCGAAGTCGGCCGGTATCCGCCGCGCCGTGGCTTCGTCCGGCGCCGTGACCAGCGCCGAGTCCCCGATCCGGACCGCACCGACCCAGGCGGGCGGGCACAGGCGTGAACCCGGCGAGACCACGACCTGTGTTCCACCGTCGGCGGGAAACCGCGCCCCGGAGCCCGCGAGACCTTCCCACAGGCCCCGGACCCGCCCCAGCAGCGCGGCTTCAGGCATCGCCGGCCCGGGCCCACTCCACCACCGCGGCAGCGGCGGCCCGGGCGCCTCCGGCTCCGAAGCGGGTGAGGAGGCCGGCCGCGCGGCCTGTCCCCATGGCGGTCAGGGATTCCTTCACCCGGTGCGCGAACCGCCCGTCGCTGTCCCCGTCCAGCTCGCTCAGCGCGGAGGTGAGGACGCCCTCCATGTCCGGCGCCCCGTTCCCGAAGTCGACCGTCTGCCCGAGGTCGGCCCAGTCGATGTGCCCGTCGCAGTACCCGTTCGCGGCGACGGCCTCCGCCTGCCGGGCCTGCGTCGTGTTGGTCGCCGGCAGCAGCACCGCGGGCACCCCGACCGCGGCGGCGTCGTAGATGTTGCCGAGCCCGGGGGTCATGAAGGTGTACGGCGCGTCGCGCAGGAGGTCGAGGACTTCGGCCCGCCGGTACGTCCCGACGGTCACCCCGCTCACCGAGTCCCCCAGCTCCCGCGCGATGCCCTCGCTGGTGACGACGGCCACGGAGTACTCGGCAGGCACTCCGCCCCGTACTCCTTCGACGACGAACCGCGCGTACGCCTGGACCTCCCCGGCATCCCAGAAGGGATTGCACAACCCCCCGAGATTCACGACGACTTGGCGCCCGCCGCCGGCCCACCCGGCACCGGGTTCGACCAGCGGCGGCACGACGACCGCCCGCCCGGCCAACTCCCGCTCCCCGGCGACCCGTTCGCGCACCCCGAAGAAGTCCTGCGCGAGATACAGCACGCTCTCGTCGCGCACGACGGGCCACACCCACGGCCAGAACCAGGCCAGGGCGTCGTACACGGCGACCCGGAACCCCGCTTGACGGGCCGTCAGGCCGAGCGCGAAGTCCATGGACGTCAGGAGCGCGTCGTACTCGCCCGCGAGCCCGCGCAGCCGTTCGAGGCGGGCCGGTTCGGAGAGGTCCGTGATGTCGTGGACGGCCGTGTAGGGCGGCCGGTGCTGCAGATCGAGCGTGTGCCCGCCCCCGATGTACCCCAACTCGGCGCCGCACGCGGCGAGTTCCTCGGCGAGCAGCGCCGACGCGGCGGCCGGCCCGAAGCCGAACGCCTCGGCGTTGAGGAGAATGCGCGGCCCGTCGCTCATCGAAGTCCCCCTACCTCTTCACGCACGCCGCCCGTACGCTGAGTGCGGATTCGGTAACTGTACGTCGAATCATGGCAGTTCACTGGGGGTTTCATGAATTCACCCGCGCGAGCAGGCACCCTCCCGGCCCCGGGAGCGACGCTCTACTACGAGGTGCGCGGCACCGAAGGCCCTCCCCTCCTCCTGCTCGCGGGCGGCAACTCGGACGCGGGGGTCTTCACCGGCCTCGCGGACGAGCTGGCGGCCGACCACCGGGTCATCTCCTGCGACCCGCGCGGCAATTCGCGCAGCGCCCTCACCGGCCCGCCCGCCGACCAGCGGGTCGAGGAGCACGGCGCGGACATCGCCCGGCTCCTCGACCGCCTCGTACCGGACGGCGAGCCGGTGCGGATCTTCGGCAGTTGCTCGGGGGCGCTGGCGGCCCTGCACTTCGCGGGCCTGCACCCGGACCGTGTCGCGGCCCTCGTCGCCCACGAGCCGCCCGCGCTGGGCCTGTTGCCCGACGCGGACGACTTCCTCGCCCTGGTCGACCGGGCCCGCCGGGCGTTCGACGAGGAGGGCGAGGCCGCCGGGATGGCCGTCTTCTGCGCGCTGTTCGGCGGACGCCCGGCGCCCGACCTCCCGGAGGCGCACGACAACACGCGCTTCTTCCTCGCCCACGTGATGCACCCCACCTCCACCCACCTCCCCGACCTGGCCGCCACCGCCCCGCTCACCGGCCACCTCGCGATCGCGGGCGGCGAGGGCTCCCGCGACCAGGACATCCACCGCCCGGCCGTGGAGCTGGCCGCCCGACTCGGCCTGGAACTGGTGGAGTTCCCGGGCGGGCACTGCGGATACGCGAAGTATCCCCAGGAGTTCGCGGCCCGCCTGAGGCCGCTCCTCACGGACCTCAGCGACTGAGCGGACCTCAGCGGCCGAGCGGCCCTCACCGGCTGAGCAGCACCTCCACCTCCCGTACGGTGTCCGGGTATTGGTCCAGCAGCGTCACCCCCTGCACCGCCTCCGTCACCCGCCACGGACCGGCGCACCCCAGGAGCCCGGCCAGCGCGTCGCAGGTCTCCGGGTGGGCGGCGAGGAGGGTGGAGCCACCCGTCCGCGCCACCGGCGTGCCCGCCACGACGCCCTCTTCGCGCCACGGCGGCGTCCACGCGTCCAGCGCCGGAAGCCGCGCCGGGAAGAGCCGGTCGGCCTCGCGGATCAGCAGCGGGGCGAGTTCGGCGCCGCTCGCGCGCAAGGTCGTCACCAGCGTCGGCAGCCAGGGCAGCAGCACGGAGTCCGGGAGCCGCCCGAACGCGTTGGACACGGCCTCGACGACGAAGTCCGCGAGCTGCGGCACCGGTTCGAGGGCGTGCAGGAAGCCGCTGAGGTAGCGCGGGTAGGCCGGGACGGTCAGCGGGCTGGACAGCAACGCCTCGCAGCGGGCGGAGAGTTCGGCGCGCGGGAGGGTGCCCAGGTGGGTCTGGGCCGCCCACAGCAGGGCCGTCTTCGCGGTGTCCCCGGCGTCCTCGGGATGCGACTGCCCGACGGCCAGTTCGAGTTGCGTACGGTCGCAGCCGAGCGAGAGGGCGAGGCTCTCCATGCTGAACAGGAAGCCCAGCATCGCGGCGACCTGCCGTACGGTCGCGTCCTCGTCGGTGAACGCGGTCGGCAGCAGCGTGCAGTAGTGGGCGTAGCCGGTCTTGACGAACGACTCGATCCACGCGGGCAGCGCGGGTTCGTTCGTCCGGTAGTACGCGAGCAGGCGGCGTACCCGGCGCAGGACCTCCGGCGCTCCGTCGACCCCGCGTTCCCGGGAGAGGACCTCCAGGGCGTGCGTGCCGAGTTCGTCGGCGAGGCGGCGGCTGCGCAGGTACAGCACGGCGTCCTCGACGGCCTCCAGGACGGTCGCGGCGGTGGCCTGCGGGCCGTACGCGGCGCGGCGCAGCCGCTGTTCGAGGACCTGCTCGACGCTGACGCCCTCGTAGCCCAGCTCGATCAGCTCGCGCTGGTGGGTGCCGAGCGCGAGGTCCCAGGACTCCTGGATCGACCGCTCCCCGAGCTTGCGCTCCCCCATGATCGGCCGCGCGGCACCCTTCGGGAGCAGCCTGCGCAGGATCCACAGCACATCGGAGCAGGCGCCCAGCTCGGGCTGCCCGGCGATGTCCAACAGGGCGCGCTGTACGCCGCGTTGCTGGAGTTTCAGGTTCAGCGGTACGAGCCTGTCGTGCACGTCCCGCGCGAGCGGCGGCAGCGCGTCGTACCCGACCTGCCCGATCCGGTCCCCGCCCATCATGATCTCGACGAGCCTGCCGACGTCCCGCCGCCCCGGCACCGAGTCCTTCTCGATGCAGGTGACGGCCGCGTCCTGGAAGTCGTACGGCGTCGGCTTGGCCCGGTCGCGCATCCCCGCGAGGAGGATCGACGTCTCGAACACGGCGATGGCGTCGGCGGTCGAGGCGAGGTACCCGTTGCGCCGGGCGGCGTGCACGATGTCGACGGACCAGCCGAGGAGTTCGGCCTCGTCGACGGGGTCGAGGACCGGGGGACGCCGGAGGAAGCCGGTGAGGCGGTCGGGGGCGGGCGAGGGTGTGGTGGCGGACGGCGGGGAGGGGAGCTGTACGGCCGTGGCTCCCGGCGTGGGGCCCAGGGCGCCGGGCGGTGCCGAGGCGGATGCGGCGAGTTGCGTGGCGGACTCGGCCGACGCACTCGGTGCCGAGCCGGCCGCGTCGTCCAGGGCCGTCGGCCGCCCGGGGAGCGCACTCTCCGTGGCCCCCAAGGCGCCCGGGGCCACGGCGGCGGGTGCCGAGGCGGAGCCGGCCGGTGCCGGTTCGGGTGCCTCAGGGGCCGGCGGTGGGGTGACCCCGCTCGTGCCGGCCACGACCGCGGCTGTTCCCTGGCGGCTCCCCGCCGCCGTCCCGGAGGAAATCGTCGCCCCGGCCTTCTTCCTGCGCCCCTTCCCCGTCCCCGCCTGTCCCTCCAGCCGGTACGGCTTCACGCGGGTGCGTCTGAGGTTCTTCGTCCACTCCGTCGCCGCGATCGACACCGAACCGGGTGCGAGGCCGAACTGTGTCTCGATGGCCGTGTTGCTGGAGGGGATGAGGCCGTGGCGCCACTGTGTGCCGCTGGGCGGGGTGATGGTGAAGGTGTCGGTGCCGGCGATGCCGAACTCGTCGACGTGGCTGGCCGCGTGGAACGCGCCGCACACGTACAGGCAGTCGGCGGGGTCGGCGCCGCTCGCCGCGAGGTGTTCCCGCATCCGCGTCCACATGTACCGCTCGCGGTCCTCGTCGATGGCGACGCGCCGGGTGTCGCCGGGGGCGAGGCGGCGGAAGAGGCTGCCGATGAGGAGCATGACCTGCCGGTACGTGTCGTGGTCGCCGTCCCCGAGGGGGAGTTCGACGTACTGGTGCCACCACTCGGACCAGTGCCTCACCTTGCCGTGCCGCAGGAGGTGTTCCTCCAGCTCGCCGAACCGGGGCCGCAGATCGCCGATCTCGACGCCGACGGCGTCCCCGTGCAGGGCGCTGTCCTCGTCGCCCGGCGCGGGGTCGGCGCCGCGCGGGGTCTCCCACTGGAAGACGTGGTCGGAGGAGCGGTCGACGAGGACGAGTTCGACGCCGGGTGTGTCGAGGGCGTAGGCGATGGCCTGGTACTCGGCGGACGCCTCGGTGATCGGGGCGACGACGGACAGGGGCGCCCAGTCGAGGGGGAAGCCCTCGACCTCGCCGGCGAACGCCTGGACGGCGACGGGGAGGCGGCAGTTGCGCAGCTCGGTGAGGAGCGGCGCCATGTCCTCGCACAACTCCAGGTAGATCACCCGGGGTTGCTTCTCGCGCAATCGGCGGGCCATGGCGAGCGCGGACGCCGGGGAGTGGTGGCAGACGGGGAAGATCTCCAGGGGTTCGCGTATCGCCCGGTCGACGTCGTCGACGATGCCCCGCAGGATGCCTTCGAGGGCGTCGGGGCCGTCGGCGAACGTCTGGGCGGCGTCGTCGAGTTGGACGCGCAGCGCGTCGAAGGGCCCGCTCATGACAGCGTCGCGATCGCGGCCCGGCCGCCTTCGAGGAACTCGGGCCAGGAGCCGCCCTCTTCCTTGCCGCGCGGTTCGATCACGCCGTGCAGGTACTTGTTGAGGATCGCGAGGTCCTCGGGCGCGCGCCGGGCGAGGGAGCCGACGAGGGAGGACGCCAGCGTGTGCGCGGTGAGGGCGCGTCGGCCGAAGAAGTTGCTGTGCAGGATCGCGTCTTCGAGGACGCCGATCTGTTCGGCGGTGGACAGCGCGGACTCCAGTTTCTCGTCGTCGCTGCCCGCGGCGGCGGAGGAGGCGCGCAGGTCGGCGAAGCTCTGGAGGAGGACGTCCAGCAGGGTGGGCGGGACGTCGAGTTCGATCCGGTGGCGCTGGAGGAGTTCCTCGGTGCGGAAGCGGACGATCTCCGCCTCGCTCTTCTTGTTCGTGACGACCGGGATGCGGACGAAGTTGAAGCGGCGTTTCAGTGCGGAGGAGAGGTCGTTGACGCCCCGGTCGCGGCTGTTGGCGGTGGCGATGACGGAGAAGCCGGGTTTCGCGAACACGATGCCGTCGCTGTCGAGTTCGGGGACGGAGATGTACTTCTCGGAGAGGATCGAGATCAGCGCGTCCTGGACGTCGCTGGTGGAGCGGGTGAGCTCCTCGACGCGGCCGATCGCGCCGGCCTCCATGGCGGTCATGATCGGCGAGGGGATCATCGACTCGCGGGACTGGCCCTTGGCGATGACCTGGGAGACGTTCCACGAGTACTTGATGTGGTCCTCGGTGGTCCCGGCGGTGCCCTGGACGACGAGGGTGGAGTTGCGGCAGACCGCGGCGGCGAGGAGTTCGGCGAGCCAGCTCTTGCCGGTGCCGGGGTCGCCGATGAGCAGGAGGCCGCGGTCGGAGGCGAGGGTGACGATCGCCCGCTCGACGATGGCGCGGTCGCCGAACCACTTCTGGGAGATCTCGCGGTCCAGCCCGTCGGCCCGCTCGGAGCCGAGGACGAACAGGCGGATCATCTTGGGCGACAGGCGCCAGGTGAAGGGCTTGGGGCTGTCGTCGACGGACTCCAGCCAGTCCAGCTCCTCGGCGTACTTGAGTTCGGCGGGGGCGCGCAGCAGGTCGGACATGTGAGGGCCTTTCTGGCTGGTCAGGTGAGGAAGTTCTTGAGCTCGTGGACGAGCTTCTTGATGTGGCCGGAGATCACCGGCGTGCCCTGGTCCTTGAACTTGTCGCGGAACCAGGGGTTGACGCTGCCGCGCCCGGAGCTGGTCACCGAGCCGACGGGGATGAACTTGACGCCGGAGCGGTGCAGGGCGGCCATGCTCGCGAAGAGGGGTTCCTGCCGCCATTCGTAGAAGTCGGAGATCCACACGACGACCGTGTTGCGGGGTTCGGCGATCTTCGGCTGGGCGAGCGCCATCGCGACCGTGCCGTCGGTGCCGCCGCCGAGCTTCGTGCGCAGCAGCGTCTCGAACGGGTCGTGCACCCACGGGGTGAGGTCGAGGGCCTGTGTGTCGTACGCGACGAGGTGGACGTCGACCTTCGGGAGTCCGGCGAAGATCGAGGCGAGGATGGTGCAGTTGACCATCGAGTCGACCATGGAGCCCGACTGGTCGACGACGACGATGAGGCGCTGCGGTGTCGTCTTGCGGGCCGTCTGGCGGTAGTAGAGGCGGTCGACGTAGAGCCGCTCCTCCTCGGGGCTGTAGTTGGTGAGGTTCTTCCAGATCGTGCGGTCGAGGTCGAGGTTGCGGAAGACCCGTTTGGGCGGGATCGAGCGGTCGATCGCGCCTACGGTCGCCTTCTCGACCTGGGTGCGCAGCACTTCGGCGACCTCGTCGACGAACCGGCGGATGAGCGCCTTCGCGTTGGCGAGGGCGACGCCGTCGAGGTTGTTCTTGTCGCGCAGGAGCTGTTCGATCAGCGACATGCTGGGGGTGAGCTGGGAGGCGAGCTTGGGGTCGGCGAGGACTTCCCGCAGGTGCATACGGCTGACCAGGTCGGCTTCTATCGCGCCGAGTTCGGGTCCGATGGGCGGGACGAGCCGGCTCAGGTCGGGGTCGGGGCCGCCGAGGCCCGTGCCGGTGGGGCTGACGCCTCGGTGTCCGCCGCGCAGGTCGCCCGGGTCGCAGCCGAAGGCCCGCTCCAGCCAGCCCGCGTCCGCCTGCCAGCGCGCCAGCTGTCCGGCGTCGACGGCTCCGGAGCCGGTCGCGAACACGTTCAGCAGGACCTTCGACACCAGCGCCGCGCGCCGCACCTCGGCGGCCCGGTCGCGCTGCCCGTCGGGCTCGTCGACCAGCATCAGTCCGTCGAACTCCTCGGCCAGCGCGGGGTGGCGCTGCACGACCGAGTCGACCGAGGCGCGCGGGTCGAGGAGCGCCGCCGGCAGTCCGGTGTCCTCGACGACGGCGAGGCTCGCGGACTCCAGTGCGGGCCGCTCCTCCGGGTCGAGGAGCCGGGCGAGCAGCCGCCAGTACAGGACCTGCCGCCGGTTGTCGTACGCCTCGTCGGTGATCTCCGCGTTCATTTCCTCAGCAGCCTTCCCGCGCGCTCGCGCAGCACGGCCACGGCGTCGGTCGCCGCCTTCTCCGCCTTCACGCCCGCCTTGTCGGTGGTCCCCCCGGCCCACGCGCCCGCGTGCAGCGCGACCGGCTTCCTGCGTACGAGGGTCTCGACGGCCAGCGGCTGCACGGTGAACCGTCCGCCGTCCCACCGCAGCAGCCCGATGCAGGCACCGGACGCGGCCACGGCGTCCGGCGTCAGCGGGCTCGCGACGGGGATCCGGTCGGCGTCCACGGCGAGCGGCTGCCCGGCGAGGACGAGCACGTCCTCCTGGACGGTGTAGCCCTCCAGGAGGACCGGTACGGCGAGCCGCGCGGGGTGCCGGTCGAGGGGTGCCGTGGGCGGGGTCAGCGCGGTGGGCAGGGCGACCCGCGCGGTGGTGAACGCGTCCGCCTGTTCCCCCACGCGGGCGTGGGCGTCGTCCCACAGGAGGTCGCCCTCGCCGGTGACCGGCATCCCGTCCAGCTCCATCGCCCGGCCCTCGCCGAGCGCCGCGAGCAGCGCCATGTGCGGTCGCAGCACCTGCCAGACGCCCGCGCCGACGACCGTGTCCGGCTTCGGCGCGGACACGCCGGCCCGCACGAGCCGGGGCGTCTGCCCGTCGGCCGGTTCGAACACGGCGTGCACCTGGGCCTGTACGGCGGTGGCGTGCTCGTGCAGGTCGACGCCGAGCGGCAGCAGGCGGCCGGTGGCCGTGCCGGGCGGCGTGGCCCGCGCGTCGGCGCCGGGGACGCTGAGGAGCATCCCGCGCGCCCACAGGTCGCCCCAGCGCCGCGCCGGGATCCTCTCCAGCGCCGTCCCCGGGCAGGAGGCGGCGAGTTCGGCGGTGAACCCGTCGAGGAGAGCGGCGAGCCTGCGCACGGAGGGCTCCGCGAGGAGCGCGGAGACGACCGGGTCCGCGCCGGCGATCAGCTCGTGGTCGATGCCCTGCCAGCCGGCGCGGGCGAGGTCGACGAGCCAAGTACGGGCGGCGGCGCGGAGGTTGGTGGTGTCGGGGGCGGGGCCACTCCCCCGGTCGCCCGAGTCGGTCTGCTCCCCGGCGCTCCCGCGCGTGGTGGCCGTCTCCCCGTCGACGCCCGTGCGCCCCACCGCCTCGGCGATCCGCTCCCCCAGCGCGTCATGTGCCGCCCCCAGCAGGGCTGTTCGTGCTGCCGCGAGGGTCAGGAAGTGGTCCTCGGACGCGGTGCCGGCGGCGGCCTTCTCGGTGGCTTCGGCGACGCGGGCGGCGAGGGGGCTCGCGGCGAGCGCGTCCGCGAGGGCCGTCAGGTCGGCGGCCTGGGCGGGGCGGGGGCGCAGGAGGCCCGCGGTGAGGGCGCGGTCGAGGGCGTCG
Organism: Streptomyces sp. 4F14; assembly: GCF_048159485.1. NCBI lineage: Bacteria > Bacillati > Actinomycetota > Actinomycetes > Kitasatosporales > Streptomycetaceae > Streptomyces > Streptomyces sp. 4F14. The sequence continues at coordinate 230,276 of NZ_JBLRVY010000006.1, forward strand.
ACGGCGGCCAGTGCCTCGGTCAGGCCCTCGACGGGTTCGGTCAGGGTGTCGGCTCGCATCAGGCGGCCTCCGCCCGGGTCGGCGGGAACCACTGCATCTCCGGCAACGGGGCGGTGGTCGGGGCGAGTTCGAGGTAGGCGAGGTGGCGCAGGAAGCGGCTGAACACGGCCGCGGCGGCCTTGGCCGGGTCCGGCGCGGGGTTCGTGCCGGTCATGACGGCCGTGAGCGCGCCCGCGTCGGCCGCGCCGTCGGCGTCCACGCGCAGGTAGCGGGCGACGCGCTCAGCGCCGTACTGGAGCACCGCTTCGGTGACCAGCGCGCGGATGTGGTTGCAGAACGAGCCCCGCGCACCGCCGCAGGGGCGGTTGTTGTTGGTGCTGCACGCGTACGCGTAGGTCCCGGCCGCGATCGAGGAGACGTAGACCCGGCCGATGTCCGAGCCGCTGGAGACGACGCCCTGGAGGCGGCCGTCGGCCAGTTCGACGAAGGGGACCTTGGCGAGCTTGCGGGGCCGGGCGGGTGCGAGCACCCGGGCGGTGCTCGAACGCTCCCATTCCGGGATCTTCTCCGAATCCGACGACACATCAGCTCCTTCGCAGCACAAGGGATGTCTTCCGCCAGATCGGCGCGACATCGATCAAGCTATCGGCTGCCACTGACAACGCCCCCCGGATCGGGGGGCGTCGCAGGTCAGGAGCTGTGCGGGGGTCAGCCGCGCGTTCTCGTCCGGGCCGTCCAGAGCCCGGCGGCGAGGAGTCCGGCGACGGCCACCGCCGCCGTGTACCGGCGTGAACGCCAGGCGAGGACCTCGCCCGTGGAGTTCGCGGACAGCGCCGAGCCGACGCTCAGCCAGGAGCCCGCGGACAGGATTGAGGCGGAGGAGCCGATGGAGCCGACCGAGAGGAAGCTCCCGACCGAGCCGATGGACAGCGCGCTGCCCACGGACCCGATCGAGAGGAACGAGTTCACGGAGCCGATCGACAGGGCCGAGTCCTTCGACCAGTACGAGTGCCAGGAGCCGTCTGCGAGGTCACGGGTCGTCATGAGGCGATCCTGTCAGAGGAGTTGGCTCCCGGGAGGCACCTCGGGCTCAGCTCCTGGGCCGGTCCCGGTAGGCGATGCGGCGCAGTTCGCGGATCTCGCCCAGCAGGCCCCATTCGTCGCGGCCGAGACGGGCCAGGGGGCGGAGTCGGTGGATGTCCGGGTGGCCGTCGACCAGCACGGAGTCGTCGACGACAGCATGGACGACCTCGCCCAGGACGAGGGTGGAGTTGCCGATGCCGAGGGTCGTGTGGAGGCGGCATTCCAGGGCGACCGGGGAGGCGGCCACCCGGGGCGGCTTGACCTTGAGGGAGGGCTCCTTCTCGATGCCGACCGCGTCGAACTCGCCCTCCCCTGAGGGGAAGTCGGTCGCGGTGTCGTTGATCTGCTCGAAGAGCGGTTCCGGCGCGAGGTTCACGACGAACTCGCGGGTCGCCTCGATGTTGCGGAGGGTGTCCTTGCGGCCCACGGAGGTGAACTGGACGACCGGCGGGTCGGTCGAGGCGACGCTGAAGAACGAGTGCGGGGCCAGGTTGGCCGTCGCGCCGTCGGCCGTCAGGGTCGAGACCCAGGCGATCGGCCGGGGGACGACGACGGCGGTGAGCAGCCGGTAGAAGGCCGCGGTGCCCAGGGAGGCGGGCGAGTAGTCGACACGCATGACAGCCAGTTGTATCCCGCAAGCATCGGGAAGCACGCATCCTGTTCCCCAAGAGTCGGCAACTCACTCCCCACTTGGGGGTGTTACCGCCGGTCACCTGCCCGAAAGAGACGAAGGTCACGACTACGTATCGGACATTTAACGCTTCAATCTTCACGCCAGCCACACAAGTTGGCTAAGTTGACGCCGGGCCGCACGACCGACTCCGGCGAACCGCCGGGCCGCGCGGCCTCCGCCGAGCCCGGGGCGATCCGGCGAGGCGGGGCCGGCCGTCCCGACGGCGGGCTGTGCACGGAAGGAGTGCGTCCTCCATGGCGACGGACCGAGGCCAGGGCCCCGCGGGTGCCGGACAACGCTCCGACTCCTCCCGTCTTGAGGACGGCCCCGCGCCCAGCAGGTCCGAGATCCAGCAGGCCGTCACCTCCCTCTACAACCGCGCCGAGACCGACAGCGGCACCTTCAACGCGACCCGCGCGATGTCGCTGCGCAGCGGACGCGGCGGCGGCTCCGCGACGCCGCGCGGTGGCGGCGCGCGCCGGCCCTCCGCCGCCGAGGCGGACACGGCCGCCCGGCAGCTCTTCGAGGCCGCCCGCAACTCGATCGGTCCGACCGTCCCCGCCGTCCTCCCGCGCGACCGCGCGCAGGGCGGCCGTCCCGCGCGCGGGGGCAAGCCGGACGGCATGCCGACCATCAAGGAGCTCGAAGCGGCGCTGGAGCGCAAGCAGGGGCTCTCCGCGGGCCGTTCGGCGCCCGCGCTGCCCCCGGGCCAGTCCGCACAGGGCGCCCCCGCGCTCCCCCCGGCCGCCACGGCCGCGCTCCCGCCCTCCCCCTTCGCCGCCCTGCCCTCGGCCCCCGACGCCGCGTCCACGGGCCAGATCCCGGTCGTCGCGTCCGCCCTGGCCCAGACGGCGGTCCTGCCGCCCGTCCCGGCCCAGATGTCGCCCGACCCGACGGCCACCGGGCAGATACCGATGGTCCCTTCTGCCATGGCGCAGACCGCCGTCATGCCACCCGTCGCCGCCCGGATGTCCCCGGACCCGACCGCCACGGGCCAGATACCGACGGTCCCCTCCGCCATGGCGCAGACGGCCGTCATGTCGCCCCTCGCCGCGCAGGTGATGTCCCCGGACCCGACCGCCACCGGACAGATCCCGGTCATGCCGTCGCCCGCCGCGCAGATGCCGGCCACGCCCGCGTCGACCGGGCAGACACCCGTCGTCCAGATGTCGCCCGACCCGACGGCCACCGGGCCGGTGCCGGTCGTGCAGGCACCCGGCTCCCGTCCCCCGGCGCAGAGTTGGGACTCCGGCTCGCTGCCGATGTACAACCCCGCCGACCCGACACGTGACACCGGCGCCCTCCCTTCCGTCCCGTCGTGGGAGAGCGGCACGTTCCCCGCGTACGCCTCTCCGGTCGCCCAGCCCGGCGGGGCGTTCCCCGCCGCGGCCGCCGCGCAGTCCGCGCCCGCGCCCGCAGCCGCGGCCTGGAACACCGGCTCCCTCCCGATGTACAACCCCGCGGAGCCCTCCCGGGACACGGGTGCGTTCCCGTCGGTTCCGACGTGGGAGACGGGCGCCTTCGCCGCGTACGACCCTTCCGGTACGTCGACCTGGCAGACCCAGCAGGCCCAGGCGGCCCCCGAACCCGCCCTGACCTCGACGGTCATGTCCCCCTCGGCACCGGCCCCCGAACCGGCGTACGCCGCAACGACGATGACGCCCCCGGCACCCGAACCGGCCCTGACGTCAACGGTGATGAGCCCCTCGGCCACACCCCCACCTGCCGAACCGGCGTACGCGTCCACGGTGATGGCACCCCCGGCCGAACCGGCGTACGCGGCTGCCGCACCGGCCGAGGCGGGTTTCACGTCGGCGGTGATGTCCCCGTCGGCGCCGTCGCCCGCGTTCACGTCGACCGTCATGACGCCGTCCGCGCCCGAACCGGCCTTCACCTCAACGGTGATGAGCCCCTCCGCCGCACCCGCGCCGGCCGAACCGGCGTACGCCTCGACGGTGATGGCGCCCCCGGCCGCGTCTCCCGCGCCCGCGTTCACGTCGACCGTCATGTCCCCGTCGGCCGCCCCGTCGCCCGCCGCACCGGCGTACACCACGACCCTGATGGCCCCGCCGTCCGCAGCGGCGGCCCCCGCGTACGCCGCGCCCGAACCCGGCTTCACCGCAACCCTGATGGCACCCCCGGCGGCCCAGCAGACGGCAACCGCCGCGCCTGCCATGGCCGTTGACCCGGGGTTCACCGCCACGCCCATGGCTCCGCAGACGGCGTCCGCGCCCGCCGCGATGCCCCAGGCCCCTGCCGATCCGGCGTTCACCGCGACCCTGATGGCGCCGCCCGCTGCGGGAGCGCCCCTCATGGGAGCGCCTGCCGCGCCGATGCCGCAGATGCCCGCGCAGGCCATGGCGGCGCAGCCGATGATGCCCGCACAAGGCGTGCCCGCGCAGCCGATGCCCGCGCAGGCCGCAGCTCCCATGGCGCCCCAGCAGATGCCGGCCCCCGACCCCGGATTCGCCGCCGCGCCCATGGCACCGCAGACCATGGCCGCACCCGCGCAACCCGCCCCGGCCATGCAGGCACCGGCCGCGCCCATGGCCCCCCAGGCCCAGCCCGTCGCCGCCCAACCCGCATCCACCTCCGCCTACGCGGCCCCCGCCCCCGCCACGGCCTCCGCACCCCTCGCGCAGCCCACCGCCGCCCCGCTCCCCCCGCAGGCCCCCGCCACAGCCGCCTCCCCGACCGCCAAGGCCGAGAAAGCCGTCGCCTTCGCGCGCGCGCAGATCGGCAAGCCCTGCGTGTGGGGCGCGAAGGGGCCAGGCTCGTACGACAACGCGGGGCTCACGCAGGCCGCGTGGACGGCGGCGGGTGTCCCGCTGCCGAGGACGGCCCCCGAACAGGCGCAGTCCGGCACGGCGGTGGACGTCTCCACGCTGCAACCCGGCGACCTGGTCTTCTTCTTCGACGGCCTGAACCACACAGGTGTTTACACGGGTAACGGCATGATGATCCACGCGCCCGGGCCGGGTGCGTTCATCCGCGAGGAGTCGATCGCGCACGCGGGCGAGTCGGCACTGCGGGGAGCGATCCGCCCCGCGTGAGGCTCAGGCGGGCTCCGGCAGCCGCTCCCGCACCCGGTTGACCTGGTCCCAGCTCAACCGGCGCAACGGTTCCTCGGCGGGGGGGGATCCGCGTCGACGAGTACGGCGAGCCGGCCCGCGGGAATGGCCAGCACGCGCGCGAAGGTGATGAACAGCTCGGGTGAGAGGGCAGTCAGCCCCCGTCCCACCCGTCCGCTGGTGGAAGCCGACAGGTACGGTGGGCCGTACGGGGCTCCTGAGGCAGGGAACGGGCGTACTGGAGAAAACTCGTCCGACGCGCCTCGGGGAGGCCCCTGAACCGCCCCATGAGGTACGCGGCGGCGGAACCGGCCGTCTCGTCCAGGGGGTTCAGCTCCTCGGGGACGTCGGGCACCCGCACCCCCAGCTCCGGCGCGAGCGCGTGCAGGAGTTCCGGCGTCGGCTCCCCCTCCGGCACGGCTACCCCCGACCGTGCCGCCCGCGCGCGGAACTCCCCCCAGGTCACTTCTGCCGCACTCCGGCAATCGCGAGCACGGTCGCCGCGGCCCCGGTCCCCAGGACGGCTCCGGCGATGACGTCCCCCGGGTAGTGCACGCCCGTGTGCACGCGCGAGTACCCGACGGCGCAGGCCAGCAGTCCCAGCGGGACGGTCGTCACGGGCAGCGCGGTGCTCACGGCGGCGGCGAAGGCGACGGCCGACGCGGTGTGGCCGGACGGGAAGGACGCAGAGTCCGGCATGGGCACGTGCCGGCCGGGGAAGGGCGAGTCCTCCGCGCGGTGCGGGCGGGGACGGCGTACGAGCTTCTTGCCCGCGAGGTTGGCGGTGGCCGAGGCGACGCCGACGGCGGCGACCCCGAGGAGGGCCGCGCGGCGGGTCTTGCCGGGGCGCAGGGCCAGCAGGGCGGCTGCCGCGAACGAGATCTTCGAGTGGTTGGCGGCGGTCGACAGCCGGCGCAACGCGGTGTCCAGGGTGGGCGTCTTGGTGACGGTCACCGCCTCGTACAGCGCTTGGTCGAGGGCGGCGAGATCGCGCACCAGGCTGATGCCGTCGAGGCGGCTGCGGGGGTCGGGCATGGAGTTTCTCCGGACGGCGGATTCGGGGCCGGGCGCACACCACGCGGGCGCGCACCGGGGCCAGGACAGGACGGGCAGGTCTCCAGGCTGCGGCAACGGACACGGACATGGACGGACACGCGCGGGCCGGAGGCCGTACGACCTCGAACGGCCCCTCACGACGCACACGGCCCCTACGAAGCAGGACGCGTGCGCGCGCACGCGTGCCTGACTCCCGGGCAGCACCGAGGGGCCGTGCGCGCACGCGCGTACACGCCCCGCCCTCAGTCGTCCCCCTCCCCCGCGTCCCCCACCGGCCGGTCCAGCGCGAGGCGGACGATCCGGCGCCAGTCGACGTTCGGCGGCGAGTACGTCGCCCCGGGCCGGCGGCGCGGTACGCGTACGCGCAGGGCGCCCTGGCGGAGGGTGCAGACGACGGGGACGGGGAGGACGAGGGCCTCGCCGTCGATGGCGACGGGGATGTCGGGGCGGTCGGCGGAGACCTCGACGCGGGACGACTTCGTGGAGGTGATGCCCCCGGCGCGTTCGCCGCGCAGGACGACCTCGGCGGCCTGGGCGGCGCCCTCGACCTTGATGCCGATGACGCCGAGGGAGCCGGAGTCGAGGCGGGGGCGCCGGCCGCCACCGAAGGGGTCCGCGCGCGCGTAGGGGTTGTTGCTGACGAGGACGGCCTGCGGCGCGTGCAGGTGGGTGGCGTCGGCGCGGACGCCGAGGGTCGCGCCGGCCTCGCCCATGAGGAGGTCGGGCAGGAGGTCGAGGGCGGTGAACGCCTTGGCGTCGCGGTACTCGGGGCTCTGCACTATCTCGGCGTACGCCCCGAAGGAGACGGTGTTGACGAACGCGCGCCCGTCGACGTCGCCGAGGTCGACGCGGAACTCGACGCCGTCGGTGAGGGCTTCGAGGGAGGTGACGGGGTCGGTGCGGTCGAGCCCGAGGTCCATGGCGAAGTGGTTGCGGGTGCCGGCGGCGATGACGAGGAACGGGACGTCGTGCTCGGCGGCGACGGCGGCGACCAGCGCCTGGGTGCCGTCGCCGCCCGCGACGCCGAGGAGGTCGGCGCCCTCGGCGAGCGCGCGGCGGGCCTCGGCCTCGGGGTCGGTGGTGCCGTCGGGGGCGATGAGGATCACGCGGGCGCCGAGGGCCTCGGCGCGGCGGACGAGGTCGAAGCGTTCGACCTTTCCGCCGCCGGAGCGCGGGTTCATGATGAACACCGGGTTGCCGGGCGGCGGGGTCTTGCGCCCGCGCCTGCGGCGTTTGGCGTGCGGGCGGCGGACGTTGCGCAGCGCGGATCGCGCGCTGGCGAGGGCGGCGGTCCACAGGGCGATGGCGCAGACGGCGACGATCCACAGGCCGGAGGAGGCGTAGAGGGCGAGGACGCCGAAGGGCACGAGGACGGCCAGGAGCGCTCCGAGGAGCCTGGTCCAGCCTCGGTGTGCCAGGGCCCACCACAGGCCCGCTCCGGCCAGCGAGAGCCCTCCTACGCCGGTCAGGAGGACGACCCAGCCGTCCGATCCGGCGCCCGCGACGACCGTGAAGACGGCGCAGGCGGCGAGGAGGAGGGCGAGCCGGGCCCAGTCGCGTGCGCGCCGGGCGTCGTAGTCCAGCGCGAGAGTGCTTCGCGCGCGCGTGTTGTTCACCGTGTGCCCGCCATGCCGTGTGTGTCCCCTCGGGTCCCGAGCCTCGTTGCCATGATCGTGATTACCACATGGTGGCGTACCACGGTGGTCGGCAACGGTACCCGGAACCCGTAACGGGCTCAGCGGGCGGCCGAGTTGGCGCGTGCCTGTTCTCTGCGGGCGTTGTTGTAGGCGCGCATGAGGTGCTTCGAGACGGCGCAGGGCATCGTGTCGAAGTGGCACTGGCGGCAGGTGCGCGCGTGTTCCTCGTAGGCCGCGCGGGTCTGCTGGAGTGTGTCCTCGGTAAAGGGCATGACGGTCCTCCGACGGGATGGGGTGGGGGGTGAGCCGGACACCGCAGTGTTTGTAAGGTTCACTTAAAGTCAGAGTGGATCATGTTACTTCCGGTACGGGAAAGCCGGGTTTCAGAGGGCTTCGTCACAGCAGCCGCGCGCGCCGCTCCCCTGCCGGCAGAAGCAGGACGACTCGACCGGCACGTCGGCCAACGCGCGTGCCAGGGTGAGCTGTTGGCCGATCAGTACGGCCTCTTCGCGCTTGCCGAGCCGGACGAGGCACTCGTGCAGTCCGTGCAGGGCCCAGACGTTGTTCGGATGCTGGACCGCGCGCGGGAGCGTGGGGTCGAGGCCGAGGTCCGCGCGGTAGACCGCCTCGGCCTGCGTGACGCGGCCCTGTTCGAGCAGGAGCGCCCCGTAGGCGTGCCGGGTGGGCTGCATCCAGCCCCAGGGCTCGTCGTACGGCAGGTTGTCGCTGAGCCGGACCGAGTGTTCCAGGGCGGCGAAGGCGCGGGCGAAGTCGCCCTTGCGGTACTCCAGTTCGCCGTCGAGCATCGCGGCGGCGATCGCGAGGACGTCCAGGCAGGTGTTGTTGAACAGCGTCCGGGAGTCGGGGACGCGGGCCACGGCCGCGCGGAACAGGGTGCGTTCGGCCTCCGCCTCGGGGACGCGGCCGGTGGCGGAGAACGCGACCCCGCGCGCGTAGTGGTGCATCGCGGTGGTGACGCGGTACAGGTCCGGGTCGGCGGGGCGCGGGAGGGCGAGGATGTCGGCCCAGCGTCCGAAGCGGATCAGGACATGGACGCGCATCGCGACGAACCCCTCCAGCCAGTCGGCCATGGGCGGGCTCTCGACCCTGAGCAGTTCCTCGGGGATGGCCTCCTCCAGGCCCCGGGCGGCCTCCAGGGCGGTCCGGGAGGCGCCGAGGAACATCGCGCCGTAGATCCGGAAGTGGTGGTTGTGCGCGCGGTACAGCGTGTAGAAGTTCATCGCTCCCGCGCGCGCGTACGCCTTGTCGTCGGCGGTGATCGCGGCGGTGTTGTCGGCGACGACCCTGCGGTAGTCGCCGCAGAGGACCTCCAGGTGCGAGGGCATGTGCAGGAGGTGCCCGGCGTCGGGGACGAGGCGGCGCAGCCGGTCGGCGACCGTGAGGGCGGCTTCCGGAGTGGGCGACATCTCCATCAGGTGGACGTACAGGTGCGCCAGGCCCGGGTGGGTGCCCTCGGGGTCGGCCGCCAGGGCGCGTTCCAGGACGTCCCTGGCCTCCAGGGTGCGGGCGCCCTCGGCGGGCCGGCCGGTGCCCAGGTCCCACAGCTGCCAGGGGGTGAGACCCATGAGGGCCTCGGCGTACAGGGCCGCGACGTCCAGGTCGTCCGGCGCGAGGGCGTACACGGCCTCCATGGCGTCCGCGTAGGCGTGGTTCCACACCTCGCAGTCCTCGGCGGCCTCCGCGCTCGGGTAGCGGGCCCGCAGGGCGCCGATCAGGGCCCGCTCGACGGGGCGGGAGCGGGGGGCGCGCTCCTGGGCGCGTTCGACGGCCTCGTGGGTGCGCCGTACGGTCCGGGCGAGGTCCTTCTCGTCGAAGAACTCCCAGGGTTTGTTGTAGTTGGGGCCGAGGGCGTAGGCGATGCCCCAGTGGGCCATCGCGCACTCCGGGTCGGCGCGCACGGCCTCCTCGAAGCAGGCGACGGCCTCCTCGTGGTGGAACGCGTACGTCCACACCAGCCCCCGGTCGAACCACTTCTGTGCCTCGGCGGACGCGGTGGTGACGATCCGGCCGTAGCTCCCGAGGTCGTAGTACTCCATGCGCGCTCCCTGCTCACGGCCGCCCTTGCGCGGCGGCCTCCGAGCGACGTATACCGCCCGGCGGGGCGGCTACGGGACCGGTCGGCGCGCGGCGCACCCGCACGAGCCGGGGCGCACTCCGGTCGCGGCGCCCCCGGGGTAGGGCTCTGTCACGGCACGCGCCCGCACTCCTGCGCCGCCTCCCCGCGCACGCGTACGGCGGGCACCCCGGCCTGCTTCGGCTCGGCCTCCTGCGCCGCCCCCACCTCGGCGAGCGCCACCTCCGTACGCCCCGGCCCCGGCCGGCGGACCCACTCCGGCAGCGCCGCGCGCACCCGCGCGCGCAAGCGCTCCCCGCGCCCGTGCAGGAGGCCCATGACGAGGGCTGCCGCGACGGCGATGAGGTGTTCGCGGCCGGCGAGGTTGGGTTTGGCGATGGACTCCACGACCATCGAACCGCCCGTGAGGGTGAACACGATCGGGGCACGGCGGATGACGGACATGTACGTGAAGAGGCCGACGACGGCCGCCGAGGGGCCCGTGTCGAGGACCTGGCCGATCTCCGGGGGCAGTCCGCCCCAGTGGTCGGGGCCGAGCGCGAGCATCACGCGGACGGTGAGGGTGCCGGAGAGCGTGGACGCGTAGGCGATGAAGAGGGTCCGCGCGCGGCCGAGGGCGACCTCGGCGAGGGCGAAGGCCAGGAACAGTTGCGTGATGCCCGCCCACACGGGCAGGTCGAGGGCCGGAACGTACAGCGAGATCGGCGTGCGCAGGAGGGCCTGCCACAGGGGGAGGTCGCCCTGGACGCCGCCGACCTCACGGACGATCTTCTCGCCCGTGTCGTTCTGGGCGATCGCGTGGAAGAAGATCACGCCCGCGCACGCGACGAAGGCGAGGGAGAGGGCGGAGGGGCCCCTGCGCCACAGTTCGCGTACGGGGTCGACGACGATGCCCTGGAGTTCGCCCCACAGGGTGCGCCCCAGGAACGCGACGCCTCTGTACAGCGGCGATCTGCGCCGTACCCCCGCCTTCTTGTCCACTTCTCGCCCCACCGTCGTCCCCACTGGTCACCCGCACACACATTCGGAAAATCGAATCTAACTCCTGAGACGCCCATCATCGACATTCAGGTTGATTTCGGCACCGATCGCGTGGGACGCATTTAACCGACACCACGACCCACGCACTCACAACGACGGTCGTTCTCGCGTCGGGGTTCAGTCGGCACCGGCCCGAAGTGACGATCACCACACCCCGCCGGAGGGCGTTGTCAGTGGCCTCGGTTACAGTCCGTTGTCAGATACGCACGAGAGGGGAACACAGGGTGGGGACCATGCGACGGGGGCTGTCGGCGGTGCTGCTGGCGGGGGTGCTGGCCGGCTGCGGGGCGTCCGAGGACGACGCGGGGAGCACGGCGGCGAGCGAGGCCGGGAAGAGTTCCGCGACGCCGTCCTCGGCGCCGTCCGCCGCGGCTTCGGGAGGGACGCTGGGCGCGAAGGGGTCGGCCTGCGAGCTGCCCGTGACCTTCGAGACGGCCGCGAAGTGGAAGGCCGAGTCCATCGCGGCGCCCAAGGACGCCTCCGAGGACCTCCTCGACGCGCTCCTGCGCCAGGGCCCCGTCGACGGCGTCTGCGAGATCGACGCGAAGCCCGCGGGGCACGTCGGCTTCATCCGCGTCTACCAGGGCAAGCCCGGCGGCGCGGACGCGCGTACGGTCCTCAAGGGCTTCGTCGGCGCCGAGAAGGGTGTGAGCGAGGAGAAGTACACGACGTTCACGGCGGGCGGCGTGTCCGGCGTGGAGGTCTCGTACCGCGTGCACGTCGAACTCCTCGACGAGACCAAGACCGAGCACGCCCTCGCCGTCACCACCCCCGAGGGCCCGGTGGTCATCCACCTCGGCGGCCTGGACGACGCGGAGCACAAGGCGATGCTCCCGGCCTTCGAACTCGCCGAACGCACGCTGCGCGTCACCGGCTGAGGCCCTCGGAATCCCCAGCCGGCGACGCGCCCGCGCGCGGGTCCACCGTCGTACCGGTGATGTGCGGGACACCGGTCCTCGAAACAGCTCCCCGCGCGGGTCCGCCCGCCCCGGCCGCCACCGGGCCCGCACCCCACCTCCGCGGGGTCACGCTCGAAGGAGCTGCCCGTCCTCAGGAAGCCCGCGAACCTCACCGATGCGGCCGGCGCCCCCGCTCCTGCCGCGGGAACGTCTGGTCCGCCCCCGGCAGCGTCGGCTTCGGCAGCGTCGCCACCTCCTCCTTCGCCTTCTCCAACTGCTCGGCCGTGTCGTGCGGAAGGCGCGGCGGCCGGGGCCGGGAGTGGGAGAAGCGGAACGCGGACGTGAAGTCGCCGAAGGTCTCCCGGCGCCAGTCGGTGACGTTCGGTTCGGCCACGCCCGTGAAGCGCTCCAGGAACCTCAGCGCCGAGGTGTGGTCGAAGGCTTCCGTGGCGACCCAGCCGCCCACGGTCCAGGGCGAGACGATGATCGCCGGGACCCGGAAGCCGCCGCCGATGGGGAGGCCCTTGATGAACTCGCCGGGCGTCCCGGCGGGCGGCGTCGGCGGGGTCACATGGTCGAAGAGGCCGTCGTTCTCGTCGTAGTTGAGGATGAAGGCCGTCTTGCGCCACACCTTGGGGTTGGACGCGATGGCCTCGATCTTGGAGGCGACGAAGTCGGCGCCGGCAGCGGGCAGGTAGTCGGGGTGCTCCGACTGGTAGCTCGTCGGCATGATCCAGGAGACGGCGGGGAGGCGGTCGTTACGGGCGTCGTCCTCGAACGTGCCCTCCGGCTGCCGCCGTACCCCGCGCTCGTAGAGGTCGGAGCCGGGCTGGGCGTTCCTGAACGTCGCGAACTGCTCCAGCATGTTGCAGCCGTAGTTGTCGTCCTCCTGGTACACCTTCCAGCTCACCCCGGCCGCCTGGAGGCGCTCGGCGTACGTCGTCCAGGTGTACGGCCTGGGCGCGGCGTTGCTGGTGACGGGGCCGCCGTGGGTGCCGTCGGGGTCGATCGAACCGGTCATCCACATCAGGCGGTTGGGCCAGGTGGGGCCGAAGACCGAGCAGAAGTAGTTGTCGCAGATGGTGAAGGTCTCCGCCAGCGCGAACTGGAAGGGGATGTCACGGCGGGTGTAGTAGCCCATGACGTACGGCCCGTTGACCCCGTCGGCCTTGCGGTGGGCCGGCAGCCAGCGGTCCATCTTCCCGTTGTTCCAGGCTTCGTGCTGCACCGACCAGGCGTGGCTGGTGGACGGGATGGCCTGGGCGCTGGAGGTGTGCGTGTCGAGGTGGAAGGGGAGCAGGTAGCCCTTCGGGTTCTCGGCGTCGGGCTGGTAGAAGACGGAGCGGCCGGTGTCGAGGATCTGCGCCTCGGGGTCGGCGAAGCCGCGGACGCCCTTGAGGGTGCCGAAGTAGTGGTCGAAGGACCGGTTCTCCTGCATCAGCATGACGACGTGTTCGATGTCGCGCAGGGAGCCGTGCCGCGGCGGTCCGGCGGCGACGGCCTTCTGGACGCTCGGCGGGAGGAGGGAGAGGGCCGCGGCGCCGCCCAGCGTGCCGGCGGCGGTTCCGAGGAGTCTGCGTCGGGTCAACTCGGCCATGGAAGCCCCTTGATGAGTGACGGCCAGATCACCGTTCACTCTTCATCCGCAGCCTCCCGGGGCGTCAGGGACACCTGGTGAAATCCACCCCAACGTGTCAGGAGGAGTTGGCCAAGCCATGACGTGCGTCACCGCGAGGTCGCCCGCGCGTCGCCGGGGCGTGAACTTCCGCACGGAATCCCCGCGTGCACCGCATCACCCTGCGTGACGCCTCTCGCCTCCCGGAGCCCGGCAGTGTAGACATGAGCGCATGGCCCGTCGTCCCCGTGGACCACACGAACCGCGTCCCTCCGTCACAGCCCGCCGCGCACGGGAGCGGCGGATCCCGTACGGCGTGGCGCCGCGCCGTGCGCTGGGCCGGCGCAGTCTCGCCACACAGGTGTTCGTGCTCCAGGTCGCCGTCGTCCTGCTGCTGGTCGTCGCGGCGGTGGTCGCGCTGGTGCTCCAGGTCCGGCACGACGGCACGGAGGAGGCCCGCAACCGCTCGCTGGCGGTCGCGGAGTCGTTCGCGAACTCCCCGGGGATGCTGGAGGCGCTGGCCTCGCCGGACCCGACGACGATCCTCCAGCCCCGCGCGGAGGCGGCCCGCAAGGCGGCCGACATGGACTTCATCGTCGTCATGAACCCGGAGGGCATCCGCTACACGCACCCGAAGCCGGACCGCATCGGCAAGAAGTTCGTCGGGACGATCGCGCCCGCACAGGAGGGCGGCACGGTCGTCGAGGACATCGACGGGACGATAGGGCGCCTGGTGCAGGCCGTCGTCCCGGTGAAGTCGCCGTACGGCCAGGTCGTCGGCCTGGTGTCGGCGGGGATCACGACGGAGAGCGTCGGCGGGACCGTCGACCGGCAGCTCCCGCTGGTCCTGGTCACGGCGGGCGCGGCGCTGATCCTGGCGACGGGCGGTACGGCGCTGGTCAGCAGGCGTCTGATGCGGCAGACGCACGGTCTGGGCCCGCGCGAGATGACCCGCATGTACGAGCACCACGACGCGGTGCTGCACGCGGTCCGCGAGGGCGTCCTGATCGTGGACGGCGACGGCCGTCTGATGCTCGCGAACGACGAGGCGCACCGCCTGCTGGACCTGCCGCAGAACGCGGAGGGCCGGTACGTCGCCGCGCTGGGCCTGGACGCGGGGACGGCCGACCTGCTGGCGTCGGGCCGGGTCGTGACGGACGAGGTGCGCCTGGTCGGCGACAAGCTGCTGGCGATCAACCAGCGCCCCACGCAGCTCGCCGGCGGCCCCTCGGGCAGCGTCGCGACCCTGCGCGACTCGACGGAGCTGCGGGCCCTGTCCGGCCGCGCGGACGAGGCCCGGGAGCGGCTGGACATCCTGTACGCGGCCGGGGTCGGCATCGGCACGGACCTGGACGTGACGCGGACGGCGGAGGAGCTGGCCGACCTGGCGATGCCCCGGTTCGCGGACTTCGTGACCGTCGACCTGTTCGACTCGGTCGTCAAGGGCGAGGAGCCGGAGCCGGGTTCGGCACTGCGGCGTACGGCGTCGACGGGGGTGCGCAAGGGCGCTCCGCTGTACGCGGTGGGCGAGCCGCTGAAGTTCGTGGACTCGGCGCCGCAGGCCCGCAGTCTCGCGGAGGGCCGGGCGGTGCTGGAGTCGCGGCTCGACGTGTCGCCGGGCTGGCGGGCGCAGGACCTGGAGCGGACCGAGCAGGTCATGGAGTTCGGCATCCACTCGCTGATCACGGTCCCGGTGCGGGCGGGCACGCTGCTGCTGGGCGTGGTGAGCTTCTGGCGTTCGGAGCGTCCTGAGCCGTTCGACTCGGACGAGGTGGCGCTCGCGGAGGAGCTGGTGGCGCGGGCGGCGGTCACCATCGACAACGCCCGCCGCTACACGCGCGAGCACAAGATGGCGGAGACCCTCCAGCGCAGCCTGCTGCCGCGCACGCTGCCCGCGCAGAGCGCCCTGGACATCGCGTACCGCTATCTGCCGGCGCAGGCCGGGGTGGGCGGCGACTGGTTCGACGTCCTGCCCCTGTCGGGGGCGCGGGTGGCGCTGGTGGTCGGGGACGTCGTCGGGCACGGGCTGCTCGCGGCGGCGACGATGGGGCGGCTGCGGACGGCCGTGCACAACTTCTCGGCGCTGGATCTGGCCCCGGAGGAACTGCTCGGGCTGCTGGACGAGCTGGTGAACCGGATCGACCAGGAGGACGAGTCGGCGGCCCCGGTGACGGGGGCGACCTGTCTGTACGCGATCTACGACCCGGTGTCGCGGCGCTGCACGATGGCGCGGGCCGGGCATCCGCCGCCGGCGATCGTGCATCCGGACGGGCGGGTGGAGTTCGCGGACGTGCCGCCGGGGCTGCCGCTGGGGCTGGGCGGGCTGCCGTCGTTCGAGACGGTGGAGCTGGAGCTGCCGGAGGGCAGCCGTCTCGTGCTGTACACGGACGGTCTGGTGGAGTCCCGGGACCGGGACATCGACAGCGGCCTCGACCTGCTGCGCGAGGCGCTGGCGGACGCGCCGGACGAGCCGGAGCCGACCTGCCGCGCGGTCCTCAAGTCGCTGCTGCCGGCCCGCCAGAACGACGACATCGCGCTGATCGTCGCCCGTACGCGCGCGCTGGGTCCGGACCGGGTCGCGGAGTGGGAGGTGCCGATGGACCCGGCGGAGGTGGCGCGGGTGCGTGCGGCGGTGGCCCGGCGGCTGGCGGACTGGGGCCTGGAGGACCTGTCGTTCACGACGGAGCTGATCCTCAGCGAGCTGGTCACCAACGCGATCCGCTACGGCGGCGCCCCGGTGCGGGTACGGCTCCTGCGCGACCGGTCGCTGATCTGCGAGGTCTCGGACGCGAGCAGCACCTCCCCGCATCTGCGGTACGCGGCGATGACGGACGAGGGCGGACGCGGCCTGTTCCTGGTGGCGCAGCTCTCGGAGCGCTGGGGCACTCGGTACTCGTCTGTGGGGAAGGTCATCTGGGCGGAACAACCGCTCCCCGCGGACCGATGCTGAGTCTGCCCGGGGGACAACCCCCGGACCCCCGGCCGACCTGAGCGCACAGGCCACTACCAGCGGACCGATAAACTGCTGGTCGCACCCGACGTCGGGAGAACTCATAAGTCCGGTTTATGAGCTCATAGACCGGACCCGCATACCGGGTTAGGCTTGCCTTAGTTTAGGCTTCCCGTCGAGTCGATCTACCGCCGCTCGAAGGGAACCTGATCATGCCCCGCCCCCTGCGGGTAGCCATCGTCGGAGCCGGCCCCGCCGGGATCTACGCCGCCGACGCGCTGCTCAAGTCCGATGTGGCCGCCGACCCCGGTGTCTCCATCGACCTCTTCGAGCGGATGCCGGCCCCGTTCGGACTGATCCGGTACGGCGTGGCCCCGGACCACCCCCGCATCAAGGGCATCATCACGGCCCTGCACCAGGTCCTGGACAAGCCGCAGATCCGCCTCTTCGGCAACGTCGACTACCCCACCGACATCAGCCTCGACGACCTGCGCGCCTTCTACGACGCGGTGATCTTCTCGACCGGCGCCATGGCCGACCGCGAGCTCTCGATCCCGGGCATCGACCTGGACGGCTCCTACGGCGCGGCCGACTTCGTCTCCTGGTACGACGGCCACCCGGACGTCCCGCGCACCTGGCCCCTGGAGGCCGAGAAGGTCGCGGTCCTCGGCGTCGGCAACGTCGCCCTGGACGTCGCCCGCATCCTCGCGAAGACGGCGGACGAGCTGCTCCCGACGGAGATCCCGGCCAACGTGTACGACGGCCTGAAGGCCAACAAGGCGCTGGAGGTCCACGTCTTCGGGCGCCGAGGCCCCGCGCAGGCCAAGTTCTCCCCGATGGAGCTGCGGGAGCTGGACCACTCCCCCAACATCGAGGTCATCGTCGACCCCGAGGACATCGACTACGACGAGGGCTCGATCGCGACCCGGCGCGGCAACAAGCAGGCCGACATGGTCGCCAAGACGCTGGAGAACTGGGCGATCCGCGACGTCGGCGACCGCCCCCACAAGCTGTTCCTGCACTTCTTCGAGTCCCCGACCGAGATCCTCGGCGAGGACGGCCGGGTCGTGGGCCTGCGCACCGAGCGCACGGAGCTGGACGGCACGGGCAACGTCAAGGGCACCGGCAAGTTCACCGACTGGGACCTGGGTTCCGTCTACCGCGCGGTCGGCTACCTCTCCGAGAAGCTCCCGAAGCTCCCCTGGGACCTCGACTCGGGCACCGTCCCGGACGCGGGCGGCCGGGTCATCGAGGAGAGCGGCAGCCACCTGACGTCCGTGTACGTCACCGGCTGGATCCGCCGTGGCCCCGTCGGCCTCATCGGCCACACCAAGGGCGACGCGAACGAGACGGTCGCCAACCTCCTGGACGACCACGCGAACGGCCGCCTCCAGGAGCCGGCCTCCCCGCAGCCGGAGTCCGTCGACGCCTTCCTGGCCGAGCGCGAGGTCCGCTTCACCACCTGGGAGGGCTGGTACAAGCTGGACGCCGCCGAGAAGGCCCTCGGCGAGCCCCAGGGCCGCGAGCGCGTCAAGCTCGTCGAGCGCGAGGACATGCTCCGCGAGAGCGGCGCCTGACATCAGCTGATCCGGCGCGGGGCCGACCGTACAGAAATCTTGTACGACCGGCCCCGCGCCGTTGTTATGGTCCCCCGATGTTCTCCCTCCCCGAACCTCCCCTCTTCGCCCGCCTGCGCGACGCCCGCCGCGTCCTGATCGCCGGTGCGGGCGGCGGTTTCGACGTGTACGCCGGGCTGCCGCTGGCGTCCGCGCTGCGGGCGGCCGGCAAGGAGGTCCACTTGGCGAACCTGTCGTTCGCGGACCTGTACGGGCTGCCGTCCGAGGTGTGGATCGAGCCGGACGTCGCCGCCGTACGGCCCGACACCCCCGTACGCGGGGACTACTTCCCGGAGCGCGCCCTCGCGCGGTGGCTCGACGGGCAGGGGCTGCCGTCGACGGTGTACGCGTTCGCGCGGACCGGGGTCGCGCCGCTGCTGGACGCCTACCGGGCGCTGCTCGACCACCTCGGCGGCGTCGACGCGATCGTGCTGGTCGACGGGGGCACCGACATCCTGATGCGCGGGGACGAGCAGGGGCTCGGGACGCCCGAGGAGGACATGGCGAGCCTCGCCGTGGTGTCTCGACTGGACGTCGCCGAGCGGCTGGTGGTGTGCCTCGGGTTCGGGGTGGACGCCTATCACGGTGTCAACCACGCGCTGGTGCTGGAGAATCTGGCCGCGCTGGACCGGGAGGGCGGGTACCTGGGCGCCTTCTCGATCCCCCGGGAGAGCCCGGAGGGTGCCGCGTACCTGGACGCCGTGGCGCACGCGCAGGAGACGACGGCGAGCCATCCGAGCATCGTGCAGGGGTCGGTCGCCGCCGCCGTGCGCGGGCAGTTCGGGGACGTGCGGTTCACGGAGCGCACCAAGGGGGGTGAGCTGTTCGTGAATCCGCTGATGGCGATGTACTTCTGCGTGGACGCCCCCGCGCTCGCGCGCCGCAACCTCTACCTGGACCGGCTGGCGGAGACCGTGCTGATGCGTCAGATCAGCACGCGGATCGAGGAGTTCAGGGACGGGCTGCCCGGGCTACGGGCGCCCCGCGCGTTCCCGCACTGAGCGGGCGGCCACGGCGGTGAGGGCGGCGGTCAGCAGGAACAGGCCCGCCGCCTGGCCGACCGAGCCGAAGCGGGCGACGGCCGGGAGGACGTCGTACCAGTGGTAGAGGGTCGTCACGCGCAGGGCGAGGAGCAGGGCGCCGAGGGCCGCGAGGGCGAAGGCCGTGTCCGGGGTGCGGGGGCGCCGGGCCAGCCAGGCGAGGCCCGCGAGGAGGACGGCCGTGGAGGGGGCCCACACCGAGTCGGTGGCCAGGGGGAGGACGGTCTGCGAGGCGCCCATGACCACGCAGGCGGCGAGGTAGGCGAGGCCGGGGGTGCCGGCGGGGAGGGCGGCGGGCGGGGCGTCACGGTGGTGGGCGGCGTACAGCGCGAGGACCGTGAGCCAGGCCAGCAGGCCGTTCGCGGTGGCGTAGGGGAGGTCCGGCGGGTAGGCGTCGGTGACGAACGGGGCGACGAACACCCACAGTTCGGGCAGGGCGGCGACCGTCGCGGCGGCTCCCGCGAGGCGCCTGCGGTCGCGCAGGAGCGCGAAGTAGGCGACGGTCCACAGCAGCGGGAGCGTCCACTCCAGGACGGCGACCGGCACGCTGTTCCCGGGACCCCGGCCGTTGAAACGGGTCAGGAAGAGATCCCACTGCGCCGAGCCGTGCGTGCTCCCCCAGGTCAGTTCGAGCACCCGGTCCACGAGCGCCGAGGCGGCCTGGAGGAGCAGCGCGAACACGGCGAACTGCCGTACGGACGCGCCGAACAGGGCGTACCGGCGAGGTGAGGCGGCGGTGCCGAGGCGGGTGCGGACGGCGAGCGCGGCGATGCTCGCGACCTCGCCGAGCGTGGGGCGGCTCTGGTCCTGGGTGTCCTGGTCGACGTCCCAGAGGTACGTCTCGACCATCTCCTCCTCGCGCTCGCGCCGGTAGTAGGCGGGCAGGAGGCGCAGGGCGGTGCGGTAGCGGGATTCGAGCAACGTCATCGTGCCGGTCATGCGAGTCCTCCGGCGAGTCCCGGGCCCGTCACGGGCGGTACGACGGGAGTGCGCCCGCTCTCGGCGATGCGCTGCTTGGCCGCGCTCGCGCCCGCCGCCATGCGCTCGGCCTCCGCGTCCAGGGCGGCGACGCCCTCGTCGGTGAGGCGGTAGTACCGGCGCAGTCTGCCCTGCTGGACCTCCTCGCGGTCCAGGGCGATCAGGGCGTCGGCGGTGAGCCGGTCGAGGACGCCGTACAGGGTGCCGACCCTGAGGTGGACCTCGCCGTCGGAGAGGTCCTCGACCTCGCGCAGGATGCCGTAGCCGTGCCGGGGCTGGTCGGCCAGGGCCGTCAGCACGAAGAACGCGGCTTGTGTCATGGACTTCGTTCCCATGAACCGAATATATCGGCTCCCGATATATTTCGCACGCAGGAGTGCCGGGGGCGTGGAAAAACGGGCACGCCGCGAAAGCGCGCGTCCCCGTCGCAAGGAGAAGGCTTCGGCATGCTGTGAACCGCCCTCGACCCGGGTAGATCTCCCAGTGCGCACCTTCGCGCAGCACTCCCGACGACAAAAGGACACATGGCCTTGGCTCTCGCGTACCCTGACGCACCGTCAACTCGCCGCCCGGGACGGTCGTGGACGATCCGGGTGACGGGGCACCGCGACCGGACCGCCTCCGTCACCTGCTCCTCCAACTGCCCGATGCCGGCCCGCTCCCGTGACGTCGCCGCGCTGCGGCGCTTCGCCGAGGCGCATGCCGCCGCGCACGCGCGCGCGGCGACCGTCCGGCCCGATGCCGCCTGCGGCTGCCGGCAGCTCAAGTGCGCGGCTCACGAAGGCACCCGGGCCTCCTGCGCCGGTGCCGTCGTCCTGGTCCTGCGGCACGACCCCGCGGTCGGGCAGGTCTGGACGCTCATCGAGGTCTGCTCCGCCTGCGCGCCGCTGATGTCCCACACCCGGATCGTCGCCCGGGCGGCCCCGCGTGCGCGGCAGGGGGGCGACGCGCCACCGGCCGCCGCGCCGGCCGCGCCACCGTCCCAGGCGTCCCGGGCCGTACCGGGCGGCTTCAGCGCGCCCGCGCGGGAGGGCGGGGAGCTGGCGGAGGCGGTGCCTCGCCGGCGGCGGGGGCGGACGGGGGGTGGGGGGAGGAGGGACTGAACGCGGCGGCCGCACGGACGCGACGCCCCCCCCGTGCGGACAGGGCCCGCCCCGACGCGGATGACGGGCCGGCCCTGTCCGCCCTGATGATTGTCGTGAGGGCGAGGGGTGCGGGGGTACGCGTGTGCGGGGGTCTCGTCGGGTGCGGTGTGTGCGCCCCGGGTGTGCGGCACGTGCGGGGGTGTGCGCGGGCCGTGGCGGAATCCTGGTGACCCCCTCTTGATCAGATGCGGGGACGAGCGGTGATACTGGGAGGTCCGTACCGTTCTCCGCTTATCAGATGGATCCATGTCGAGCTCCAGCGCCGCCCGTCCTTCGACCCCGTCCACCGTGTGGCTGACCCGGGGACGTCACACCGGTTCCGCGCCCGGGGAGGTGCTGCGCGGGCATCTCCAGCGGCTCAAGGAGACCGAGGAGATCGTCGACTTCCTGGAGCTGGGCGAGGACGCGCGGCCCGAGGGGCGGCTCGTGTTCGAGGCCCGCTGGCTGGTCGGCGAGGAGGTGACCGTCCGGGCCCGCCTCGAAGTCGCCGAGGAGGCCGACCGGGACGGCACCCGCCCCTGGGCGCTGATCGCGGAGGCCGAGGAGCCCTGGAACCGGCGCTGGCCCTCCCCCGCGACCCGCTTCTGGTCCGAGGAGCCCTGGGAGATCGACGGGCAGTGGGACCACTCCCAGGTCGCCGGACTGCGGTTCCGGGAGGCCACCGCGCTGCCCTCGGACGACAAGGACCTGCGGCGCGTCCTGAAGAGCGCGATGCGCGACGAGTGGTCCATCCACGTCGTCGTCCACGAGGCCATGACCCCGGACGCGCGCGGACGGCTCCCCCTGACCCGGTTCCTCACTCAGGGGCTGCGCGACCGGGTCGTCGAGCACCGCGCCGCGCCGCAGCAACTCCGCGCGGTCAACTGGGCGCTGAAGGAGTCGCGGGCCGAACTGCCCCGGGGCGGCGCGGTACTCCTGCCCCACGGCGACGTCGACCCCGCGGACTTCGCCGTCCGCACGGTCTTCCTCGACGGCTCCGAGCCCTCCGAACTCGTCGAGGCGATCGTCCGGTTCACCACCGTCCCCCAGCATCTCCCCGACGAGGCGGACGCGTTGCTCACGGCCCTGCGGGAGGACTGGCACGTCCTCACCCTGCGGGAGGAACTGGACCGGGAGCGGCAGCTCGTCGCGATGTACGCGGAGGCACTGGACGCGATGACCAAGTCCCGTGACCTGTACCGGGAGGCGGCCGAGCGGGCGCACGAGGCGCTGGAGGTGTTCCGGGAGTCCGCGGGCGCGGTGGACAGCGCGCCCGAGCCGCCCCCGGCGCGTCCCGCGCAGTCGCCGTTCCAGCAGATCACGCGGACGTTCGAACGGTTCAAGCTGCCGAAGAAGCCCGAGGACTGAGAATGCGGCCCACACCGGGAGACCGGCGTGGGCCACATCGTTCTCACCTACCCGGTCACCTGCCCTGAGTCGGCTGCGCCGCCAGCAGCAGCGTCGTCAGGGACGCCAGTGCCGCGCAGGCCGCCAGCCCTCCCGCCAGCCAGCCCGGTGCCGCCGTCAGGTCCATCGCTCCGGTCAGCGATGCCGGGCCCATCCGCCCGTGCAGGACCTGGCCGGCCGCCAGGGCCGCGGGGACCAGAAGGGTCAGGGCCAGCAGCGGGACCGCCGGACGGATCGTCAGGAGGACCCCCAGGACCGTGCAGGCCAGGGCCGCGCCCAGGACCAGGCCGTAGATCTGGGGCGACTCGCCGTCGCGGTGCGGCGGGAGGGTCGCCGCGCCGGTCGCCAGGAGCAGCAGCGCCGTCAGGCGGGCCGCCCTGCGGGTCGTACGGTCGGGGGCCCGCCGGGGGCGTGCCGCCGTGGCGAGGCGTGCGGTCTCCTCGTCGTCGTACGCCGTCCCCGTACGGGAACTCCCCACCGGCGCCCCACGCGGCACCTCACCGCGTACGGCCATCCCGCGCGGCGGCTTGGTGTGCGCACCGGCGTGCGCGCCCCCTTCGGGCGCCGGGTCCGTGCTTCCGCGCTTCCAGCGGCGCGGGCGCCGGGGTGCGGACGCCTCCGGGGCGGGGGCGTCGGGGCGGTACGGCGGCCGGGCGGGGCCGGGCTCCTTGGCGGGCGAAGGGCGGCGTCCGGAGCCCGGGCCGATGCCGGAGCCGTCGGCGGGGTCGTGGTCCGGCGGGGGTGCCGTGCCGAGGACCGTGCGGTCCGGGGCGGTGCGGGCCGCCCGTTCCTCCTCGCTCAGCCTGCCGATGAGCTGGGCGAGTTCCTCGACGGGGCGGCGGGTCGCGGCGGTGCGTAGCGCCTCCTCCTCGCAGTGGGGTTCGAGGGGGGTGCGGTGCAGGAGCGCCATCAGGCGGGTGACGTCCTCGACGGACCGGCGTTCGGCCGCCGCGCGGATGATCTCGTCGGCGCCCTCGGCGGGGCGGGGCGGGCGGGTGAGGAGGGTGACGAGCCGGGTGACGTCCTCGACGGACCGGTCGACCCCGGCGGCGCGCAGGGCGTCGGAGGCGGCCCGGGCCGAGGCGGGCGACTGCTCCAGGAGGGTGATGAGTTCGGCCAGTTCCTCCAGGGGCCGGTCGGCCACTGCGGCACGGACCAGGCCGTCGACGGCGGTGCCGTGCGGAGGCGTGTCGGGGGGTACGGAGGCGGTGTGGAGCGCCTCTCCCCCGGGTATGGCGGTCGGGTTCGGGCGGATGGACGGAGAGCGGGTGGTCATGCTGTTCTCCATGAAATGGGTGCGGCCGCTTCTGCGCCCCCGAGTGCGGCACGCGGCTACCCTGCTCATTAGGGACACCCGTACGGCTTCGCGCCACTCGGGTGAGCCGGTGGAGTGAGCGAAGCCTCTCCAAACCTCCCACGGGGCGATACGAACGCCCTGGGCGGGTACTCCGAAAGGTGGGAGCCGCGACCGGCGGCGCCCTCGGACCTCCGGGAGGGGACGTGGACACGACCACGACGGTGATCGTCGTCGCCGCTCTCCTCGCGGTCGCCGTGCTCGCCGGCGCCGTAGCCGTGGCCGTACGGCTGGTGCGGACCCGGCGGGAGCTGCGGCGGGCCGGACTGCCGACCGGGCCGCGCTGGATCTTCTGGGGCGCGGTCCTCTATTTCGTGCTGCCGACCGACCTGGTGCCCGATCCGGTGTATCTGGACGACATCGGGGTGCTGCTCCTCGCGCTGCGTTCGCTGCGGACCTCGTCCAAAGACCTCGTCTGACCCGGATCAACCTTTTCGCCCCACCGCGCGGTCTCAGGTGCTGGGCGCGCAACGCGCCGCGATCACGCAGCGTGAGGAAACCAATCACCCGTTCGATTCGTATAAGTCAGTGGAAGCCGAAGGGAACCACCGGGCGACGCGACGACGCGGCAGACGACGGCTTGGTCGGCGCAGCACGGAAGAGGAGAGACGATGCAACCGTTCGCGCTCAACTACGCACGCCCTGCGGCGGAGTTGAAGGCCACGACTCCGTACGCCTACGACCCAGGAATGCAGTTGAACGTCACTTCGGACGGGAGGATCGCCGCGGCGGACCTCACCCTGCTCAGGGAACTCGGCACGACGACGTCCACGGCGGGTTCCAAGACGCACTTCGACGACTGAGATGACGGTCCTCATCCTCACCTGCGAGGAGGACGTGACGGCGGACATGGTCGTCGTGCACCTGAACGCGACGGGGGTGCCGGTGGTCCGGCTCGACCCCGCCGACCTGACGGGCGGGGTCGCGCTCTCCGGCGAGTACGTGCACGGCGCCTTCCGCGGCCATCTCTGGTCGGCCGGACGCCTGTTGAGCATGGACGGGCTGCGGTCGGTGTGGGTACGGCGGCCCGGTGTGCCCGCGTCGCGGGTGGCCGAGCCGTCCCAGTGGCTGACGGAGGAGTCCTCGCAGGCGCTGTACGGGATGCTGCGCTCGACGGGCGCGCGCTGGATGAACCATCCGGACGCCGCCCGCCGGGCCCGGCACAAGCCGTGGCAGCTCCGGGTCGCCCAGCAGAGCGGGCTGCCGGTGCCGGCCACGCTGATCACGACGTTTCCGCAGGCCGCGCGGGAGTTCGCGGAGCGGTTCCCGGATCTGGTGGTCAAGCCGGTGTCCGGGGCGCATCCGCAGGAGCCGCCGCGCGCGGTGCCGACGAGCCGGGTCGCGCCGGACGCGGACTTCTCGGCGGTGGCGTTCGGGCCGACCCTGCTGCAACGCCGGGTCCCCAAGCGGGCGGACATCCGGCTCACCGTCGTCGGTGACCGGATGCTGGCCGCGCGCAAGGAGGTCGGTGCGGACGCGGACCCCGCCGAGATCGACGTCCGGTTCGCCTCCCCGGCGCTGCCGTGGACGCCGGCCGAGGTGCCCGCGCGGGTCGCCGAAGGGGTGCTCGCGTATCTCCGGGCGGCCGAACTGTCCTACGGGGCCTTCGACTTCGCGGAGGACTCGGACGGAACCTGGTGGTTCCTGGAGTGCAACCAGTCGGGGCAGTTCGGGTTCGTGGAGGTGGAGACGGGGCAGCCGATCGCCCGGACCATCGCGGAGTGGCTGGCGGCGCCGGTGCCGGTGCCGGTGCCGGGGGAACGGGAGTCGTGCGACGGGAGTGATGCGGTGGCGTCGTGAGGGTCTCCGGGGCCGACCGCACGAGCGAAACGATTCAGCAAGCGGAGGGAACGGTTCGGCGCTGTGCGGCGTCCGGTAAGGGGCTCGACGCGTGCGGGTCCGGCCCGGCAGGGTGCCGGGCCGGACCCGGTGGCGTCAGGCGGACTTCGCCGGTGGCACCGAGAAGGCCACCTCGCCGCCCGGTTCCTCACTCAGCGTGTCCGGGAGTCCGCCGAGCGCGAGGCACAGGTGCTCGGCCATGCCCCGCGTCAGCTTCCCGTCCGGCGGCGGGACCCGGCGGCCGGTGTCCGCGTCGATCTCGCTGCGCGAACGCGCGTACTCGGCGCCCCAGTCGGCGTACCGGGGCAGCGCCAGCTTCCCGCCGTCCTCCAGGAAACCCCGTGCGGCGGCGGCCACGACGACCCGGATCCGCCGCTCGTAGCTCTCCGGCACGATCTCGGTGAACACGGTGACCCGGACCAGCCCGTTGCCGTCGTCCATCCCCCACGGCAACGTCCACTCCAGGGCCCCCGGCACCGGATCGTCCCGCCGCTTCCCGGCTCGCGCGGCCAACACCGCGAGCACGGGCCGCAGTTCACTCGCGATGTAGTCGTGCCACACCTCGACGGCCATGCACATCCCCCCTTCAGGGCACTGTCGTTCGACCTTAGAGGTCGAGGTAGCGCAGGGTCTCGGGCGCGGGGGCACTGTGCAGGTCCCCGTCGCGGATCTGCCACTGGCTCGCGCCCTCCTCCTCGTGGGTCGTGAGGAAGAAGCCGGTGACCAGGTCGCCGTCCGCGTCGGAGGCGGGGAGTTCGGCGATCTGTCTCAACTGGTCGAGCAGCCACGGGAGTTCACCGACGCGCAGGTCGGCGCCGAAGAAGGCGTAGCGGGTCCAGTTGATGGGGGCCGGGAAGCTCCAGCCGCCGCTGTAGAAGCCCTCGTCGGCGGCGCGGACGATCTCGTGGACGGCCTCCAGTTGCCGGTCGTCGCACTCCAGCCAGCCCCGGACGCTCACGAACACGCCCACCTCACGCCACCTGCCCCGCGTGCAGCGCCGTGTACGCCCCGCCCCTGCGCAGGAGTTCGTCGTGGGTGCCGACCTCTCGGATGCGGCCGTCGTCCATGACCACGATCCGGTCGGCGCCGCGGACGGTGGAGAGGCGGTGGGCGACGACGAAGGTGGTGCGGCCCTGGAGGAGGCGGGCCAGGGCCTGTTGGACGAGGGCCTCGGAGCGGGTGTCCAGGGCCGAGGTCGCTTCGTCGAGGACCAGGACCTTCGGGTCGCGGATCAACGCCCGTGCGATGGCGAGGCGTTGGCGCTGGCCGCCGGAGAGGCGGGCACCCCGTTCGCCGACCAGGGTGTCGAGGCCCTCGGGCAACTTGTCGACGAATTCGAGGGCGTTGGCGTCGCGGAGGGCCGCGCGGACGGACGCCTCGTCGGCCTCGTCCTCCATGCCGTAGGCGACGTTCTCGCGGATCGTGCCGTCGAAGAGGATCGACTCCTGGGGGACGACCGACACGAACCGGCGGTACGTACGCAGGTCCAGGGTGCTCATGTCGGTGCCGTCCAGCAGGAGTTGGCCCGAGGTCGGTCGGATGAAGCCGATGACCAGGTTGAGGACGGTGGACTTGCCCGCGCCGGACGCGCCGACGAGGGCGATCGTCTCGCCGGGCGCGACGTCGAGGCTGAAGTCGCGGACGGCGGCCCGGCCGGCGTCGTACGCGTGGTCGACCTGACGGAATGTCACCGCGCCTTGTACTGCGGTGATTTCGGTCTTGCCGTCGTTGTCCTCCGTCTCCGGGGCCTGGAGGACCTCGCCGATCGAGCGGACCGACTCCAGGCCCTTCGTGACGAGCGGGGCGAGACCCGTGAGGGTGGTGACGCAGCCGGTGAGGGTCGTCAGGAAGGCGCTGAGCATGACGACGTCGCCGGCGCTCACGCCCCAGGCGCCGTAGTACGAGACGAGCGCGGCGCCCGCGAGGACGAGTACGCCGACGACGTTGAGGACGACCCAGGCCAGCGAGCCGAAGCGGCCGTTGACGAGGTCGAGCCGCAGGCCCGAGTCGAGGAGGCGGCTCAGCGTGCCGTCCATGCGGCGCAGCGCCTTGCGTTCCAGGCCGTGCGCACGGGTCACCGGGATGAGGCGGGTCATCTCGGTGACGCGGGAGGACAGGGCCTCCACCTCGTGCCGGAAGTGTTCGTTGTGGCTGCGCAGGCGTTCCCTGAGGCGGGCGACGACGAACGCGGCGGCGGGGACGACGACGAGGAACACGGGCAGGAACTCAGGGGTGCGGACGCCGATGATGATCAGGCCGCCGGTCAGGACGGTGACCGCGCCGAGGCCCTGGTCGGCGGTCTGCTGCACCATCTGCTCGACCGACTCGACGTCCCGGACGACCTTCGCCTGGAGCACGCCCGCGCTGACGCGGGAGTGGTAGCCGATCGAGAGCTGCTGCATGCGGGTGCACAGCGCCGAGCGCAACGTCGTGCCCATGCGGCGCACGCTGCCGTACAGGAGACGGACGTACAGCAGGTGCAGGGGGTAGTTGACCAGCAGGATGAACATGATCACGCCGGTGCTCGTCCACAGGCGGCCGATCGGGCCGTGCTGGACGACCGTGTCGATGATCGACGCGGTGATCAGCGGAAGCAGCCAGACGGGGCTGTGCTTCACGGTGAACACGGCGACGGCCGCGAGGAGTTTGCGGCGGTCGGCGCGCAAGAGGTAGGCGAGTGTGCGGACGGGGTGCTCGTCCCGGTAGCGGTGGTCGAGCGGTCGCTCGTACGACGACGCCATGGGCAGTGGTCCTCCGGATCCCTGACGGTGGCTGGCGACCGACAGCAAGCGCTTTCTGCCGGTCGGCAGAAGTACATCAGGGATCAGGGGGTCCGTGGGGGCTGTCCGCCCGGTGAGATCGGCTTCTCGAAGGCTTGCGCACGGGGCGGGGCCTGGAGAGGCTGGCGGCATGCGCATCGGACTGCTCGGTACGGGGCCGTGGGCCCGCATGGCCTACGCTCCCGCCCTCTCGGGGCACCCCTCCCTCGAATTCGTCGGCGTGTGGGGGCGGCGGGGGGAGGCCGCGAAGGAGATCGCCGGGGAGTACGGGGTGCGGGCGTACGACGATGTCGACGCGCTCATCTCCGATGTGGACGCCGTCGCCGTCGCGCTGCCGCCGGATGTGCAGGTCGCGTTGGCCACGCGGGCGGCTCTCGCCGGGCGGCATCTGCTGCTGGACAAGCCGCTCGCGCTGGCCTCCGGGGACGGGCGGGAGTTGGTGGCGGCGGCTCGGGAGAGCGGGGTGGCGTCCGTCGTGTTCTTCACGGCCCGGTTCGATCCCGTGATCTCCGCGTGGATCCGTGAACAGGGGGCCGCGGAGGGGTGGTTCACCGGGCGGGCCGAGTGGCTGGGGTCCGTGTTCGCGTCCTCCGGCAGTCCCTTCGCGGAGTCGCCTTGGCGGCGGGAGAAGGGGGCGTTGTGGGATGTGGGGCCGCATGCGCTGTCCGTGCTGCTGCCGGTGCTGGGGGATGTGACCAAGGTGGGGGCGGCCGCGCATGGGCCCGGGGACACGGTGCATCTGGTGCTGGAGCATGCGGGTGGTGCTTCCAGCACGGTGACGCTGAGCCTGACGGCTCCTGACGCGGCCTCCGGGAACGCGGTGGAGTTTCGGGGGGAGGCGGGGGTGGTGGTGCTGCCCGAGGGGGTCAGCGATGCGGTGAGTGCGTTGAGGGGGGCGGCCGATGCGTTGCTGGAGGCGGTTGCTTCCGGTCGGCCGCACGCCTGTGATGCGGGGTTCGCGCTGCGGGTGACGGAGATCCTGGAGACGGCGGAGGGGGTTTTGGGGGCGGGGGCATAGGTGCGCGATCGAGGGTGCCGCAGCGGGTCCGATGGCGGCTGCGGCACCGTCGTGGCTGATCGCGCAGTTCCCCGCGCCCCTGGGGGCGCTGCGCGCCCCGTGCATCGACCTCGCCCCTCAATTCTGCCGGGCCTGCCTCTCCGCCCCCTGGCGCAGCCTTTCCTCAGCCGAACATCCCCGGCTGGTAGTCGCCCGCCGGCTGGCGGACGATCACGTTGGCCCTGTTGTAGGCGTTGATGAGGGCGATGAGGGACACCAGGGCCACCAGCTGGTCCTCGTCGAAGTGCTTGGTCGCGTCCTGCCACACCTCGTCGGAGACGCCGCCGTGGGCGTCGGCGATGCGGGTGCCCTCCTCCGCGAGGGCCAGCGCCGCGCGTTCCGCGTCGGTGAAGACCGTGGCCTCGCGCCAGGCGGCGACCAGGTGGAGGCGGGTCGCGTCCTCGCCGGCGGCGGTCGCGTCCTTGGTGTGCATGTCCGTGCAGAAGCCGCAGCCGTTGATCTGGCTGGCGCGGATCTTGACGAGTTCCTGGGTGGCCGCGGGGAGCGTGGAGTCGGTGACGGCCTTGCCGGCGGAGTTGACGTGCCGCAGGACCTTGCCGAAGAGCTGGTTGCCGAAGAGGTTGAGGCGGGCTTCCATGGTGGTCTCCTGTGCCGTTCCGTTGGGGTACACCACTAAGACAACGCGGACCGCGAGAGTGTGACGTCCCTGGATGTGACGCCGGTCACTCTTCCTCGAACGGCTCGTCGCTCCACCGGAACCACGCCCGCTCCCCCTCGATGTGCAGCAGGAACTCCGGCACAGGCCCCTCCGGGGAGGAGAGGGAGACGCGGCTCGTGATCGCGTCGTAGGCCGCCTCCCACTCCTCGGTCCACCCCTCGTTCAGCAGCGCCAGCTCGCGGGCGAAGAGGGGTTCGACGGCCGCGTACGCCGGTCCGGGCGTGAAGCGGCCCGAGAGCCAGGGGAAGTCGGCGTCGTCGATCGTGACCGAACCGACCTCCTCGTCCCCGCACCGCAGCCGCCAGACCTCACCGTCGAACCCCATGGCCCCTCCTGTCACTCAGCCCGATTCAGTCCGTCTCATCCCACCTTGTCACCCACCACTGACAACGCCCTCGCAGACGAAGTTCACCCGCTCCCGCACCACGGGATACCCGGCCTTCGTGAAGTGCGCGGCCATGGGGAAGTTCCCCTGGTCGGTCGCCCCGGCGATGAACTCCGCACCCCGTTCGGCGAGGTAGTGCGTGCACTCGGCGAGCAGGTCGTACGCGTACCCGTGCCCGCGCTGCTCGGGGACGACGCCGATGAACCCGATGCACGGCCCGCTCGGGTTGCGGGCCGGGATGTGGATGCCGGCCAGCTCACCGTCGGGCGTACGGGCGATCTGCCACCACTCACGGGGCGAGGGGCACCAGCGGAAGAAGTCGATCTCCTCCTGGGCCGCCTTGTCGAGGCCGCCCTCCTCGATGGCCTGGAGGGCGTGCGCGTCGAGGGTGACGGAGTGGATGCGGCGCAGGGCGTCGAAGAAGACGGCGTCGTCGGGTTCGGGCCCGAAGGAGAGGCGGCCGGGGCGGCCGGGGAGGCCGCACTCCGGGGTCCAGCGGTAGATGTAGCGCTCGACGAGGACGCGCTGCCCCGCCCGCCGGGCCGCGTCGGTACGGGCCTCGCCGGCGGCCTTCATCGCGGGGTCGTCGCGCCAGCCGCCGGGCGGGTTCAGCTCCACGCCGACCTGCCAGGGGGCCGTACGCAGCAGTTCCGCGGCGGCTTCCTCCTCGCCGTCGGCGAAGTCGAACCAGTGCGCGGCGAGGGGTTCGGTGTCGTCGGGGCCGCCCCACCAGGCGGCGCGGGCGACGACGCGGCCGTCGCGCAGGGCGACGCGCCGCCAGTCGGGGCGGTAGGTGACGTGGCCCAGGGCGGCGGCGGAGCGCAGCGGGTCGGGCAGGGTGTCGAACAGGTGGGCGTCGCTCTCGTCGAGCGCGCGGATGACCAGGTCGGTCACGGATTCCTCCGGGTAGCGGAAAACGATGCGCTCCCGGGCAGGTCAGACGCGGCACGCGACGGCGGCGGGGAGGGAGCGCGGGGTCTTGGTGGACTGCATGGCACTCGCCTCCTTCCGTTCGTCTCGGGCGTGCGGTCAGACCATACGACAGATGGTTCGGGGGTGTCCAAGAGTTTTCCGGCGACCCCTTCGGGCACGCGCACATGCGAGCCACGTGATGCGTGGAGATAGTTGTTTTATCGACACTGCCGGCTGTGCCCCACCAGAGGAGCCCACCCCATGACCACCCCCTCCGACGACCGCGCCACCCCCGACTCCCTCCTCCACACCCGCACGGGAACCGAGGTGACCGCCGAGGACCTCGTCCTCGCCACCGGCCGCGACCTCACCCCCGAGAACCTCGCCTGGGCCGAACGCAAACTCGCCGCGGAGGGCACCGCGGCGATCGAGAAGCTGCTCCCGTAGGACCGACGTACCCTTCCGGAAAGCCCCACCCGCTGTCAGACTCCGACCGTGCCCGACTTCGACATGCTGGTGCTCGGATCCGGTCCCGGTGGCCAGAAGGCCGCCATCGCCGCGGCCAAACTCGGCCGCTCGGTCGCCGTCGTCGACCGTGGTGACATGGTCGGCGGCGTCTCGCTGCACACCGGCACCATCCCGTCCAAGACCCTGCGCGAGGCGGTGCTGTACCTCACGGGGCTGACCCAGCGGGATCTGTACGGGCAGAGCTACCGGCTGAAGGAGAACATCACCGTCGCCGACCTCACGGCCCGTACGCAGCATGTCGTGAACCGCGAGACGGAGGTCATCCGCAGCCAGCTCGCCCGCAACCAGGTCCCGTTGTTCGCGGGGACCGGCCGCTTCCTGGACCCGCACACGGTCGCCCTGCGCGAAGTCACCGGCCACGAGCGGGTGTTGACGGCGGACCACGTCGTCATCGCGACCGGCACCCGGCCCGCGCGCCCGGAGACCGTGGAGTTCGACGGCCGGACGATCCTCGACTCGGACAACGTGCTGACGATCGAGCGGGTCCCGAGGTCGATGGTGATCGTCGGCGCGGGCGTGATCGGCATGGAGTACGCGAGCATGTTCGCGGCCCTCGGCAGCAAGGTGACCGTCGTCGAACGCCGCCCGGCCATGCTGGACATGTGCGACGTGGAGATCGTCGAGGCGCTCAAGTACCACCTGCGGGACCTGGCGGTGACGTTCCGGTTCGGGGAGACGGTCGCGGCGGTCGAGCAGCACCAGCACAGCGCGCTGACGGTCCTGGAGAGCGGCAAGAAGATCCCGGCGGACGCCGTGATGTACTCGGCGGGCAGGCAGGGCCTCACGGACGAACTCGCCCTGGAGAACGCGGGGTTGACGGCGGACAGGCGGGGCCGGATCGCGGTGGACGAGAACTACCGTACGCCGGTCCCGCACATCTACGCGGTGGGTGACGTGATCGGGTACCCGGCGCTCGCGGCGACCTCGATGGAGCAGGGCCGGGCGGCGGCGTACCACGCGTTCGGGGAGCCGGTGGGCCGGATGCACGACCTCCAGCCGATCGGCATCTACACGATCCCGGAGATCAGCTTCGTGGGCCGTACGGAGGATCAGCTCACCGAGGAGTGCGTGCCGTTCGAGGTGGGGGTGGCCCGGTACCGGGAGCTGGCGCGGGGTCAGATCATCGGGGACGCGCACGGCATGCTGAAGCTGCTGGTGTCGCCGGTGGACCGGAAGCTGCTCGGGGTGCACTGCTTCGGGAGCGGGGCGACGGAGCTGATCCACATCGGCCAGTCGGTGATGGGCTGCGGGGGCACGGTCGACTACCTGGTGGACGCGGTCTTCAACTACCCGACGCTGGCGGAGTCGTACAAGGTCGCGGCGCTGGACGCGACGAACCGGCTGCGCCAGCTGGACCGGATCGGGGACTGAATTCTCGTACGCCGCACGGGAGTTCGGGAAAAACGGTCGTAGAGGTTACCCGACGGTCAATCTTGAAAGGTAAACCGTTGGGACTATCATCACTCGCATACTCGGTGTGACCGGCCGCCGACGGAGCGGTGGCACGACAGGTCCCGCACGCAGGTTCGGCACGGCCTTTTTCCCGCCGCCGCCCAGGACACCCCCGGGGGCGCCCGGCGGGCAACCCCCCACCCCCCCCCACGCGCCGCCGGGCAGTCCCGCCGCGCGGTGTGCACGACGGAAAGCAGCGCACCATGAGCAACAGCAGTGGTCGAGGGCTCCAGGCGAACGTCCTCGGCACGTTCGACACGGCGGTGATGGCCATCGCGGGCAGCGCTCCCGCGTACTCGATCGCGGCGACGACGGCCGTACTGGTGGGGGCGGTCGGACTCGCCAGTCCGGCGGCGCTGCTGTACTGCGCGCTGCCGATGCTGGGCATCGCGCTCGCCTACCGCCACCTGGGCCGCATCGACGCGAACGCGGGCGCGGCGTACTCCTGGGTGGGGCGCACGCTCCATCCGTTCCTCGGGTTCCTCAGCGGGTGGGCGCTGGTGGTGTCGACGACCATCTTCATGGTCGCCGGGTCCCTGCCGGCCGGGTCGCTGACGCTGTCCCTGTTCGACGAGGGGCTCGCGGACTCCACGGCCTGGTCGACGGTGGTGGGGGCGGGCTGGTTCCTGGTCATGCTGGGGGTCGTGCTCGGCGGGGCGCGGCTCACCGTACGGGCCCAACTCATCATGTCCGGGATCGAGTTGACGATCCTCGTGGTCTTCGCGGGGCTCGCGTTCCTGCACACCGGCAACGCGCGGGCCTTCGACTGGTCCTGGTTCTCGCTCGGGCAGTTCGACGGGGTCTCCGGGTTCGCGGCGGGGGCGCTGGTCGCCGCGTTCTACTACTGGGGGTGGGACGTCACCAGCAATCTCAGCGAGGAGACGCGCGACAGCCGCCGCACGACCGGGCTCGCGGGGCTGATCGGGCTGGGGGTCGTGTTCCTGCTGTTCGAGATCTACACGATCGCCGTCAATGTCGTGCTGACGCGGGACGAGATCGACCGGGACTCGGCGAACGTGCTGGGCGCGCTCGGGGAGGCCGTATGGCCCGGGTGGGGCGGGAAACTGCTGGTCGTGGCGGTGATGCTGTCCACGATCGCGACGCTGGAGACGACCCTCATCCAGGTCACGCGGTCCCTGTTCGCGATGGGCCGCGACCGGACGATGCCGGCCGCGTTCGGCCTGATCCACCGGCGCTGGAACACGCCGTGGGTGGCGGTCGCCGTCGTCGGCGCGGTCGCGCTCACGCTGCTCGTCGCGTCAAACGCGCTCGGCTCGGTGGGCGAGATCCTCTCGGACGCGATCTCCGCGATGGGCCTCCAGATCGCCCTGTACTACGGCCTCACCGGGCTCGCCGCGGTCGTCGCCTACCGCAGGCTGCTCCTCACCTCCCCGGTGACGTTCCTCCTCGGCGGGGTGTGGCCCCTGTGCGGTGCCCTCTTCATGTTCTGGATCTTCGTCGAGTCCCTCGGCTCCCTGAGCACCCCCGCGATCACCATCGGCCTCGGCGGCCTCGCCCTCGGTCTGGTCCCCCTGCTCTGGTACCGCGCCCAGGGCAGCGACTACTACCGCCCGACCCGCCTCGACGCCTCCCACGCGATCACCGCCCACGCGGTACCGGCGGGCAGAGGGGCGTACGACGGCGTACCGACGGATTTCTGAGCATCGCCGGGCCCGGGGATGCGTACGGGGGTGGCGCGGCGATCCTCGGAGCGCGGAGGGCGTCCCCGGCACACACCTCTTCACCGGCCCCCGGCACCCGAACCTCCGCCCCGATCCCCGCAAGCCCCGACCCGAGGCAGGCTCCATGGCGCGTGACCGTTTCTCGCCCGACTTCGATCCCGACTGCGGGGACGAGGCGCTCTCCGCGACGCGGCCGGATCTGGTGATCGGGAGATGGCACGGGCTGCGGGACCTGCTGCGGGCGACGGGCCCGGACTGGTCGTCGCGGGGGCACCGGGTGCGGCGGCTGGCGGAGGTGTGCGCGGGCGGCTCCACCGTCGAGTCGTGGCTCGCGGCCGTGCCCCGCGATCCGGACGCCCTGGTGCTGCGGGCGGCGACGGAGACGACGCGGGCGTTCAACCTGGCGATCGAGGCGGGCCGGGGTGCCCCGATCGACCCCCGGCGGGTGGACGCGGCGGTGTCGGCGTGTCTGACGGCGGCGGAGGCGTACCCGGTGGACCCGACGCCGTGGGTGTCGCTGATCTCGGTCGCGCGGCTGTACCCGGCGGGGGTGCGGCGGCAGGAACTCGCCCGCTGGTGGGACGAGTTGCACCACCGCGACCCGTACAGCATGGAGGGCCACCTCCAGGTGCTGCACTACTACTCGGCCCGCTGGCACGGCACGCACGGCCTGATGTACGACTTCGCCCGGGACGCCGCCGGGGTCTCCCCGCCGGGCTGCCCCCTGCCGGTGCTCGTGCAGTACGCGCGCGTCGAGGAGTACCGGCACACCCTGGACGTCACCCGCGACCGCCCCACGGCCGTCGGCATCGCCCAGCACTGGACGGGCGACGGCGCGGTCAGCGACGTACGCAGGACCTGGGAGCGCTGGCTGTCCCCCCGGCCCGAGCACCTGCCCGTCGCGCCCGCCGAGCTGCGTGACGTGAACCATCTCGCGCACGCGGCGTGCCGGGCGGGCGAGTCGGAGATCGCCGGGGTCCTCCTCGACCTCATGGGGCGCCGGGCGACGCCGAGCCCGTGGTCCTGCACGGGGGATCCGGCGCAGCAGATCGCCCGCTACCGCAGGGACCTCACGAGAAGGTGACGGCACCCGGTCCGGCGCCGGTGGCTGTGGGCCGCGTCCGACTGGCCCGGGGCCTCGGCGAGTTCCTGCGTCACCTGGCCTGGCTTCAGGGGCGGGGGTTGGAGACGGTGGTGGCCGACTCCGTCCGATCGGTGAGGGCCTGGGGCCGTACGCCCCACTTCTCCTCGATCCGACCCGCCTTCCACACGATCAGCGCGATGCCCCACGCCGCGACGAACATGCCGGTCACCACGAACCCGAGTGTGTTCAGGTCGAGTCCGGACACCCAGTCCCAGAACGCGCCGTGCAGGTCGAGCTTCTCGGCGGCCAGGCCCAGGAGTTCGGCGGTGCCGATGAGGAGGGCGACGGCGACGGAGAGGCCGGTGACGGTGAGGTTGTAGTAGACCTTGCGGACGGGCTGCGAGAAGGCCCAGCCGTACGCGAAGTTCATGAACGAGCCGTCGATGGTGTCCAGCAGGGACATGCCGGCGGCGAAGAGGACGGGCAGGCAGAGGATCGCGTACCAGGGCAGGCCCGAGGCGGCGCCCGAGCCGGCGAGGACGAGGAGGGCGACCTCGGTCGCGGTGTCGAAGCCGAGGCCGAAGAGGAGGCCGAGGGGGTACATCTGCCAGGGCTTGGTGATCGCGTTCATGAACCGGCCCAGGAGGCGGTTCATGAAGCCCCGGTTGTTGAGGTGCTCCTCCAGCTGCGCTTCGTCGAACTCTCCCGTGCGCATCCGCCGGAACACCTTCCAGATCCCGGCGAGGATGACGAGGTTGAGGGCGGCGATGACGTACAGGAACGTGCCCGAGACGGCCGTACCGATCAGGCCGGTGACGTCGTGGAGGCTGGAGTCGTCGTCGCGCAGGGGGCCCGCGAGGCTCTTGACGCCGAAGGAGAGCAGGAGGGTGAGGGCGAAGACGACGCTGGAGTGGCCGAGGGAGAACCAGAAGCCGACGGAGAGCGGGCGCTGCCCCTCGCTCATCAGCTTGCGGGTCGTGTTGTCGATCGCGGCGATGTGGTCGGCGTCGAAGGCGTGGCGCATGCCGAGGGTGTAGGCGGTGACGCCGATGCCGATGCCGAAGGTCTTCTCGCCGAGGCTGTAGTGGTGCGGGGCGACGATCGCGACAAGCGTGAACCAGCCCACGACGTGCAGGGCGAGGATGAACGCGGCCATTCCGGCGACGCGGGTCCATTCCAGCCGGGTCATCGTCATCGGGTGGTGCCTTTCGTCGCACAGAGTCAGCACCCGCCATGCTCGCCCAATTGCACATCATGTGCAGTAAAGCCCGCGACAGAACTTCACCATGGCTTGACCAAGGGTTTTACCCCGGCGGCCGCCGCTACAGCGCCCGCCGCCTGATCAACGCCGCCAGCACCACCAGCCCCGGCACCAGCGGCAGCCACACCGTCAGCAACCGGTACCCCAGCACCGCCGACGTGGCCGCCACCCCCGGCGCCCCCGTCGCGGCCAGCGACAGCGCGAGCACCGCGTCCAGCGAGCCGATCCCGCCCGGCGTCGGCAGCAGCGCGGCGGCGCTGCTCGCGGCCAGGTACAGCAGGGCGACGTGCAGCGGCGACAGCGCGAGCCCGATCGCGCGGGTCACGGCGATCAGCACGCACGCGTGCAGCGCCGCGAACGCGAAGGAGCCGCCCCACAGGGCCGCCGCCCGGCACGGGCGCGCGTGGACGGTCCGGATGTCGGCCACGACCGCCGACAGGGCCCGGCGGCAGCGTGCCCACAGCAGCAGCGCCGGCAGCAGGAGCACCCCGGCGACGACCGCCGCGACGACCGGCGCCGGGGCCTCGGGCATCCGCAGGACGCCGGGGGCCAGCGGGGCGAGCAGCAGGATCAGGGTGACGCGGGCGATGCCGGAGGCGGACGCCTTCACGCCGAGGGCCGTCGCGGAGCGGGTCGCGGACAGGCCGCAGCGCATCAGGAACCGCAGGTTGACCGCGCTCGCGCCGAGGCCGGCGGGCAGCAGATGGTTGGCGGCCGACGCGGCGAACTGCGTGGCGACGAGCTTCCCGCGCGGCAGGCTCGGCGGTACGGCGCCCTGCTGGGCGAGGGCCGCGCATCCCCACGTACCCATGGTCGCGAACGCGCCGCACAGCAGCCAGCCCTGGTCGGCGACGGCGAGGCGGCCGGCGCCGTCGGAGACCACCGTCCAGTGCCTGCGGGCCAGCCAGACCACGCCGAGCAGGACGGCGAAGGAGCCCAGCAGGGGCCAGGGGACCCGGCGGCGGACGGGTGCGGGGGCGACCGCGGCACACGGCTCGGACGTCATGCGCGCTGCCTCTCTCCACGGCCGGTCGCCGTCACAGGGAGCGATGTCGCCGGGGGCGACGCCGCTGGGGGACGATGTCACTGGGGGTCTCGCCAACGTAACCCTCCGCAAGGTGATCCGGCGTCTCCGATTCCCCCAGGCGGCGGACCCCGTTCCCGGCTCCCTCCGGGTCTCCTCGGTCGCCTCAGTCATGCGGGAACGAATGGTGTTCGTGGGCGATCACCCACTCGCCCCGCTCCTTGACCAGCCCGAACGTCAGCCGCAGCCGCATGTCGGGCCGCTCGGCCAGTTCGCGTTCCGTCCCGCAGCGCACCAGCGCGTGCGCGTACGCGACGTCCGTGCCCGCCGTCACCTCCAGCGACTCGATGTCGAAGCGGGCGCCGAGCGCCTGCCAGGCGAACAGGGGCGGCCAGATGACGCGGTACGCGGCGCGCGAGCGGATGCCCTCGTAGGGCGGCGCGACGTTGAACATCGACAGCGCCTCGGCGTGCCCGGCGAGCACCCCGTCGATGTCGCCCCGGTGCACGGACCGCGCCCAGCGGGCGATCAGCACACGGATGCGCGCCTCGTCGTCGACGGGGGTGAAGACCTGGGTCGAGCACACGGCGGACGCTCCTTTCCTCTCCCCCTCTCTCACGCACACGAGAGTGATACGTCTTCCTGTGAGGAGGCTGAACCTTGCACGGGTGTACCTCTTCCAACGATTCACTCCCGTACATCCGTTCCCTGCCGATTGCACGGATTCCCAACCCTGGTGGTGCTGTTCGTATTTGCGGGTTTACAGTGATCCGCGCGTCGGTCAACGCACGGTGCCAGGCCGGACCTTGATCTGGATTTGCCGTGGGGAAGATGTGAAGGCGCACTGATCGGAGGTCGTCCGGTGGACGGTGACATGGGACACCCGGCCGTGGAACTCAGGTCCCTCACGGTGTCCTATCCCGGCCGGGAACAGGACTACACGGCGGTGTCCGGGGTGGAACTGGCCGTACCGGCGGGCCGGTTCGTGTCGGTCGTCGGGCCGACGGGGTGCGGGAAGTCCACGCTGCTGCACGCGGTCGCGGGGCTGCGTACGCCGTCCTCGGGCCGGGTCCTGGTCGACGGCGAACCGCTGAACGGGCTGAACCGGCGGGCCGGTTACCTGTTCCAGCAGGACGCGCTGCTGCCGTGGCGGACGGTCCTGGACAACGTTGCCTTCGGGCTCGAACTGGCCGGCACCGGCAAGCGGGAGCGGCTCGCGCGGGCCCGGGAGTGGGTGGCCCGGGTGGGGCTCGCCGGGTTCGAGAAGGCGTACCCGCACCAGTTGTCCGGCGGGATGCGGCGCCGTACCGCCCTCGCCCAGACGTGGATCGGCGACCCGGACATCCTGCTGATGGACGAGCCGTTCTCCGCGCTGGACGCGCAGACGCGGCAGCTCATGGCGGGCGAACTGCTCGCGCTGTGGACCGGCAGCGGCAAGACGGTCCTGTTCGTGACGCACGACCTGGACGAGGCCATCGCGCTGTCCGACGAGATCGTGCTCCTGTCGGCGGGCCCGGCGAGCCGGATCGTCGGCCGGTACGAGGTCGGCCTCCCCCGGCCCCGCGCCCTCCTGGACCTCAGGACCGACCCCGCGTTCACCGCGGTCTACACCGAGATCTGGGCCGGCCTCAGGGCGGAGGTGATGAAGAGCTATGAGCGGCAAGCGCGTTGACGCCTCCCGCAGGCTGCGGATCCTGGCAGCGCAGCTCGGGCTCGCCGTGGTGATCCTCACCGGCTGGCAGCTCGGCAGCCGTACGGGGGCGATCGACCCGTTCTTCTTCAGCGCGCCGACCGACATCGCGGACCGGATCGGCGAGTGGTTCCGCACCGGCGAGATCTACGGCCACCTGCGCACGACGCTCCTGGAGGCGGTCCTCGCGCTGGTGATCGGCGGCGCGCTGGGCCTCGTCCTCGGCTTCCTGCTGGCCCGGACCCGGCTGCTCGCGGCCGTGCTCGACCCGTACGTCAAGGCGGCCAACGCGCTGCCGAGGGTGGTGCTCGCGCCGCTGTTCCTGCTCTGGTTCGGGCTCGGGATCTGGTCGAAGGTCGCGTTCGGGGTGTCGCTGGTGTTCTTCATCGTCTTCTTCAACACCCACCAGGGTGTCCGCGAGGTCGACCGGGTGCTCGTCGACAACGCGCGGATGCTCGGCGCCGGGGAGGCCCGGCTGATCCGGCACGTGCTGCTGCCGAGCGCGCTGACCTGGATCTTCTCCAGCCTGCGGGTCAGCGTCGGGTTCGCGATCGTCGGCGCGGTCGTCGGGGAGTACCTCGGCTCCTCCGAAGGCATGGGGTACCTGATCTCCCAGGCCGAGGGGACCTTCGACACCACCGGTGTCTTCGCGGGCATGGCCGTCCTGTCGGCGTTCGTGCTCGCCATCGACCTGCTCGTGGGCCGTGTGGAGCGGCGGCTGCTGCGCTGGCGGCCCGTGCCCGAGCAGAGCACCAACTCCCTCTGAGAGAGAGCGACATGGCCATCCCCCCACACCGTTCCCTACGGCTGTTCGGCGCGAGCGCCGCGGCCCTCGCCGTCCTCGTCGCCGGCTGTTCGAGCAGTTCCGGAAGCCCGGGTGACGGCGGCACCGTACGCATCGGCGTCGGCGGGCAGCCGCTGCTGGTGTACCTGCCCACGACGCTGGCCGAGCGGCTCGGCTACTACCGGGACGAGGGCGTGTCCGTGAAGCTGGAGGATCTGCAGAGCGGGTCGAAGGCGTTGCAGGCGTTCCAGGGCGGCAGCGTGGACGTCGTCAGCGGGTACTACGACCACACGATCCAGATGCAGGCCAAGAAGAAGGACGACGTGGCCTTCGTCAACATGCTGCGCTACCCGTCGCTGGTCCTGGCCGTCTCCCCCAAGGCGAGCCGGAAGATCGACTCGGTCGCCGATCTGAAGGGGGCCAAGGTCGGGGTGACCGCGCCCGGTTCGTCCACCGACTTCTTCCTCAAGCACCTCCTCACCGGCGCCGGTCTCAAGGACGACGCGGCGAGCGCGGTGACCATCGGCGGCGGGGCCTCGGCGGTCGCGGCGATGGAGCGCGGGCAGGTCGACGCGGCCGTCATGGTCGACCCGTCGGTCTCCCAGCTCCAGAAGCGGGCCGGCGCGGACAAGGTGAAGCTCCTCACCGACACCCGCACCGAGCAGGGCGTCCAGGAGGACTACGGCGTCTCGACCTACCCCGCCGCCGTCCTCTACTCCTCCCGGGACTGGATCGAGGGCCACGAGAAGCAGACCCGCGCCCTGGCCGCCGCGATCGTCAAGGCCCTGAAGTTCATCGACGGCCACTCCGCGCAGGAGATCGCCGCGAAGATGCCCGCCCAGTACGCGGGTGACGACCCCGCCGTGTACATCGCGTCGATCCAGAACGCGAAGGCCGCCTACGCGAAGGACGGCGCGATCCAGCCGGACGGCGCCGACGCGGTGTACAAGGTCCTCGCCCGCTTCGTCCCCGGCGTCTCGGACGCGAAGATCGACCTGAGCAGGACGTACACGAACACGTACCTGCCGTAGGACGGCATACGGCGCGCGGGTTCGGGCCGCGCGCCGCTCCAGGGGCAGCCCACGGGTACGCGTCGCCCTCACTGTGCCGGCGTCCGGCGAGGCCGGCGACGAGCCGGGTTCCAGCGTCGCCAACCAGGCCGTGCCGGGGGCGAGTCCGCCGAAGGTTGTTCCTGGGGCCCGTCGAGAAAAGCGCCGCTCAGGCGTCCCGTGCCGTGGCCCGGATCCCCGCGAGGACGACACCGACGATGCGTTCCGCGTCCTCGCGCGTGAAGGAGCGCATGCCCCGGTTGACGATCAGATGGACCGGGCCGGAGATCATCTCTCCGAGGAACCCGCTGTCGACCGGCGGGAGTTCACCCCGTTCGACAGCCGTGCCGACCCGGCGCCGCAGGGCGGCCACCCGCTGGTCCAGGGCCTTGGTGAGCGCCTCGACGGTGACGCTGTTCCGGGCGGGCTGGATGGCCTTTTCGAGGGATTGCCCGAAGGGGGTCTCCAGGACCCCGGCGAGGGCGGTCAGGAAATCGACCAGGTCCCGGTGGATATCGCCGGTGTCGGCGACGGAGGCCAACTCCTGGACATACCGCAGAAGCGCCTCGGCGACGAGTTCCTCACGGTCGGGCCAGTTCCGGTAGACGCTCGCCTTGTGCACGCCGGCGGTCTCGGCGACCTCCTCGTACCGGAATCCGGCGACGCCGTCGCGGGCCACGAGTTCGACGGTCGCGGCGAGGACCCGCTCCCGCACCCGCGCGCTGCGCCCGCCGGGGCGCCGCGCGGCCGGCCGGTCAGTGGTCCCGTCGGCCGTCACCGCGCTCACCTCACGTTCTCTGCTCGGACGGCGATTCTCGCCAGGCACGGCGTTGCGGTGCAAGCCGACGGGACGTACGCTCGGTTAACGCGACAGCTTGTCGCTTTAAGGTTCGAGCCACCTGGAGCACCCACGTGAAGATCCTCGTCTCCGGAGCCGGAATAGCCGGTCTGGCCGGCGCACTTGAGTTAGCCAGGCGCGGCCATGACGTCTCCGTCGTCGAGTACGCCGACCGCCTGCGCCTCACCGGCACCCCCATCGACATCCGCGGCGACGCGCTCGACGCGGTGGACCGTATGGGGCTGCTCGGGGCGGTCCTGCGACACCGTGTCCACATGTCCGAGCGCACCCAGTTCGTCGACAGCGACGGCCAGTCGATCGCCCCGCTGCCCCTCGCGGAGATCAACGACTCCGCCGACGACGTCGAACTCCTGCGCGGCGACCTCGTCCGCGTCCTCGCCGACGCCCTGCCCGCCACGGTGACCGTCCGCTTCGGCGACTCGGTCGAGACGCTCACCGAAGACGGCGACGTACGGTTCGCCTCCGGGCGAACCGGGCGCTACGACCTCGTAGTCGGCGCCGACGGCCAGCATTCCGGCGTACGGGAGCTGGTGTTCGGGCCCGAAGGGGAGCATCTCCGGCATCTGGGCGTCTACTTCGCGCTCGCCGCGTTGCCCGGGGAGGCTCCGGTGGAGGAGCCCAACTCGATCCACAACGTGCCGGGGCGGATGGCCGGCGTCTTCCGGTACGGGGGTGGGGCCGTCGCCGTCTTCCAGTTCCGTTCGGCACCGCTCGACCACGACCATCGCGACCCGGACGCGCAGAAGAAGCTGCTCATCGATGCTTTCGCCGGTCAACGGTCCTGGCGGATACCGGAGTTGCTCGACGCGGCGCTTGCCGATCCCGCGTTCTACCTCACCTCCGCGAGCCAGATCCGGATGCCGTCCTGGCACCGGGGGCGGGTCGTGCTGGTCGGCGATGCCGGGTACTGCCCGGCGTTCCTGTCCGGGCGGGGAACGTCGCTCGCGCTGACCGGTGCGCGGTTCCTCGCGGAGGAACTCGAACCCGGCGACCTCGACGCCGGGTTCGCGCGGTACGAGGCGCGGCAGCGGCCGTACGTCGTCGCCGCGCAGGAGCGGGTCCACGGGGGCCGGGAACGGATGCTGCCGGAGACGTGGGAGGCGATCGAAGCGCGCAACGAGGCGCTGCGGGCCGCCGCCGAGAGGAACGCGCGGTGACCGAGACCCTGGAGAAGCCCGCCCGCCCCGTCCGGGAGCACCGCTGGAGCAAGCGGCTCGTCCTGTGGGCCGGTGTCCTCATCCTCGCGAACGTCCTCGCGGACATGGCCGTCAGCTCGCCCATGATGGTCCTGCCGCAGCTCCTCGACCACTTCGACACCGACCAGGCCGCGTGGCTGAACGCGAGCGCGCTGCTGGCCGGGGCCCTGTGGTCGCCGCTGCTCGCGAAGAGCGCGGACGTCCTCGGCAAACGCCGGATGCTCGTCGCGACGCTGCTCATCTCGTGCGCCGGCGCGGTGGTCTGCCTCGTCGCGCCCAACGTCTGGATCTTCCTCGCGGGCCGCTTCCTGCAAGGGGCCGCGTTCGCGGC
This sequence comes from Streptomyces sp. 4F14, assembly GCF_048159485.1. Taxonomy (NCBI): domain Bacteria; kingdom Bacillati; phylum Actinomycetota; class Actinomycetes; order Kitasatosporales; family Streptomycetaceae; genus Streptomyces; species Streptomyces sp. 4F14. Next base: position 274,507 of record NZ_JBLRVY010000006.1, read on the forward strand.
GGTGTTCCTGTCGGTGGCCCTCGCGCGGCAGATCTCCACGCCCCGGGTGGCGATGGCCCTGATCGGGCTGGTGACGTCCGGTTCGTCGGTCGTCGGGATCGTCGAGCCGTACGTGATGCAGCCGGTGATCGACGTGTTCGGCTACCGGAGCGTGTTCTTCGTGGCGGCGGTGCTCGCGGCGGTGGCCGCGCTGTGCGTGCGGACCGTCGTGCCTCAGGCGCCGGTCCGGGGCGGCGGGCGCGTCGATCTCAAGGGGGCGCTCCTGCTGGGCGGCGGCATCGGCTCGGTGCTGGCCTATGTGAGTCTCGGCAGGGATCAGGGGTGGCTGTCCGGGCTCATGCTGACGCTCCTGGCGGGCGGGGTCGTGGCGCTGACGTGCTGGGTCCTGCTCGCGCTGCGCACCGAGGAGCCCGTCGTCGACCTGCGGGGCCTCACCCGCCCGATCCTGCTGACGCTGCTCGCGCTGGTCCTGGCGGCGGGCTCCTTCCGGAGCATGCTGCAACTGACGAGCATCGTCGCCCAGGTCCCCGCCGGCCTGGGGCTCGGCTACGGCCTCGGCGAGGGAGAGGCGGTCGCGGTCCTCCTGTCCGCGCCGAACGTCGGCATCGTCGTCGGCGGCACCCTCGCCGGGTGGCTGGCCGGACGGTACGGCCCCGCCCTCCCCCTCCTCGGCGGCATCGCCGTCGGCGCGGCTGCGACCTTCGCCATGCTGGCGGGCGTCTCCGTGCTCCCCCTGGCGATCGCCTGCGGCACCGTCGCCGGCATGGCCGCCGGCGCGATCGGCGCCTCCGGCTACAACCTGGCGACCGGCCTCGAAGCCCCCGAACGCCAGGGCACGGTCGCCGGGTTGGTGTCGGTCGTCCTCGCCCTCGGCTCGGTCGTCTTCAACTTCGCGGGCGGCGAGATCCTCAAGGCCACGGAGATCGCGGGGGTCTTCGCGGACGGCGCCCCGGTGAGCACGGCGACGGGGGTGCAGGTGTACGCGGGGATGACGGGGGTGCTGTTCCTGCTCGCGGCGGTACCCGCCCTGATGCTGGCCCGCGGAAGGACCCCGATACCGTCGCCCTCATGACCGACGGCATCACCTGGCTCAAGGACTACGACGGCCCGCTCACCGCCCTGCTCTTCGCGAAGGGCATCACCCCCGAGGAGCTGGCGGCCCGCATGGGTGGCGAGCCCCTCCCCGAGCCGGCCACGGAGTTGGAGGTCGACGACCTCCTCCCCGAGCCCTACCGCGAGGACGGCTACGGGGACGCGGCGATCCGCGTGGGCACGTCCGGGAGCTGGACCCTGGCCGTCGAGTACGGCGACTCCCCGGCCGGCGGCCTCCTCCCCGAACTCTCCCAGGGCGGCGTCGAGTTGGTCAGGTACTGCCCCGCGCAGGACCACCCGCCCACCCTCTTCGACCACGCCCGCGACGGCGTCCACCTCTGCGGGTACGGCCTCACGGAGGAGCTGTGGCGGTGGGGCACCCGACCCGACCTGCTGGTACCGGAGTTGGTGGCCGCCGGGATCCTCGCGGCGGACGGCGAGACGTACCTCCCGGCGGACGGCGACGGCAACGGCGAGCAACAGCGAAGCCTGGCGTTCCTGGAGCGGAGGTTCGGTTTGGCCCTCTCCCCCGCGTATCTCCAGGACGCCAGGCTTCCCGTCTACGCGCTGCGCGACCTCAGCGGCTGATCCTCAACTCCGGTTCGGCCGCCGCGTCGAGCCCCCCGAGAACCGCCGTGAACGCGTCCGTACGGATCACGAGCCCGTCCTCGCCCCACGCGACACTCACCGCCAGCGGCGCCGAGTCCCCGTACCGAACGGCGAACACGTGCAGGTCGTCCGGCGCGTCCACGACAGGCCCCGCCTCCAGCGCCGTCGAGCTGACCAGGTGCCGCCAGCCCTCGTCGGGGTTGCCGTACCCACGCGGGTCGGCGGCGAGGACGAACGCCGCCTCCTGCTGCGTGAGTTCGGACCGCGCGTCGAAGTGGTCGGGTCCCTCGGCCGCCGGGTGGGTGAGGCGCAGCTCCCCCGCCGAGACGACCCCGGCCGCCGACGCCGTACGCGCCACACGCCCCTCGTCGTCGGCCGCGTACGGCAGCCCTGCCAGCAAGTACGGCTCGCCGTCGAAGCGTTCGACGGCGACGGTCGTCCACAGGGACGTGCCGTCGGTGACGTACAGAGACCGGACACTGCGCAGGACGTGGTCGCGGCCGACGACGGGCTTGGTCACCAACTTCGCGGTGAGGCCGTCGGCTTGGAGGTCACGGACCCGCACCTCGCCCATCGGGCGGGTGAACAGGAACCCGTCGAGGACGGGACCGAAGCCGTGCTGGCGATTCACGGCGGCCGGGAGGTAGTACGTGCCGGCCGCCTCGACCAGCGCGGGCGTCATCTTGGAGTCGAACGCCACCGACACGGTCCCCGCGCGGAGTTGATGCCTCGCCGGCACCCCGGAAGGCTTCCGGTGCCACACGCTGTCGTCCTGGATCTGCCAGACCAGCATCCACGCGAAGTGCCCGTCGACCCCGCCGTCCGCCTTGACGGCGTGCCGCCCCCAGCGGGTGTCACCCCGGTAGCGGCCGATGTCGGCGCCGACGCGCGCGCCGAAGTACCGCAGCCCCAGCACGGATTCGAACCCGGAGTGCTGCTCGCTGTAGCGCGGGCCGCCGTTGTCGAAGCCGCCGTTCGTGAGGCGGGCGTCGATGTAGCGGGCCAGCGCCGAACCGTCCTCGGCGAACATCTCCTCGCCGGAGACCCGGTGGGCCTGGGCGAGGAACGAGAGGGAGATCGGGCCGTAGTTGTTGTCGTAGGCGCCGCCGTGCTCGGGAGGGAGCAGGGCGCCCCGGTCGTACACGCGGTGGGCGCGGATCTTGTCGCGGTACAACTCCAGTGCGCGCGCCCGGACTTCCTCGCCGCCTGAGGGAAGGTGGGCCGCCAGCATCAGCCCGCCGACGACGCAGCCGATCGCCTGGTTGCCGGCTTCCTGCGGGTTGAAGAACGTCGCCTCGGTGAGCCAGCGCCAGTAGCCCTGGGCCACGTCGAGGAGGCGTGCGCGCTGGTCCTCGGCGACCAACCCGTCCGACAGCTCAAGGATGTTGACAGCCTGGAGGAGCGCCCACGCCGTGCTCGGCCAGTCCCCGATCGGGTGCGCGCCGGGGGCGAGGACGTAACGGGCGTACGGGAACCCGGAGTTGCGGATGCGCAGGTTCGGGTAGCCGGGGTTGTCCTCGGTGTAGACGCGCTGGTCGAGGTGGAAGGCGAGGCTGCGGTGGACGGCCTCGGGGAGCCGGGGGTCCTTCGAGCGCTGCCAGGCCAGGGCGAGCAGCGAGGTGACGCCGAGGGAGGTGTCGCCGATGTCGTCGGTGCAGTCGGGGTGTTCGAGGCTGCCCTCGGGGGTGAGGCGGGCGAGGGCCTGTTCGACGACGTCGGCGAGGACGGCGTCGTACGCCTCGGGGGTGTCGGGGAGGTCGTGCAGGGGGCCGCGTTGGTGGAGGAGGTGCACGCGCGGGTCAGCCCTTCATGCCGGAGGTGGCCATGCCTTCGACCAGCCTCTTCTGGAAGATGAGGAAGCAGATCAGGGTGGGCGCGAGGGCGATCGTCGACATCGCGAACATGGCGCCGTAGGAGGAGCCGCTGGTCTGGTCCATGAAGAGGGTGAGGCCGAGGGGGACGGTGAACTTGTCGTTCTGCTGGAGGTAGACGAGCTGGTGCAGGAAGTCGTCGTAGGTCCAGATGAACGTGAAGATCGTGGTGGTGACCAGGGCCGGCTTCATCAGCGGCAGGATGATCTTCCAGTAGATCTGCCAGGGGTTGGCGCCGTCCATCATGGCCGCCTGGTCCAGCTCGCGCGGGATGGAGCGGATGAACTGGACCATCAGGAAGATGAAGAAGGCGTCCACCGCGAGGAACTTGGGCACGATCAGCGGCAGGTAGGTGTTGATCCAGGTCAGGTTGTAGAAGATCGTGTACTGCGGGATCAGCACCGCCTGTGTCGGCAGCATCAGCGTGCCGAGCATCAGGCCGAACCAGAGCTTCTTCCAGCGGAACTCGAAGCGCGCGAAGGCGTAGGCGGCCAGCGAGCAGGAGACGACGTTCCCGATGACCGCGCCGATCGTGACGATCAGCGAGTTGGTGATGTACAGCGAGAAGGAGTTGCCGGAGCCGTCCCAGCCCTTGCTGTAGTTCTCGGGGTTGAGCTTGTTCGGGATCAGCCCGGGGTGGGTGAAGATCTCCGTGTCGGGCTTGAAGGAGCTGCTGAGCATCCACAGCAGCGGGTAGAGCATGACGATCGCGACACCGATGAGGACGGTGTGGATGAAGATACGGCGGGCGCCGGTGGCGGAGCGGAGCTTCTGCAACGGCGACGGAGTGATGGCGGACATGGTGGCTTTCCTCAATCGTCAGTCGTCGTAGTGGACCCAGTAGCGGCTGGCGATGAAGTTGACCGCCGTGAAGCCCGCGATGACCAGGAAGAGCACCCAGGCCAGCGCCGAGGCGTACCCCATCTGAAGGTCGGTGAAGCCCTTCTTGTAGAGGTACAGGGAGTAGAGCATCGTCGAGTTGAGCGGCCCGCCGGAGCCGTTGCTGATGACGAACGCCGGGGTGAAGGTCTTGAACGCGTCGATGATCTGGAGGACGACGTTGAAGAACACGATCGGCGTGAGCAGCGGCAGGGTGATCTTGAAGAAGCGGGTCACCGGGCTGGCGCCGTCGATCGCGGCGGCCTCGTAGACGTCCTTGGGGAGCTGCTTGAGGCCGGCCAGGAAGATGACCATCGGGGTGCCGAACTGCCAGACGGCGAGCAGGATCAGCGTGTAGAGCGCGGTGTCGGGGCTGGAGATCCAGTCCTGGCCCTTGATGCCGAACCAGGACAGGAAGTCGTTGAACAGCCCGTCCCCGCCGAACACCTGGCGCCAGACGATGGCGATGGCGACCGCGCCGCCGAGCAGCGAGGGCAGGTAGAACGCGGCCCGGTAGAGGCCGATGCCCTTGATGTCCCGGTTGAGGAGCATGGCCACGGCGAGCGCGAGGCCGAGCTTGAGGGGGACGGACACGACGACGTACAGCAGGGTCGCGTGGACCGAGTCCCAGAAGACCGGGTCGTCGGTGAACATCCGCTCGTAGTTCGCGGTGCCGACCCACTTCTCCGGGGTGAGCAGGTCGAAGTCGGTGAACGACAGGTACAGCGAGTCGAGCATCGGGTAGATCGTCAGGCCGAACAGGCCGACGAACCATGGGGCCAGGAAGAGGTACGGCCACCAGCCGCCGCCTCGCTTCCTCGCGAGGCGGCGCCGCTGCCGGTCGCGCTCCCGCTGGTCGGAGGGGGTCGCGGCGGGCGACTCCTTCACGACCTCGTCGGTCTTCGCGGTGGTCATACTCATCTCCCTGGCCCTCTTTATTCCGTGCGTGCGCCCGCTCAGGCGGACAGGATGCCTGCCGCCTGGTCGAAGAACTTGCCCGACTGCGACTTGATGGTGGCCTTGCCGAAGGCCACGGCGAGGTTCGACTGGAACAGCAGGTCCCAGATCTGGTCGGCGCCCTGCGGCGGCGGCACCGGGTTGGGCAGCACGTTGGTGGCCTTGCCGACGCGCTGGGAGATGTAGTCGGCGTTCGCCATGTTCAGCTTGTCGGTCTCGGTGAGGTCACCGGCGATCAGCTTGCGGGCCTTGTCGGTCGGCGGGATGCCGCGCAGCAGCTGCATGTCCTTGATCGCGGAGTCGTTCTGCGCGAAGAAGGAGATGATCTTGACGGAGTCGGCGATCCGCTTGCTGGTCTTGGTGGCGCTCAGGAGCACACCGCCGTTGACGAAGTTGCCCTCGCGGGCGCCGGACCAGAAGCCCTGCGGGGTGGGCAGGAAGTCGAGCTGCGCGTCGGTGATCGAGCCGCCCGCGCCGTAGACGCCGGAGTCGAAGGTGAACAGCGCCTTGCCGATGACGACCGCGTTCTTGGTGAGGTCGTTGTGGGCGGCCGAGGTGATCGCGGCCGGCGGGGAGGCGTTGGTCTTGCGCATCTCGGCCCAGAACTCCCACCACTCCTGGAGGGTGTCCGGGGTGAAGCCGAGCTTCTTGCCGTCGTTCGAGAAGAACTGCTCGCCCTTCTCGCGGGCGAAGATCTCGAAGCACTGGAGGGTGGAGCCGCCGCCGTCGTCGACGCCGTACGTCTTGCCGCCGCTCTTCTTGTAGACGTCCTGGGCGATGGCCTTGAGGTCGTTCCAGGTCCACTCGCGGTCCGGGAGCTTCAGGCCGAGCTTCTCCAGGCCGCTGCGGTTGACGGTGAGCTGGTTGACGCCGATGCCGGAGGGCACGCCGTACAGCTTGCCGTCGACGGTGCCGTTGGCCAGGAGGGTCTTGGAGAAGCCGGTGAGGTCCAGGGACTTGCCGACGTACTCGTCGATGGGGGCGAGGACGCCCTTGCGCGCGTACTGGGCGACGAGCGCGGTGTCCATCTGCATCAGGTCGGGGGCGCTGCCGCCCGCGACGTTGGTGTTGAACTTGTCGAAGTATCCGTCGTACCCCTGGTAGGTCTCCTGGATCTTGATCTTCGAGTTGTCCTTCTGGAAGGTAGCAAGCGCTTTCTTGTACGCCGCGTGGCGCTGGTCGCTGCCCCACCAGGTCATCGTCAGCTTCGAGTTGCTGCTGCCGGCTCCCGTGCCGCCGCCGCAGGCGCTCAGCGTGGTGCCGAGCGCCGTCGCGACGGTGATGCCGCTCGCGGCGCGGAAGATGGTTCTGCGCGAGATCTCGTGACCCACCGGGTCCCTCCCTGGATGTGCGTGACGGAATCTTCCGGCCGGTGAGGCGGCTCGGGGTCCTGTGACTGGAGTGCGCTCATGGTCCACGGCCTCGCCCGGCCGCGCCACCTCGACGAGCGGGATCCGCCCACGAACACGCCCTCGTGGGTCCGTACGGTCCGTACGGCCGGATTCGCCGCTCTGCGCCGGGGTCCCGCCCGGCTAGAAAGCGCTTGTCCGGACATTGGCAGAAGCGGACGGAGTCCGTCAATGCTTCTTGTCCGACCCCTCGGTCACGGTTTGGATTCCCCGGGCCACCGCGAGGCGTGCCGCACCCGCGACCGTGGCGTCCTCGCCGACCTCGCTGCCGACCACCTCGGTGGGCCAGCTCAGCCGCGCCAGCTCGGCCCGCACACCCGGCAGGAGCTGCGGGTTCGCCCCGATGCCGCCGCCCAGGACGATCAGCCCGGGGTCCAGTACGGCGACCGTGGCGGCCGCCAGCCTGCCGACCTCCCGAGCGTGTCCGGCGACGAACCGCGCGGCCGCCTCGTGCCCGTTTCCGGCCAGCGTGAAGAGTTCGGCGGCACCCTCCGGCACGCCACCCTCCGTCCACCCCTCGCGCACTCTGCGCATCAGGGCGCCCGCTCCGACGTACGCCTCCATGCCCTCCAGGACGGATTCCCGGCCCGGCAGCCACGGGTACGGCAGCCGGGCGAGTTCCCCGGCCGCGCCGCCCGCGCCGCGCAGCACGTGCCCGCCGACCACGATCCCGAGGCCGATCCCGTAGCCGACCTGGAGATACCCGAAGGTGTGCCGGCCCTTGGCGGCGCCCTCGTGGAGTTCGGCGAGGGCGGCGCAGTTGACGTTGTTCTCGATGTGGACGGGCAGGTGGGAGGGGAGGGCGAGGGCGTCGACGGCGGCGGCGATGGAGGGGGTGGCGGGGCGGGTACAGGGGGACATCGGGTGATCTCTCTGTCTGCCCGAGGCCGGCCGCACCACGTCCGGTACCGCCACCACCACCCCCCGCACCGGTCCCAGCCGCTCCCTGGCCAGCCCCCACAGGACCCCCCGCACCGCCTCCGCCGGGAGTGCCTCGTCGCGGGCCGTGCGGGAGGCGACGACCGTGCCGTCCAGAGTGCAGGCGCGTACCGCCGTATGGGTGGAGCCGAGGTCCACCGCGAGGACCGTGCCGGCGGCGGGGCCGATGCGGTAGACGGCGGCGGAGCGGCCGGTCGTGCCGGTCGTCGTGCCGGTGCGGGTGGCCAGGCCCGCCGACTCCAGCTCGGCCACCGCGCCGGAGACCGTCGGCTTGGACAGTCCCGCGAGCTGGGCCAGCCGGGGGCGGGTCGCGTCGCCCGCCTCGGCGAGGACGGCGAAGACCGCGCCCGCGCTCTCACTCAGGTGCTGCACAGCTCCCCCAACAGAAAGGTCGGCGAGCACCCCGGCGCATTGTGTCGCCGGAGTTACGAATGATTGAATGTCTGGACAGCCAGCGATCGACATCCGCCGCATGACAACGGTGTCGCCTCCCACACGCAGGCAGAACGGGTCACGCCACCCGTCGCCTCACGGAACGCGGCTCTCGCAGGGTCGGCAACCGCCTCTTGACGCACCCTACTTCGTTAGTTAGCTTCCTAACGAAATCCCTACGGTACTCGCCTGCCGTAGCCAACTGAAGCCCGTCCCGGGGCTTCCCGAGAATGTTCAAGATCCGTTCACATCCGCACGGTTCGCCCGCCGTCGCAGCTCAGCGCTCTCGACGAAGGAAGAACCCGTGCAGGACGCACCCCCCTCGTGCCCGCTACTGGTCGGCATCGACGTGGGCGGCACCAAGACGCACCTCCGCGCCCTCGCGGGGGACGAGACGGTGGCCGACCACGTCCGTGCCAGCAGCGGCTGGCGCCCGCACGACACCGACGCCGCCGCCCGCTGGCTCGCCGACCTCGTGAGCGAGGCACTGCCACCGGGCACGCGTCCGTCCGCGATCGCCGTGGGCGCGCACGCCTGCGAGACACCCCGCCAGTGCGCGGACATCCGTACCGCGTTGCAGGACCTGCTCGGCGTCCCCGCCTCGATCGTGGGGGACGCCGAACTCCTCGTGCCCGCCGCCGGGCTGGACCAGGGGGTCGGCCTCGTCGCCGGCACCGGTTCGGTCGCGGTCGGACGGCTCGCCGACGGCTCGGCGGTCCAGGTGGGCGGCTGGGGGGCCGTCCTCGGGGACGAGGGCGGCGCCGCCGGGCTGGTCCGCGAGGCAGCCCGTGCCTCCTGGGCCGCGCACGACCGGGGCGAGGCCCCGGACTCCCTCGCCCAGGGGCTCGTCGAGGCGCTCGGCGTGCCCGAAGTCCCCGCGCTGGGCGCCGCGTTGGAGGGCGCCGCCAACGCCTCCTCCGACTGGGGGCGGCACGCGCCGGTCGTCTTCTCCGCCGCCGCCTCCGGCTCCCCCCTCGCGCACGCCGTCATCGCCGAGGCCGGCCAGGCCCTGGCCGCGCTCGTCGCCCGGCTCGCCGCACGCGGGGTGCCGGTGGCCGACGTGGTGGTGGCGGGCGGGACCGTCCTCGGGCAGCCCGTGCTGTACGACGCGTTCACGGCGGGCCTCGCCGAGGCCGTACCGGGCGCGAAGGCACGGCCGTTGACGGTGGCGCCGGTCGAGGGGGCGGTGGCGCTGGCGCGCGCACTCCTGTAGAACTCCCTCTCCTTATATATGTGCTCACCGCACGGCAGACAGCAGTACCGCACGGCAGGCGGATCACGGAACTCCCCGTTCACCCACGGGACATGCTCCGGCCGCCGTTCCCACCCGGAACGGTCACGACTCCGCCGTAGATCTTCGCTCGTACGCATCACCCGGCTCAGTCGACGGCAGTTGCCTCCGAGCCGACCCCGATCGCACGATCTCCGTCATCTCCAGAGAGGCACCCGCATGTCGTCCCCCGCCGCAGTGAACAGAAGGCGTTTCCTCAAGGCGTCCGTGGGCGGTTCGGCCGCGCTGGTGGCCGCGCCGACGCTCGTGTCGTGGCTCGGCGCCGCCGACGCGAAGGCCGCGCCCGCAGCGGCGGCGTTCGTCGACGACTACAAGACGAACGTCATGGCGAACCTCACGCCCGAGACGAACGCCGTCGTGCGCATCCTCGGCGGGATGACGGAGGTCTGGAAGACGGGTGCCGCCTGGAACACCGGCACGGTCCTCGACCGCGAGGTGCTGCGCGCCAACGTGCGGTACTGCGTCAACCTCACCACCCGCCGCACCGAGGCACAGGCGCGCGAGGCGTTCGTCTACGACCGCCAGCACCAGAGCTACGCGATGATCGGCGGCCTCGGCCCGCTCGCCCCGCTCTACCGCACCGGCGCCAAGGCGGTCACCTCGATCACCGCCGCGCCCGAGACCACCCCGCCGACGAAGATCGACGACGCGGTCCCCGCCGACGCGCCCGCCGGTTCCGCGCTCGGCGCCGGCTCGTACACCTCGGATCTCGGCCAGGTCGCCAAGCTCGTCGACACCGTGCGCGGCCCGTTCGCGTCCGGCAACCCGGGCAAGTACGCGTTCCAGTACCCGCGTCCGTGGCGCATGAACGAGAACAGCGAGGTCGTCGACACCGGCAGGACCGACGAACTCGGCTACCCGGTCTACGACTCGAAGGTCGTCGTCGTGAAGCAGCTGCTTCGGCAGCGCTCCACCTCGCCGGTCGACGACGGCGGCTTCCCCAGCGGCCACACCAACGCCTTCCACCTGGCCTCGCTCGCCTACGCGTACGCCGTCCCCGAGCGCTTCCAGGAGCTGGTGACCCGCGCCCTGGAGCTGAGCCACACCCGGATCATGTCCGGCATGCACTCCACGGTCGACGTGCTCGGCGGCCGGATCATGGCCACCGCGCTGGCCGCCGCGACCCTCGCCGACCCGGCGAACGCCGAGCTGAAGGCCGCCGCGCGCGCCCAGGCCCTGGCCTACTTCACGGCGAAGACCGGCACGACCCCCGACACCCTGTTCGCGTACGCCCACTCGGACGCCGCCGACAAGTACGCCGACCGCGAGGCCAACGCCGACCTGGTCGAGCCGAAGCTGACGTACGTCCTGAACCGCAAGGGACGGACGTACCCGCTGACCGTGCCCAAGGGCGCCGAAGTGCTCCTGGAGACCCGCCAGCCCTACCTGACGGCCGAGCAGCGCCGCGCGGTGCTGCGGACGACCGCGCTGGAGTCGGGGTACGTCCTGCTGGACGGCTTCGAGCAGTGGGGCCGGCTCAACCTGTTCGCGGCGGCGGACGGGTACGGCGCCTTCGAGTCGGACGTCACGGTCACCCTGGACGCGGCGAAGGGCGGCTTCCACGCGGCCGACGCCTGGCGCAACGACATCGAGGGCCGGGGGTGCCTGACGAAGAAGGGCTCCGGGACGCTCACCCTGACCGGCCACAACCGCTACCACGGCGGCACGGTCGTCCAGGAGGGCACGCTCGTCGCCGGGCACGTCAACGCACTCGGCCAGGGCGATGTCACCCTCACGGGCGGCACGCTGCGCGCCGCGCTGCCGATGCGGCTGCGGGTGCGCGGCGCCTGGACGCAGGGCGCCTCGACGCTCGACCTGACGATCCGCAGGAACCACGGCCCCGCCCTCGCCGTCGCCGCCCGCGCCCGCCTGGAGAAGGGCGCCAAGCTGGTGCTGCGCCTCGACGCGAAGCAGCCGCCGGTCGCCGGTACGGTCGTCCACGTCCTGGGCGCGGCCCAGCTGCGGGGCCAGTTCGACAAGGTCGAGCTGAACTCGGCCCACCTGCGGGCCGTACCCCACTACACGGCGGAAGGTCTGTCGGTACGAATCGTGAAGCGGTGACGTACTGAGGGGCGGGAGCGGCCCGGCCCGATCCGGGGGCCGCTCCCGCCCCGTACGGTCACCCAGGGCGGACGATGGCGAGCACAACTCTTCTGCGAGAACCCCCGGCCCTCGTCCGGATCCGTCAACGCCCTTGGCTGGTCCCCCTGTTGGTGTTCCTGCTGCTGGCCCAGATGGCGGCGGTCATGGTGACGACGGCGGTCGAGCAGACACCGACCATCGACGAGCCGGTGTACGTCGGGACGGCGGCCGACTACCTCCACGCGCACGAGGTCCGCTACAACCCCGAGCACCCGCCGCTGGGGAAGCTGATCGTGGCCGTCGGAGTGGCTCTGGCCGACCCGCACGTCGATCCTCGATTCACCGGCAACCAGGGCGCGTTGGGCCGGCACCTCTTATACGGGTCCGGCAACGACCCGTGGGACCTGATGCTCTGGGCCCGGTTACCCGTGATCGCGCTGACGCTGCTGTTCGGGCTGGTCGTCTTCTTCTTCGCGCGGGACGTCGCGGGCCGCGCGGCGGCGTTCGTCGCGCTCGCCCTGTACGCGTTCTCCCCGGACGTCATCGCACATGGTTCGCTGGCCACGCTGGACGTCCCGGCGGCGGGGTTCCTGCTGACGTCGGCGTGGCTGCTGTGGCGGGCCGACCGGAACCCCCGGCTGTATCTCGCCCTCGCGGGGCTGGCGTTGGGGGCGGCGCTGGCGACGAAGATGAGCACGCTGACGGCGGTGCCGGTGTTCGCGGGGCTGGCTGTGGTGGCGCTGTGGTCCTCAGGTCGCGGGAAGGCGCTCGCGGGTGCGGCGGTCGTCGTGGTGAGCGCCCTGGCCGTCGTCTGGATCTCGTACCTCGTCGTCGATCCCCGGCTGCGGTGGAGTCCGGCACCGGGTGAGATCCCGTCAACTCATGGGTTGCGCGGGCTCGTTGTGGATCTGCTGCCGGTGCCGGAGTCGTACCGGGACGGGATGCGGGTGCAGTTCAGGTTCGAGAACCAGCCGTGGCAGGGATTCCTGTTCGGGCAGGTCTACACCGGGTCGCGGTGGTACTACCTGCCGGCCGCGCTGCTGGTGAAGACGCCGCTGGGGATGATCGCGCTGTGGGTGGCGGGGGCGGTGGCGATGGTGTCGGTGGCGAGGCTGCGGCGGGCCGCGCTGTATGTGCTGGTGCCTACCGGGGTGTTGCTGGCGTCGGCGATGACGGGGTCGCGGGACCTGGGGACGCGGTACGCGGTGTTCGTGCCCATGTTCCTTGCTGTGGCGGCGGGTTGTGCGCTGAGCCTGCGGCGGGTGTGGGTGACGTGGGCGCTGGTGGCGTTCGTCGCGGTGAGTTCGCTGCGGACGTTTCCCTACTATCTGCCGTACTCCAACGAGGCGTTCGGGGGTCCGGCGCGCACACATCTGCGGCTGCACGACTCCAACGTGGACTGGGGGCAGGACCTCGGGCGGCTCGCGGAGGAGTACCGGGATCAGCCGATGTGGCTGGTCTACAAGGGGGCCGGGGTGCCGTCGTACTACGGCATCGAGGCGAGCGATCCGCTGGGCGTGCCGGCCGGGCGGGTGCGGGGGCTGCTGGTCGTGTCGGACTCGGCGGCGGCCAAGGCGACGGGGCGGCTCGCGGAGCTGCTGCGGACCAGCCGGGCGGTGGACGACGTGGGGCACTCGATCACCGTCTACCGGCGGTGACGATCAAGCCGTGGGCTATGTTGAGCCGCGTGGGAGACACAGGAGGAGGCTCCGGGCCCTCGGAGCAGCAGGCACGGGCGCAGGCGTCGGCGATCACCTCGGGCAAGGCCGTCGAGGAGGCGGAACTCTCCCCGGCCTCGCGGCTGCGGGCCCTGTTCGACGGGACGCATCTCTCCCCCGGCCAGCGCCGTATCGCGCAGTACCTGATCGAGCACCTCACCGAGGCGTCCCTGCTGTCGATCACGGACCTCGCGGAGCGCGTCGGGGTGAGCCAGCCCTCGGTGACCCGGTTCGCGGCGGCCGTCGGCTTCAGCGGCTATCCGGCGCTGCGGGAGCGGCTCCAGTCGCTGGCGCTCGGCCCGCGCGGGGCGGCCGAGGTGAACCGGGGCAACGAACTCCAGGCGGCGGTGGACGCCGAGATCCGCAACCTGGAGGACCTGCGGCGTGACTTCGCCGACCCGGACCAGGTCATCGAGGTGGGCCGGAGCCTGTCGGGGTCGACGCCGCTGACGGTACTGGGCCTGCGGATCTCGGCGTCGCTCGCGGAGTACTTCACGTACGCGGCCCGCCGGGTGCATCCGGACGTGCGGCCGGTGACGCGCGGCGGGAGCGTCGCCTACGACGCGCTGCTCCAGTCCCGGGAGGCGGGCGGCACATGGGTGCTGGCGTTCTCGATGCCCCGGCACGCGCAGGAGACGCTGACGGCGGTCCGGGTGGCGCGGGGGGCGGGCCTGCGGGTGGCGCTGGTCACGGACCTGGCGCTGGGCCCGCTGGCCGACGAGGCGGACGTGGTGTTCGCGACGGGGACCGGATCGCGGCTGGTGTTCGACTCGTACGCGGCCCCGGGCGTGATGGCAGCGGCGCTGCTCCAGGCCATGACGGACGCGGGCCCGGAGCGGACGCAGGCGCGGCTGGAGGAGTACGAGCAGGTCGCGGACCGGCACCAGTTCTTCCTGCCGGAGTGAGCCCGCGGGCGAGTGGTGATCTTCCGGCGAGAACGTGAATGTTTTCATACGTCTTGCAAAGGTGGCCGCATATATAAATACTGCTCCGGTCGCACCGCCGCACATCGGAAGCCATGCTCATGAGTCTCACGACGACGCGCCTCAGCCCGGACTGGCCCCGCCACGTCAAGACGCCCGGCAGTTACGACTGGGAGCGCTCCGCGGTCAAATGGCTGCGCGAGCTGGTCCCCGCGCGGTACGCGGGCTACCCGGCCCTGCTGCGCCACCCCGTCCTGCTCGCCCGCCACGCCCACCTCCAGCTCCAGCAGGAGGTCCGGGTGGCCCGCACGGCGCTCCAGACGGCCCGCGCGGACCTGCCGGCCCTCGGCCTGCACGAGGCTGCGATCGAGCACACGATCAAGATGTACGCCGCCGAGCTGACGCAGCTCCAGCACCTCGCGCGCGGGGTGCGGGCGGTCGCGGAGGCGCTGGCGGCCCAGTCGGCCGCGTCACGAGGTGCGTGACTCCAGGTCGTGGCGCGTGTTGTCGCCGTACACCCCGGACTCGTCGCCGCGGATGCCGTACCAGAGCTGGAAGCGGGCCACCGCCTCGGTGAGCGTGGCGTCGTACCGGCCGTTCGTGGCGCCGTCGTCGTACACGTTCGGGATCCGGCGCAGGCGTTCCTGGAGGGTGACGACCTCGGGGCCGGTGGCGCCCTCGCGCAGGACGCCGGCGCCGTCGGGGTCGGGGGCCTGGTCCTGGGCCGGGGGGCTCGGGGCGGGGGTCGCCGGGGTCTCCTGCGCGGGGGCGCTGGCGACCGGGGGCTGGGCCGCCGCCGCGTCGTTCTGGCGGCCGGGCAGGAGCAGGATCGCTGCGGCGAAGCCGACCAGGGCGGCGGCGGAGACCGCGATCACCCCGGCCGCTCGGCGTACGCCCCTGCCGGTGGCCGGCTGCGCGGGCGGGGGTGGTGCGGCGCGGCGGCGCGGAGGCAGGGGCGGCAGCGGCGGGATCCGCTGCGTCTGCGGCTCCTTCGAGACGTTCACCGCCTCGTAGGTGCGGGTCTTCTCCTGGTCCGGGGTGTCGTCGACGCTCAGCTCGGTCAGTTCGCGGAACAGGTCCGCCAGCGCGTCGGTGCGCCTCGGCCTGAGCACCACGATGGGTTCCAGGACCTCACGCTCGAACGGCTCGCCGCTGGTCTCCGGTGTCGGCACTCCGGTCTCCCCTCTCCTCGGATCTCCTCGGATCCCCCGGAGAGATACGGGCGGGTGGCGGGGGCGGTTCACCGGGGCGGGCGGGGCGTGCGGGATTTTCGTACGACCGCACAATCCGTCCGGCGCGGATTCCCCCACTCGGGCGACGTACCATGGTCGTACGGGGGCCGAGGACGTCACCGGCTCCCGACCGGCGTCTTCGTCCCGAAGGGTTCTCTCCTCCCGTGACCACCGCGACACTTCTCGACGGCAAGGCCGCTGCGGCCGACATCAAGACCGAGCTGGCCCAGCGGGTGAGTGCGCTCAAGGAGCGCGGGATCGCCCCCGGCCTCGGCACCATCCTGGTCGGCGACGACCCGGGCAGCCGCTCCTACGTCGGCGGCAAGCACCGCGACTGCGCCCAGGTCGGCATCGCCTCCATCCGCGTCGAACTCCCCGCCGACGCCTCGCAGGCGGACGTGGAGGCGGCGGTCCTGCGCCTCAACGAGGACCCGGCCTGCACCGGCTTCATCGTCCAGCTCCCGCTGCCCGCGCACATCGACACGCACGCGGTCCTGGAGCTGATCGACCCCCGCAAGGACGCGGACGGCCTGCACCCCACCAACCTGGGCCGCCTGGTCCTCGGCATCCCGGGCCCGCTGCCCTGCACCCCGCGCGGCATCATCGACCTGCTGCGCCGCAACAACGTGGCCATCACCGGCCAGCAGTTCTGCGTCATCGGCTGCGGCATCACCGTCGGCCGTCCGCTGGGCCTGATGCTGACCCGCTCGACCGAGCACGCCACGGTGACGCTGTGCCACGAGGCCACGCAGGACGTCGCCGCGCACGCGCGGGTGGCCGATGTGGTGGTGGCCGCCGCCGGTGTCGCCCACCTGGTGACCCCGGACTGGATCAAGCCGGGCGCGACCGTCCTGTCCGTCGGCCTGACCCGCACGGTCGAGGGCATCCTCGGCGACGTCCACCCGGACGTGAGCGACGTCGCGGGCTCCTTCTCGCCGCCGGTCGGCGGGGTCGGCCCGATGACACGGGCGATGCTGCTGACGAACGTGGTCGAGGCAGCGGAACGGCAGTAGCACGGAGTTCCCTCACGGCAGGGAACTGAGTGCCATCGCGTGCTACGTTCCCTGCCATGAGCAAGCCCTCCATGCGGGACGCGCTGGTCGCGGCGGCCTTCCGGCTGTTCCTGGAGCGCGGGTACGAACAGACCACGGTCGACGACATCGTGGCGCTCGCCGGGGTCGGACGGCGGTCGTTCTTCCGCTACTTCCCCTCCAAGGAGGACGTGGTCTTCCCCGACCACGAGCGGTGCCTCGCCGACATGACGGCGTATCTCGCCGAGGACGACACGGGGGTCGAGCCGGTGCGGCGGGTCTGCGACGCGGCCCGGCTGGTGCTGCGGATGTACGCCGAGAACCCGTCCTTCTCCGTCCAGCGCTACCGGCTCACCAAGCGCGTCCCGGGGCTGCGGGCCTACGAGCTGTCGGTGGTGTGGCGCTACGAACGGGCGCTCGCCGAGTATCTGCGCGCGCGGTTCGCCGGACGCCCGGACGGCATCCTGCGCGCGGACGTGATCGCCGCCGCGGTGGTCGCCGCGCACAACAACGCCCTGCGTTCCTGGCTGCGTTCGGACGGCACGGGCGACGCGGGCGCGATGGTCGACCACGCGCTGGAGTACGTCCAGTCCACGTACAGCTCCCCCGGGACCGCGCCCGCCGCCGCCGAGCAGCCCGAGGACGTCGTCGTGGTCGTCTCGCGCCGGGGCGCTCCGCTGTGGCGGGTGGTCCAGGAGATCGAGACGACGCTGGGCCGCGGCTGACCTGATTTCAGGGGTACGCAGTGCCTTTACGCTTGGCACTGAGTGCCATACGCTGACCGTGTGCACGGTGGCACACAGGAGCGGCGCCCCGTGCGGCCATGTCCGGGCGAGCGCAGGGAGTCGATGAGCGTGTACCACCACACGAACGCCACGCAGCGGGCGGCCGGCGGGGCCGCCGTACTCGACCGGCGCGGCGGCGACCACGAGGCGATCCTCTACCAGCGCTGCGACTACTGCGGCACGGCGATGTACCACCGCCTCCTGTGCCCGGTGTGCCGGGGCAGCGACCTGCGCACGGAGCGCGCCGAGGGCACCGGCACGGTCCGGCACTCGACGGTCGTGAACCGCAACACCCCGGGCGCGCGGAACGTGTCGATGGTCGAGATGGCCGAGGGATTCGTCGTGCGCGGCCGGGTCATCGGGCCGGCGATCGGCATCCACAGCGGGGACCGGGTGCGGCTGACGACCGCTCAGGACCCGGTGCGGGGCGAGCCGGTGTTCCAGCTGCTCGACGAGCCGTACCGGTCGTGGTAGCTGCTGCCGAGCACCTTCTTGAAAGTTTCAGAACTGGCCGGAAACCGTTGGCCGTTGATCCGAACAGCGTTCCCACAGCCAACCCATAGGACATGCTTCGCATCCTCAGTGACGTGCGAGGCACCCGGTTCCGACGGGACGCCCGCACTCCATGTGCGAGGAGGGAACTCCCTTGTCCCGTTCCCGGCGAATAGGTGTCACCGCCGTGGCCGCGCTCGCGGTCCTGGCGGGTTCACCGGGGTTGGCCGCGGCGCAAGACGCGCCGGCCACTGCGAACACGCTTCCGCCCGGCTGGCGCATATCCGGCCATGATCTGCTGTGGCGCGCGCCGCAGCCCGTGCCCATGGGTGACGCGCGCGTGGAGTTCCACGCGAACGGCCGCCTCCTGGGCGTGCCCCGACCGGCCGCCGACGGCCGTACCTTCAAGCTCCCCCTCGACGACGCCGCTCGGGCCGAGCAGCTCACGCGGCTCCAGGTGCAGGCGAGCGGGCGCCGGCTGGACGCCGAGGAGCCCGGGGCCGGTGCCTCCCTCGCCGCCCCGCAGGCCGCCCCCGCACCGCCGGCGAACCCGGTCGACCCCGGCAAGCCGGGCCCGTACCGCACGACGCGCGGCGAGTACTCCCTCCCCTCCGTCAAACTCCCCGGTTTCAAGGCGCCCGTGGAGATGCGGGGCCTGGTGATCGCGCCGAAGGGCGCGGCCGGGAAGCGTCCCGTGGCGCTGTTCCTGCACGGCCGCCACTCGACGTGCTTCAAGACGGGCGGCGGCGAGGAGTCCGTCACCGGTGACTGGCCCTGCGCCAAGGGCTTCAAGGAGATCCCCAGCTACCAGGGGTACGTGAAGGATCAGCAACTCCTCGCGTCCCAGGGCTATGTGACGGTCTCCATCTCCGCGAACGGCATCAACGGCCAGGACTGGGAGGCCGAGGACGCGGGCGCCCAGGCCCGATCGTCGCTGGTCCGCCGCCACCTGGCCCGCTGGGCCGACTGGGCCGCGAAGCCGTCGTCCGCCCCGCCGGTCGTCCGCAGCGCGCCGAAGACCGACCTGTCGAAGGTGCTGCTCGTCGGGCACTCGCGCGGCGGCGAGGGCGTCAACCGGGCGGCGATGGACAGCCTGTACCCGCCGCCGGCCGCCGAGGACGGGGCGCCCGGCAAGGCGCGCTGGCACGTCAGCGGCACGGTCCTGATCGGACCGACGATCTTCGGCCAGAACCCGGTCGCCGACGTCCCGTCCGCGACGATCCTGCCGGGCTGCGACGGCGACGTCTCCGACCTCCAGGGCGAGGTGTACGTCGACGGCACGCGCGCCGTCAGCAACGGCAAGGCGCTGCACAGCGCGGTGTACGTGGTCGGCGCCAACCACAACTTCTTCAACACGGAGTGGACCCCCGGCAAGGCACAGGCCCCCGCCTGGGACGACTTCTACGACGACCCCGACCAGCGTGACCCGGTCTGCGCCCCCGGCAAGGCGACCCGCCTGACCGCCGACCAGCAGCACCAGGCGGGCGCGGTCTACATCGCCGCCGCCGCGCGGCTGTTCGTCGCCGGGGACGACCGGGTCCGCCCGCTCCTCGACGGCACGAACGTGCGCGCCGCCTCCGCCGGGAAGGCGCAGGTCCTCACGCACGCCGTCGGCGCGAACCGGGGTGCCGGTTTCCTGCCGGACGGTTCGGTGAGCGTGTCCGGCGCGCGGCTGTGCGACGCGGTCACGCCCGACGCGAAGAAGGGCTGCGGGCTCGACCGGGCCAAGGGCTCCTCGCCGCACTTCGCGCAGTGGGACACCGAGCGGGAGAGCGGCCGCCGCGCGGTCGCCGTCTCCTGGACCAAGCCGGGTACGGCCGCGCGGGTCACCCCCGCGAAGCCGCTGTCGCTGGCCGGTTCCTCGGCCGTGGCCCTGCGCGTCTTCGTCCCGCCGAACACCAGGGGCACGAAGCTCGACGTCACCCTCGTCGACTCCAAGAACCGCCGGGCCAAGCTGGGCCAGGTCACCGTGGACGGGCTGCCGGGTTCCTCCGCCACCGCCTCCTACTGGGCGCGTGAGGTGCGGGTCCCGCTGAAGACGGCGAAGACCTTCGACCTGAAGCGGGTCAAGTCCCTGGAGATCACGCCGCGTTCGGCGTCGGGCAAGGCGTGGCTGATGGACGCCTGGGGCTGGCGTGCCGGTACCCCCGCCGCCCGGGCCGCCGCGCTGCCGCGTGTCGACGTCGGCCGGCTCAGCGTCCTGGAGGGCGACTCCGGGACGCGCACCTACCGGGTGCCGGTCAAGGTGTCCGGGAAGGGCAGCGGGCAGGTCCGCTACTACGTCATCGACCCGAAGACCGGTAAGTCCACGGACAAGGTGGTGACCGTCCGGCCGGGCTCGAACGCCATCGACGTACCGGTGAAGGTCAAGGGCGACACCGAGTTCGGGAACGACCAGCAGCAGGACATCGTCGTGAAGGCGGTGCACGGCGCGGTCGTCGGGAAGTACCGGGGCGGGGTCACCGCGAAGAACGACGACCCGGAGCCGAAGGCGACGCTGGTGCCGGTGGCCGACAAGGTCACCGAGGGCGGGACGCTGCTGTGGCGGGTCACGCAGTCGCAGACGGCCGCCGTCGACATCTGGCACCCGATCCGGCTCGTGCCGGTCACCGAGGGCACCGAACTGTCCACGAAGGACGTCGATCCGCAGTGGCTGGAGGACTACTCGGGCCAGAAGCCGGACCCGGAGCGGGCCCTGTCCAAGGCGGACGTCTGGGCGTGGGTGATCGTCGAGGCCGGCAAGACCACGGCGGACTTCGACGTGCGGACCGTCAAGGACTCGGTGACCGAGCCGGTCGAGTCGGTGCGCGCGGTCCAGACCGACATGGACGGCAAGGAACTGCCGGGCACGACGCCGGTCGTGGGGACGGTGACGGACGCGTCCTGACGCCGGTCAGGGGACGAGGGGTACGGGCCACCTGGCTCGTACCCCTCATCTCATGTCAGCGTGATGCGGATCCCGACCGTGCCGTCGAGCCCGCGCCGCATCTTGCTCCCGAGCAGGGTGAGCCGCCCGAGGATCCCGTACTTCCGGGCGATCAGCGTCCGGTAGCGGGCCGTCGTCTGCGCGTCGCAGATCTCCGCCGTGCCCGGCACCGGGTCACCCGTGGGGTTGCCCCGGGCGTCGCAGGGGCCGACCAGCACGTCCCCGCGCGCCCTGATCCGCTTGACCTTCCAGGAGTCGGCCGCCGACCAGGCGCCGAGCGCGTCGCCGTCGCGCACCACCCACACCGGTGTCGGGACACCGGTGCCGTTCTTCCGGTAGCTGGTGATGAGCAGGTACTTTCCCGCGGCCAGATCCTGTGTCATGCCCGCAGTCTAGGCAGTCACCAGCGCGGCAGCCGCAGTTCGTACTCCGGCTGGAAGTTGCGGATGTAGCCGGTGTCGTCGCGGCCCTTCATCCCGGAGTCGAGGTAGCGGCGGTGCAGGCGCTCCAGGACGTCGTGGTCGAGGTCGACGCCGAGGCCGGGCCCGGTCGGGACCTTCACCTCGCCGTCCTCGATCGTCAGCGGGCCCCCGACGATCACCTCGTCGCCGCTGTTCCACGGGTAGTGGGTGTCGCAGGAGTGGTCGAGGTTGGGGATCGCGGCGGCGACGTGGGTCATCGCGGCGAGGCTGATGCCGAGGTGGGAGTTGGAGTGCATGGACAGCTTGATCCCGAACGCCTCGCAGACGGCGGCGAGTTCACGGGTGCGGCGCAGGCCGCCCCAGTAGTGATGGTCCGTCAGGAGGACCTGGATCGCGCCCTGTTCGATCGCCGGCTTGAGGTGTTCCCAGGCGATCACGCACATGTTGGTGGCGAGCGGCATCGGCGCGGTCCTCGCGACCTCGGCCATGCCCTCGATGCCCCGGGTGGGGTCCTCCAAGTACTCCAGGACGCCGTCGAGTTGCTCGGCGACGTACCGCGAGGTCTCCACGGTCCAGGCGACGTTGGGGTCCAGGCGCAGCGGCCGGCCGGGGAACGCCTCGGCCAGTGCGCGGATCGCGGCGATCTCCTCGTCGGGCGGGAAGACGCCGCCCTTCAGCTTGAACGACTTGAATCCGTACCGCTCCTGCATGAGCCGGGCCTGTTCGACGATCCCGGCGGGGTCGAGGGCGGCGCCCCAGTCGTCGGTGATCGCGGGCCGGCCGTCCAGCTCGGGGTGTTCGGCCCACTTGTAGAACAGGTACGCCGCGAACGGCACGGAGTCGCGGACCTTGCCGCCGAGGAGGTCGCTGACCGGGCGGCCGAGGATCTTGCCCTGGGCGTCGAGGCAGGCGACCTCCACGGCGGAGTGGGTCCAGCCGCGCTCGTGCGAGGAGGGCACCGTGGGAACCAGCGCGGCGTCGATGGCCCGGCTGATCGCGGTCGCGTCGAAGACGTCCATGCCGACGACGGCCTTCGCGGCGATCTGAAGTCGCTCCAGGCGTACGGTGCCGCCGGGGGACTCGCCGAGGCCCACCGTGCCGTCCTCCAGGACGAGTTGGAGGATGATGCGCAGGGCCAGCGGCTCGTGGCAGCCGTTGGAGTTGAGGAGCGGCGGGTCGGAGAACGCGATCGGGGTGATGATCAGTTCGCGGATGCGGGTGGCGCTCATGCGGCGACGGTCTCCAGTCCGTGGTCGAGGAGTTTCGCGAGCCTGTCGAGGTGGTCGGGGGCCGGGTCGACGAGGGGGGCGCGGACGCCTCCGACGTCCAGGCCACGCAGCCGGACCCCGGCCTTGACCAGGGCGACAGCGTATCCGGGTACCTCGTCGCGCAGGGCGACGAGGGGGGCGTAGAACTCGTCGAGGAGGGTGTCGACGAGGCCGGTGTCCCCTGTGGCGAGCGCCCGGTGGAAGGCGAGGGCGATCTCGGGGGCGAAGGCGAAGACGGCCGAGGAGTAGAGGTCGACGCCGATACCCTGGTAGGCGGGGGCGGTCATCTCGGCGGTGGGCAGCCCGTTGAAGAACTGGAACTCCGGCTGCCGCGCGCGGACTCGGCGCACGATGCGGTGCAGGCGCTCCAGATCACCGAGGCCGTCCTTGAGGCCGACGACATTCGGCAGCGCGGCGATCTCGGCGGCCGTGTCCTCGCCGAGCCGGGCCGTCCCGCGCTGGTAGAAGATCGCCGGGAGGCCGGTGGCGGCGGTGACCTCGGCGGCGTACCGGACCAGGCCCCGCTGGGGTGCGGTGACCAGGTACGGCGGGAGCAGCAGGATGCCGTCGGCGCCCGCGCGGGCGGCGCGTACGGCGTGGTCGCGGGCGACCGGGGTGGGTCCGCCGGCCGCCGCGAGGACCGGGACGCGTCCGGCGGTGGTCTTGACGGCGACCTGGGTGGCGCGTTCGACCTCGTCCGGGGTGAGGGCGTGGAACTCGCCGGTCCCGCAGGCGACGAAGACACCGCCCGCGCCCGCCCTGACACCGTTGTCGATGTGCTGGGCGAGCAGGTCCTCGTCCAGGTCGCCGTCCTTGTCGAACGGGGTGACCGGGAAGAACAGCACTCCGTGGAACTTCATGTCTTCTCTCAGTGGGGGTGTCGAGATCAGCCCTTGGTGGCACCGGCCGCGATGCCGGTGACCAGCGAGCGCTGGAGGAGCAGGTAGACGATCAGGCTGGGGACCAGGGCGATGACCGCGCCGGCCAGCAGGACGCCGGAGCCGACCTCGGGGTCCGTGCGCAGGACCGACAGGGCGACGGTGACCGTGTAGTCGGTGGGGTCCTTGGAGGCGATGAGGGGCAGCAGGTACTGGTCCCAGATCATCACGAAGCCGAGGACGCCCGCGACGCCGAGGGCCGGCTTGCACAGCGGGAGGATGACCTGCCACAACATGCGGAACTCGCCGACGCCGTCCAGGCGGGCGGCCTCCTCGATCTCGACGGGGATGTCCTTCATGAACTCCGTCAGCAGCATGATCGAGAAGCCCCAGGCGCCGAGCGGCAGGATGACGCCGAACGCGGTGCCCTTCAGGTCGAGGCCGAGGACCGGTACGTGGCCGAGGACCAGGGAGAGGGGGATCGCGATGACCTCCTCGGGCAGCATCATCGTCAGCATGAAGAGCGTGAGGACGATCGCCTGCCCCCGGAACTTGTGCCGGGCGAGCGCGTAGGCGGCCAGCACCGAGACGGCGAGCTGGAGGAGGAGCGCGCCGCCCGCGATGACCAGGGAGTTGGTGAAGTAGTCCCAGATGCTGCGCTCGCCGGCGACCTTGAAGTTGAGCAGGGTGGGGTGGTGCGGGAGGAACGACAGGTCGGAGCCGCTGGGGTTCTTGCTGAATGCCCCGGCGAAGATGGTCAGGAAGGGCGCGGCGAAGACGCCGAGCGCGATCAGGCAGAGCAGGATCCGCAGCGCCCAGGCGACGCCGGGCCGGTCGCTCCAGCCGAGCGCGGTGTCGAAGCGGGCCGGGGTGGTGCTAGCGGCCTTGGCGGTACGGCTGCGCGCGGGGGCCTGGGGCGCGCGGACGGGGTCGATGGCTGGTGCGCTCATCGGGCGTCTCCCCTCTTGCGGAAGTAGTTGACCGTGACGGTCAGCAGGAGCGTCACGCCCAGGAGGACCACGGAGGCCGCGGAGGCGCCGCCGATGTCGTTGCGGGTGAAGCCGAGCGTGTAGGCGCGGGTCATCCACACGTCGGTGGAGCCGGCCGGGCCGCCGCCGGTGAGGACGTACACCTCGGTGAAGACGCGCAGGCCGCGGATGGCGGCGAGGGTGAGGACGATGCCGATGGCGGGGCGGATCGCGGGGAGCGTGATGTGGCGCAGGCGCTGCCACAGGGAGACGCCGTCCATCGCGGCGGCCTCGTACAGCGAGCGGTCCACGCCCGCGAGGCCGGCCAGGATGATCACCATGTTGTAGGGGGCGCTCATCCAGATGCCCATGGCCATCGTCGACCACAGCGCGGTGCCGGGGTTGTCGAGGAACTGCGTCGGACCGAGGCCGAGGAAGCTCAGGCCGTGGTTGATGAGGCCGTCCGAGGTCGGGTAGTACAGCAGCCGCCACAGCTCGCCGACGACCGCGGTCGCGGTGACGACCGGCAGGAAGACAGCCGTCCGGACGATCTTCAGCGACCGGCTCTGCCCCTCCAGGAGCAGCGCGAGCACGAAGCCGACGAGGATGCCGCCCAGGGACATCCCGATGCCGAGGACCAGGGTGTGTCCCACGGCGTCCTGGAAGCGGTGGTCGCTCAGGACGCGGGTGTAGTTGTCCAGGCCGACCCACTGGTCGCCCAGGAACGGGCGCACCTTGAAGAAGCTGAGCCAGATGCCCTTGGCCATGGGCCAGAACTTGAAGACGAGGGCCAGGAGCAGGCCGGGGGCGAGGAACACCCACGGCAGGACGCTCCTCTTGCTGATCCCCCGGGCGCGGCGCACCGGGGTCGGGGTGGTCGCGGTCATTTCAGCAGGTCCTGGTCCTTGAGGTCACCGGCGAGGGTCTCGTTCAGCTCCTTGAGGCTGGAGCGGACGCTGCCTCCGCAGTAGGTGAAGATCGAGTTCAGCGCGTCGGCGGTGTCCTGGCGGAACGGCGCCCAGTCGAGGGCGTTCGGGAACTGCACCGAGGCGTCCTCGTACGCCTTCTGTACGACGCCCCAGCGCGGGTCGTCGTGCACGGTCGCCGCGCTCAGCGTGGAGTTCACCGGGATGCGGACGACGGGCTGGTGGTCGCCGGTCATGGCGAGCCGCTGCCCTTCCGGCGAGATCAGGAACGCGGCGAGGGCCTCTTCCTGCTTCGCCTTGCCGGTCTTGGCGCCGAAGTAGACGTTCTCGCCGTCGGCCAGGACGTCGTTGTTGCCGGCGGGTCCCGCGGGCGCCGGGACGACCTCGTACTTGTCCTTGCCGAGGGCGGTGTCGAACGTCGCGATGTTGTACGGGCCGGTGAGGTACATACCGGCGTTGCCGTCCTGGAAGTTGCTGGCGTTGCCGGTGATCGCGGTGATCGCGCCGGGCTGGATGACACCGTTGTCTTCCGTGCAGAACAGGTTCTTCTTCAGCCAGGTGACCGCGTTCACGGCCGCGTCCGACGTCATCACGGGCTGGTAGCCGCCGGTCTTCGTGGGCTCGATGATGCGGGCGCCGGACTGCCACAGGAAGCTCGCGGCCCACCAGGCGACGTAGCCGTTCTGGGCGCTGCCCGGGACGACCATGCCGTACGTGTCCTTCTTGCCGTCGCCGTCCGGGTCCTTGTCCGCGAACGCCTTCGCCAGGGTCAGCAGTTCGGCCCAGGTCTTCGGGACGGGCAGGCCGAGCTTCTCGCGCCAGTCCTTCCTGATGAACAGGGTGAACGCCTGGCGGGAGTAGGGGATGCCGTAGTGCGTGCCGTCGAGGCCGACCGTCGACGCCCAGGTCTTGGCGTCGATCTGGCCGCTGCCCGCGATCGACGCCGGGTCGATCGGCTTCAGGAGGCCCTGGCTCTGGTAGCTGCCCATCAGCGCCGTGTCGTTGATCATGACGTCGGGGAGGTCCTTGGTGGACGCGCGGGCCTGGAGCTGCTGGTCGAAGTTGACGACCGGCTGGTAGTCGACCTTGATGCCGGTCTTCTTCGTGAACGCGGCGAACACGCGTTTGTAGGTCTCCGCGGAGTCCGGGTTGCTGCGGGTCCAGACCTCCAGGGTGTTCGGGCCGGTCGCTCCGCTGGATCCGCCGCCGCACGCGGTGACCCCGAACAACAGTGCCGTGGCACCGAGGCCGGCGACCAGGCGACGACTTCGTCGGCGATCCACCATGGGCACTCTCCGTTCATATCCGTGAACTCGCTTCACGAATCTAAATTAGGGGCTCAAGCTACGAATGGTTTCGGCCGCATGTCAAGACATGACGGGGAGGTTGCGCCGACTCGACCAGCCGGACCCGCGCCCCCGAAAAAGGCGGCTGCGCCGCCGCCCCCTCGTACAGGAGGATGGGAGCGTGATCGAGATCGCCTGTGATGAGTCCGGGGCCGATGGGGAGAATCTCGTCGGGGGGAACACGCTGTTCTTCGCTCACGGCAGCGTGGATGTCTCTGTGGAGTTCGCCGGCTCGGTCATTTCCGAGATCCGGGAGCGGATTCGGTCGCCCGCCGAGGAGTACAAGGCGAATCATCTGCTGCGGGAGAAGCACCGGGCCGTGCTGGAGTGGCTGCTCGGGGCGTTGCGCGGGCGGGCTCATGTGGAGTTGGTGCGCAAGGAATCGTTCCTGGTGGGACGGGTGGTGGAGGTACTGGGCGGAGAGGGAGCGCCGAGCGGGGAGGGGGTGCCGGAGGAGGTCTGGGGGGCGTTTGTGCGCGCGGGCAATCGGTTGCTCCGGGTGCGGGCCGAGGTCGATTCCGGGGTGCTCGTCGAGGAATTCTTCGGCAGCCTCGACGCGCTGCGGAGTGCCGTCGCCGGGACCGAGGCGGGGGAAATGCTCGCGCGGCTCTCGGGGCGGCGGGAAAGGGCCTTCGCCTATCGCGCCTCGATACCGACGCTGATCCCCGTTCTCGACCCCCTCTTCCCCACGATCGTCGACACCGCCGCCCACTGGTCCTCCCCCGGCACACCCGTCCACCTCGTCCACGACCGGCAGACCCTGCTCACGCCGGCCCGCGTCGAGTGGATCCGGCAGCGGGCCGAGGCGCGCGGCGTGACGCTGGCCGGCCTGCGGCTCGTACAGGCCCGTTCGGATCCCCGCGTCCAGCTCGCGGACTTCCTCGCCGGGATCGCCCGCAAGATCGCCGGGGACGAGGCGACCGGCGTCGGGGATCCGGTGCTCGGCGAGCTGCTGCGGCCGTACCTGGAAGCGGGGGCGCTGCGCGGGGACGGCGCCCGGAAGGGCTGACGCCGCGCGGGCGCCGGCACCGCAGGGTCGCTCCCCGAGGTACTACGCCTCCAGGACACCTCACCGACCCGCCGCCTCCGAACCCCCCTCAGCCCCGCCCCGCCGGGAACAACGCCCCGAAGAACCCGGTCACTTGAGGTGAACACCCGTACGGTCGCGTTCGTATGAACAGTGGGCGCTCCACGACCACGGCGCCCCGCGGCGCCCCGCGTCGCGTGTTCGGGTTCGGGAGCCAGGTATGAGGCACGTACGACGACGCACCGTCCGGCGAGTGACACGGCTGGCGGCCGTCGGCGGGGTCCTCCTGGGAGGGGTCATGGTCGCGCAGGCGGCGATGGCGGGTGAGACGCCGAACTCGTCGGCGCTGGTGCGCAGTTCGGCGGACACGGCGGGCCGGACGGGGACGGAGCTGACGAAGAGCCTCGGCACCGCGCGGACGGCGGGGAGCTGGATCGGCGCGGACGGCAGGCCGGTTGTCGCGGTCACCGACGACAGCGCGGCGGACCAGGTCCGCAAGGCGGGTGCCGAGCCGAAGATGGTCGGCCACAGCATGAACGAACTCAAGGCGGCCACCACGACGCTGAAGGACGCGCCCCGGGTCGCGGGCACGGCCTGGTCGGTGGACTACCGGACGAACAAGGTGGTCGTCCAGGCGGACAGCACGGTCTCCGCCGAGGACTGGTCGCGGATGACGAAGGTCGCGACCGGCATCGGCAGCTTCGTCCAGATGGAGCGCACGAAGGGGAAGTTCACCACCCGGATCAACGGCGCGCTGCCCATCCTGTCGACGAGCGGCCGGTGTTCGGCCGGGTTCAACGTGACGAACGGGCAGCAGGACTTCATCCTGACCGCCGGGCACTGCGGGCCGAACGGTTCGATCTGGTTCGGCAACGACCAGGCGTCGCAGGAGATCGGCCAGACCGTCGACTCCTCGTTCCCGGGCGGCGACTACTCGCTGATCCAGTACGCGAACGGCAAGGCGGGCGAGGGCGCCGACATCGTGGCGATCGGCAACGGCAACGGCGTCAAGATCACCGGCTTCGCGGACCCGGTCGTGGGCCAGCGGGTGTTCCGCAGCGGCAGCACGACGGGCCTGCGCGACGGCCAGGTCACGTCGCTGAACTCGACCGTCAACTACCCGGAGGGCACGGTCACCGGCCTGATCGAGACGAACGTCTGCGCGGAGCCCGGCGACAGCGGCGGCCCGATGTTCTCGGAGGGCATCGCGCTCGGGGTCACCTCGGGCGGCAGCGGTGACTGCACGGCGGGCGGCACGACGTTCTTCCAGCCGGTGTCGGCGGCGCTGGCGGCGACCAAGATGCAGCTGATCGTGGCCGCGCAGGCGGACGGCGCCCAGCAGGGCGGCGCCGCGCCGAACCCCGCCGCCACGCAAGCGGCGGTCGCTCCCGGCAAGGCGGCGCCGGGTTCGACGGCTCCGGTCGGCGGCACGTCCCTGGCCTCGAAGCTGGCCAACCCGCTGGCCATCGGCCCCGGTCTGCTGATCATCGCGGCGAGCATGGGGGCGCTGTTCTTCACGCGCTACCTGCGCGAGGAGCGGGACCGCAAGGAGTACCAGCGGTACTACGCGGCGAACTGGAGCTGAGGGACACGAACAAGGGCACCCACCGGTCGGCGGGTGCCCCAAGAGGTAAGGGAGGCCGGGGAGTTCAGGCCGCGTGGTCCGAACGGTGGGAAACCGCGGCCCACTCCGTCACCAGCCGCTGATACTCCTCGCGCTGGTCCCCGCGCAGAATCCCGCCCGACCGGAGCCACAGGGCCCTGATCTCCTCGTTGACCTCCGCGGCCGATCGCTCGGTAAGGGGTTCAACAGTGATGGACATGGTGTGAATCTTACGGCGCCGGGGGTGAAGACCGCGTGAGTTAATAGGTTTCATTCCGGGCATATCGGACCGTGTTACTGATCACGTCAACTGCCCGGAACAAAAAGGCGATCCCCCCTCAAAGCGAGACCCGCCGGCGAGACCCGTCAGGTGCCGGGCTTGCGCCCGTAGACGAAGACGTCGTCCCCGTTCCTCAGCAGCGACCAGTACTTCTTCGCCGCCGCGGTGGTCATGTTGACGCAGCCGTGCGACCCCGGCGGGTTCCACACGCTGATCCCCACGGAGTGGAACGCCTGGCCGCCGTCGAAGAACTGGCTGTAGGGCATCGGCACGTTGTAGATCGTCGACACGTGGTCGATATGCCGCCAGTAGATCTTCTTCAGCCCCGTACGCGTCTCGAAGCCGTCCCGCCCGCTGCGCACCGGCACCGGCCCGTACACCAGCTTCTTGCCGTCCTGGATCCAGCTGAGCTGGAGCGTCAGGTTCACGCAGGCGATCCGGCCCTTGTTCGTCGGGCACTTGCCGTCCTTGTTGGGGTTGCTCCCCACGGCCTTCTGCTTGTTCATGAGGTCCATCACGCCCCAGGTGACCGGACCCGCGTACCCGATGTTCGGGGTGATGCCGTGCTTGTTCTGGAACGCCTGGATCGCCTTGCAGTCCGCACTGGACTGCTTCCCGTCCACCGGCCGCCCCAGGAACTTCTCCACCTGCTTCTGGTACGGCCCCGCCGACGCCGTACAGCTCGCCGCCTGCGCCGTGCCGGCCCCGAGCGCGATCGTGAGCGGTGCCAGAAGCCCCGTGACCCCCGCCACGACCGCGGCTCGTCTGCGTATGTCCCCCATGCCTGCCTCCCTCGGGATGTTCCTCGCCTGTCTAGACCCGTGCTCGGACACGTCGGTTGTACCCCACATGGCCCTGTGACAGAACAGTGAACTTTCCCTCAGTCGGTCACGGGATCACCGATATCCGGACACGTCCGCCGGTTTCCCCGCGTCCTGGACTTCCACCAGGTAGCGCCAGGCGTCGGGGCGGCTGCCGTCGAGGTCCGTGAAGCCGTACTCCTGGGCCAGGCCGCCGCTGGAGAGGGACCGGCCGTTGAAGCGGGCGACGTCGGGGTCGGCGGCCAGGGCCGCGACCGCGCGGCCGACGTAGCGGGTCGTCTCGGAGATCGCGAAGTGCGGGACCTTCTCCAGCGCGTCACGCCAGTTGTCCTCGCGGACGCCGTAGTGCTCCAGCATGAGCTCGGAGCGCATCCAGCCGGGGGTGAGGACCAGGCCCGTCGCGCCGTGCGGGGCGAGTTCGTGGCCGAGCGCGAACCCCATGCGCAGGACGGCCGCCTTGGCGAGGTCGTAGAAGTAGTTGAGGCGGTAGTTGTCGCGGTTGTACTCGGCGGTGCCGTCGGTCATCTCGACGACCAGACCGCCGGGCCGGCGCAGCAGGAGCGGGAGGGCGTGGTGGGAGGTGATCGCGTGCGTGTCGATCGCCAGCCGCAGCGTCCGCAGCCCGTTGTCCAGGTCGTGCTCCCAGACCGGCGTGTCCCACTCGACGATGTTCTCGGCGCCCCAGATGTCGTTGACCAGGACGTCCAGGCGGCCCTGTTCGGCGTCGACGCGCTCGACGAGCGTCTTCACCTGGGCGGGGACCAGATGGTCGGTGGGGACGGCGATCCCCCGGCCGCCCGCCTCCGTGACGAGGTCGGCGGTGTCCTCGATGGTCTCGGGACGGTCGTACTCGGAGCGCTGGGTGCGGGTGGTGCGGCCGGTGACGTACACGGTGGCTCCGGCGGCACCGAGTTCTACGGCGATCCCGCGGCCGGCGCCGCGGGTGGCGCCGGCGACGAGGGCGACCTTGCCGTGGAGGGGCTTGTCGTCGGGCTGAGGGGTGTCCGGGTTCTCGTTCTTGCTCATGTGCACGAGGATTCCCGGGAAACCGGACACCTTCTGTCGCCTATTCAAGCGACCTCAGATCTTTCAGTGCCCCCGCGCGATCCACTCCTCCAGGTGCGGCGCCTCCGCCCCGATCGTCGACTCGTCCCCGTGCCCGGTCAGCACCCGCGTCTCGCCGGGGAGTTCCAGGAGCCGGTCACGGATCGAGTCGATGATCGTCGGGAAGTGGGAGAAGGAGCGCCCCGTGGCCCCGGGCCCGCCCGCGAACAGCGTGTCGCCCGTGAAGACGGCGCCGAGGGCGGGGTCGTACAGGCACACCGCGCCCGGTGCGTGCCCCGGCGTGTGGAGGACCCGCAGATCCGCTCCGGCGGCCTCGATGACCTGTCCGTCGGCGAGGTGCTCGTCGGGGTCGCGGTCGGGGTGCGCGAGCTTCCACAGGGGAAGGTCGTCGGGGTGCAGCCAGATCCGCGCCCCGGTCAGCTCGGCGAGCGCGGGGGCCGCGTTGACGTGGTCGTTGTGGGCGTGGGTGCAGATGATCGCGGTCAGCCGCCGGTCGCCGACCGCGTCGGCGATGGCCTGTGCGTCGTGCGCGGCGTCGATGACGATCACTTCATGGTCGTCGCCGACGATCCAGACGTTGTTGTCGACGTCCCAGGTGCCCCCGTCGAGGGTGAACTGCCCGGAGGTGACGAGTCGTTCGATGCGCGCGGCCATCAGAGGACCACCACCGAGCGCAGGACGTCGCCCTGGTGCATCCGCTCGAACGCCTTCTCCACCTCGTCGAGTTGGATGGTCTCGGTGACGAACGCGTCGAGGGGGAGCCTGCCTTGGAGGTGCAGGTCGATGAGCATCGGGAAGTCCCGGGAGGGCAGGCAGTCCCCGTACCAGGACGACTTGAGCGAGCCGCCCCGCCCGAAGACGTCCAGGAGCGGGAGTTCGAGCTTCATCTCCGGTGTGGGGACGCCGACGAGGACGACCGTCCCGGCCAGGTCCCGGGCGTAGAAAGCCTGTTTGTACGTCTCCGGCCGGCCGACCGCGTCGATGACGACGTCCGCGCCGAACCCTCCGGTCAGCTCCTGGATCGCCGTCACGGCGTCCGTCTCGCGGGAGTTGACGGTGTGCGTGGCCCCCAGCTCGCGGGCCTTGGCGAGCTTGCGCTCGTCGATGTCCACGGCGATGATCCGCCCGGCACCGGCCAGCGCCGACCCGGCGACCGCCGCGTCCCCGACCCCGCCGCAGCCGATGACGGCGACGCTGTCACCGCGCCCGACGCCACCGGTGTTGATCGCGGCGCCGATCCCGGCCATCACGCCGCAGCCGAGGAGTCCGGCGACGGCCGGGGACACGGACGGGTCGACCTTCGTGCACTGCCCGGCGGCGACGAGCGTCTTCTCCGCGAACGCGCCGATGCCGAGCGCCGGGGACAGCTCCTGACCCGTCGAGGCGAGGGTCATCTTCTGCTTGGCGTTGTGCGTGTTGAAGCAGTACTGCGGCCGACCCCGCAGACAGGCCCGGCAGTTCCCGCACACCGCACGCCAGTTGAGGATCACGAAGTCACCCGGAGCGACGTCGGTCACCCCCTCGCCGACGGACTCGACGACACCTGCCGCCTCGTGCCCGAGGAGGAAGGGGAACTCGTCGTTGATGCCGCCCTGCTTGTAGTGCAGGTCGGTGTGACAGACCCCGCACGCCTGGATCCGGACGACGGCCTCACCGGGACCGGGGTCCGGGACGACGATCGTCTCGACCCGTACCGGCTCGTCCTTCCCCGGCGCGATGACTCCACGTACTTCCTGTGGCATGGTGCTGACCCTTTCTTTACGTCCCGCATCCGACCCTACGCGGAAGTGATCACCCTCGGGGTCACATCCGGTCGGCCGTAGCCTGGTGATGCATCCCACGAACCGAGGAGAGACGTGCAGCAGACCACTCCCCCCTGGCGTCTCCTCCTCGGGTACGTCCGTCCGCATCGCTGGACTCTGTTCGCCGGAGCGATTCTCTCGCTGCTGACCGGCGCCGCGGGCCTCCTCCTCCCGCTGGTGGCACGGGAGTTGATAGCCGACCTGTCCAACGACCGTGCGATCACGGGCGCGTTGGCGCTCATGACGGGCCTCGTGGTCCTCAACGCCGTGCTGGGCGGCCTGGGTTCGTTCGTGCTGCGGCGCACCGCCGAGTCCGTGGTGCTCGGCGCGCGCAAGGCGCTGTCGTCGTACCTGCTGCGGCTGCGGATCACGGCCGTCGACCGGACCGAGCCGGGCGATCTGATGGCGCGGATCACCTCCGACACGACGCTGCTGCGGGAGGTGACGACGGACTCGCTGGTCGGCCTCGGGACGGGCGGGCTGACGCTGGTGGCAACGGTCGTGATGATGGGGTTCGTCGATCCGGTGCTGCTGGCGGTGACGCTCGGGGTGGTGGTGTGCACGGCGCTGGTGATCGGGCTGATCGTGCCGCGCATCAACCGGGCGAGCCGTCGCGCGCAGGACGCGGTCGGGGTGATGGGTGCCTCGCTGGAGCGGGTGCTCGGCGCGCTGCGGACGGTGAAGGCGTCGGGGGCCGAGCACCGTGAGGAGAAGGCGTTGCACGCGGCGGCCGAGGAGTCGTGGCGGCAGAGCGTGCGGGCCGCGATGTGGTCGGCGGCGGCCGGGAACACGGCGGGGCTCGCGATCCAGGTCGCGTTCATCACGGTCCTCGCGGTGGGCGGGGCGCGGGTGGCGACGGGGGCGATCGGGATCGGGACGCTGGTGGCGTTCCTGCTGTACGTGTTCTATCTGATGTCGCCGATCCAGCAGTTGGTGGGCGCGGTCGCCCAGTACCAGACGGGTGCGGCGGCGCTGACGCGGATCCAGGAGGCGCTGGCCCTGCCCGCCGAGCCGTCGGCCCGTCCGGCCCCGCTCCCCTCCTCCGACGCCGAACCGGCCTCGGTGACCTTCACGGACGTCCGCTTCCGGTACGCCGACGACCTGCCGTTCGTGCACCACGGGGTGACGTTCTCGGTGCCGCCCCGGGGCATGACGGCGTTCGTGGGTCCGTCGGGCGCGGGCAAGACGACGGTGTTCTCGCTGATCGAGCGGTTCTACGACCCCGAGGAGGGCGTCGTCACGGTGGACGGGCGTCCGCTCGGTGACTGGGATCTGCCCGGACTCCGGTCGGCCATCGGGTACGTGGAGCAGGACGCGCCGGTCCTGTCGGGGTCCCTGCTGGACAACCTGCTGCTCGGCAACCCGGACGCGGACGAGGCGGCCGTCCAACGGGTCCTGAAGACAACGCGGTTGGACGGGCTGGTGGAGCGGCTCCCGCAGGGGCTGGAGACGTTGGTGGGGCACCGGGGGACCAAGTTGTCCGGGGGTGAGCGCCAACGGGTCGCCATCGCGCGGGCGTTGCTGCGGCGGCCCCGGCTGCTGATGCTGGACGAGGCGACGTCCCAGCTGGACGCGGTGAACGAGGCGGCGCTGCGGGACACGGTCGCGGACGTGGCGCGTTCGACGACGGTTCTGGTGGTCGCGCACCGGCTGTCGACGGTGACGATGGCGGACCGGATCGTCGTGATGGACGCGGGGCGGGTGCGGGCGGTGGGTACGCACCGTGAACTCGTGGACGGGGACCCGCTGTACGCGGAGTTGGCGGCGACGCAGTTCTTGGCGGCGGGGGATTCACCGGCGCAATCGGTGAACTAGCCGAGCCTGCGCAGGCGTTCGGCGTCGGAGGTGCGCGGGCAGGTGCCGCATGCCTCGGCCGGGCGTACCGCGTAGAACATGCAGCATCCGGCGCGGGTGCGAGTCGGGTGGCAACTGCCGTCGGCGGCGGTCAGGTTGCGGAATCCGGCGCCTGCCGGGAAGCGGCCGACGGGGCCGGGGAGGATCTCGCTCGCGGCGCGGATGCCGTCGTCCTCGCGGTCCAACACCCGTCCCAGGTACCAGAGTCCGGAGACCAGGTCGTCGCCGACCATCCCCCACAGGGCCCGCGAACCGCGCCGGGTGAGCGGGGCGAACGCGGCCAGCACCGGTTCCATGTGGGTGGTGAGGGCGTCGAGGAGGCTGCCGGGGGCGTCCGAGCCGGCCGGTCGTACCCGGTAGGAGGCGGTGGTGAGGTCGGCGCGGATGTCCTGGGGGCGGATCAGCGGGACCCGGCGTTCGAGGAACCAAGGGCCGCTCATCAGCAGCGCGGCGGACCAGGCGTAGTCGTGGAGGGCGCGGGAGGCGGCGACGTGGCGGGGGACGGTGACGCCGTAGCGGTCGTGGATGCGGGCGGCCTCGGCGTCGACGAAGGCGGCGGTGTCGGTGAGGAGGTCGGTGCCGGCGGGGTCGTCGGGGGTGATCCGGACGTCGAGGACGTCGCAGAGGGCGGTGAGGCGGTGCAGGACCTCGGCGACGGGCATGCGGTGCTCCACGGGGACGATTTTTCCGGCTGGGGGTGTTCCCAACCGCGACGTAGGGTGTGAAGATCGCAAGAAAGATCACAGTGATTCCACAGGCGGTTGAAAACTAAAGGAAGCCTAACCTAAGCTCACCGCTCGTGACTGCGACTCTTCGGGGCACACCACCCACCGGTGTGCCCTCCCGTGCCTTTCGGCACATGTCCCTGTTCCTCCTGGGAACCGCCGCGTTGGTGCTGTGCACCGCGCTGAGCCTCGCGCTCGGCGCCCGCTCCGTTCCTCTGTCGACGGTGGCGGACGCGCTGTTCCGCGACGCGCACGGCCGTGACGCGCTGGTCGTGACGGGCCTGCGCCTGCCGCGCACGGTGATCGGCCTGTTCGTCGGCGCCGCGCTCGGCGTCGCCGGCGCGGTCGCACAGGGCATCACCCGCAACCCCCTCGCCTCGCCGACAACCCTCGGCATCAACGCGGGCGCCGGGTTCGCCGTCGTGGTCGCGATCTACGCCCTCGGGCTCGACGACCCTGTCGAATACGTCTGGTTCGCCTTCGCCGGCGCCGCCGCGGCCGCCCTCTTCGCGCAGGCCCTGGCCCGCCGCTCGGGCGACATCGACCCCGTACGCCTGGCACTTGGCGGCACGGTCCTCCAACTCGTGCTGATCTCCTGGACGTCGGCGGTCATGCTCCTCAACCAGCGCACCCTGGACGAGGCCCGCTTCTGGCTGGCCGGCTCGCTCGCGGAGCGCCCGCTGTCCGCGCTGTGGCAGGTGCTGCCGACGCTGGTTCTCGGCCTGGTCGTCGCCCTCGCGGTCTCCCCGGCGCTCAACACCCTCGCGCTGGGCGACGATTCGGCGGCGGCGCTCGGCGTCCCGGTCGGCAAGGTGCGGCTCGCGGGCGGCATCGCGGTCGTGCTGCTCGCGGGGTCCTCGGTCGCCGTGGCGGGCCCGCTCGCGTTCATCGGACTGGCCGCGCCCCACCTCGTCCGCCCCTTCCTCGGCGGCGACCACCGCCTCCTGGTGCCCGGCTGCCTCCTCGCGGGCCCGATCCTGCTGCTCTCCGCCGACATCCTGGGCCGTCTGGTGATCCGCCCCTCGGAGCTCGAAGTCGGCATCGTCACCGCCTTCCTGGGCGCCCCGCTGCTGGCCTTCCTCGCCCGGAAGGTGGCCCGATGAGCGCCTACCGCAGCCGCGTCCTGCTCTTCGCGGGCACCGGCCTCGCCACCCTCCTCGTCCTGCTGACCATCTCGCTGACCACCGGCACGATGTCGATCCCGGCCGGTACGGCGCTGCGCGCGCTGGTCGGGCTCGGGGACTCCGGGGACGTCCTGGTCGTCCAGGAGTTCCGGGCGCCCCGCGCGTTCGCGGCGATCGTCGCGGGTGCCGGGCTCGGCGCGGCCGGGTGCGTGCTGCAACGCCTCTTCCGCAACCCGCTCGCCTCCCCGGACGTCATGGGCGTCACGGGCGGCGCGTCCCTCGGCGCGGTGTCGCTGCTCGCGGCCGGTGCCACGCAGACCCTGATCCCGCTGGGCGCGCTCGGCGGCGGCCTCCTCGCCGCGCTCCTGCTGGGCGTCTTCAGCTGGGGTTCCGTCTCGGTGACCCGCCTGGTCCTCACCGGGCTCGCCGTGCAGGCGGCGCTCGCGGCGGCCGTCAACCTGATGATCGTCCGCTTCCCGGCGGAGCTGGCCGGCTCGGCGCTCCAGTGGACGACCGGCTCGGTGTACGGGCGGACGTGGACCGAGGTGTGGGGCGGTACGGCCGCGATGGTCCTCGCGCTCGCCGTGGCCCTGGTGATGAACCGGCGGCTCGCGGTCCTCGACCTCGGGGACGACTCGGCGGGCGCGCTCGGCCTCAACACCTCCCGGGCCCGCCTCCAACTCCTCGTCCTCGCCGTCGTATTGGCATCCCTCGCCGCCGCACTCGCCGGGCCCGTGACCTTCGTCGCGCTCGCCGTCCCGCACATCGTGCGCTTCCTGACGGGACCTCCCACGGCCGTGACGCTCGCGCTCGCCGCGCTCACCGGCGCCGTCCTGCTGCTCGCCTCCGACCTCGTCGTCCAGCACCTCCTGCCGGTCGAGGGGCTGCCCGTCGGCGCGGTCACCGCGACCCTGGGGGCGCCCTGGCTGCTGGTGCTGATGCTCCGCCAGTCCTCGCCCGTGAACGTGAAGAGGAACTCCTGATGACCAACCAGCTCACCACCGAGGGCCTCGCACTGCGCTACGGCGACCGGACGATCGTCGACGGCCTCGACCTGACGATCCCCGGCGGGGCGGTCACGGCGATCGTCGGCCCCAACGCCTGCGGGAAATCAACCCTGTTGAGGGGGCTGAGCCGCCTCCTGGCGCCCGCCGCCGGCACGGTCACGCTCGACGGTTCCGACATCCACCGCATGGACGCGCGGACCCTGGCCCGCCGGATGGGCCTGCTCCCGCAGCAGCCGGTCACGCCCGAGGCGATCACCGTCGAGGCGCTCGTCCGGCTCGGCCGGTACCCGCACCAGCGGCTGCTGAGCCCCTGGTCGGCCGCCGACCAGAAGGCCGTGGACGAGGCTCTGGAGCGGACCGGCACGACGCCGCTGCGTGACCGGGCCGTCGACCGGCTCTCCGGCGGCCAGCGTCAACGCGCCTGGATCGCGCTGGCGTTGGCCCAGGACACGGAGCTGCTCCTGCTGGACGAGCCGACGACCTTCCTCGACCTGCGCCACCAGCTCGACGTCCTCGACCTGGTCGCCGACCTGCACGCGGACGCCGGGCGGACCGTCGTCATGGTCCTGCACGACCTCGGGCAGGCCGCCCGGTACGCCGACCACATGGTCGTCCTCAAGGACGGCCGCCTGGCCGCCGCCGGGGCGCCGTCCGACGTGCTCGACGCGGACCTCGTGAAGTCCGTGTTCGACGTCGACTGCCGGATCGTCCCCGATCCGGAGACCGGCACCCCGCTGGTCATTCCCAAGAGCAGCGCGGCGCGGCACGCCGCCCGCGACTGAACCCTTCTACAGGAAAGTTCAACCCCCCATGTTCACCATGCGCTCCTCCCTGCGCGGAATCGGCCGCCTCAAGGCCGTTCCGGTCGCTGTCGTCCTCGGCGCGGTCGTCCTGACCGGCTGCGGCAGCAGTGACAGCGGAAACGATTCCCCCAAGGCCGACGCCTCTGCCGCCGCCGACTCCGCGGGCTTCCCCCGGACCGTCAGGACCGCCATGGGCGAGGTCAAGATCCCGTCCAAGCCGAAGCGGGTCGTCGTCCTCGACACGGGCGAGCTGGACGACGTCACGCTCCTCGGCCTCGACCCCGTCGGGGCCGTGCCGCCGCACTTCAAGACCGAGGGCGGCTTCCCGACGTACCTCAAGGGCGAGTTGGGCGGGACCCAGGACGTCGGGCCGCTGCTCGAACCCAACCTGGAGAAGATCGCCTCCCTCAAGCCCGACCTCATCCTGTCGTCCAAGGTCCGGCACGAGAAGATCTACGACAAGTTGAGCGCCATCGCGCCGACCGTGTTCACGGAGACCACCGGCGGGGTCTGGAAGCAGAACCTCGCCGTGCACGCGCAGGCGTTGGGCCTTGAGTCCGAGGCCGCCGCCGCGCTGAAGAAGTACGAGACGCAGGCCGCCGCCCTCGGCGCGGAGATCAAGAAGAAGGACGGCGGGACCATGCCCGTCGCTTCCGTGGTGCGGTTCATCGCCGGGCCCACGCGGCTCTACCAGTCCAACTCCTACAGCGGGATCGTCCTGAACGACATCGGGTTCCGGCGGCCCGCCTCCCAGATGTCGAACGACCCCAAGGTGACGATGAAGGACGTCAGCCCCGAGCAGATCGACCAGGCCGACGCCGACCTGATCTTCGTGACGACCGCCGACACCCCGGACAAGACCCAGGAGAAGCAGGTCACGTCCAACCCCGTGTGGAAGGACCTGCCGGCCGTCAAGGGCGGCAAGGTGTTCAACGTCCCGGACGAGACGTGGATGTCCGGCATCGGCGTCCAGGCCGCCGAGCAGATGCTCAAGGACGTGGCCAAGGCCACCGGGGTCACGCTGCCGGCCGCGCAGTAGCAAGTGATTCCGACGGCTGTGGGGCGACTGCGGGTCCGTTCGGGCTGGTCGCGCAGTTCCCCGCGCCCCCAGGTTTCTCCACTCCCCCACGTCTTCAGCGGAAGCCCCCCACTCATGCGCCTGTACCTCCTCGCTCTCAACCCCACCGATTCCGTCACCGATGGATTCCTGCCCGCTGCCGCTCGGCTCGGCATAGAGGTGACGATCCTTACCGATCAACCCCAGTCCTACGCCGGACCGGAGGTACTGGCGTGTGACGTACGGGATTTCCGCGAGGTCGTCTCGCGGATCTCCCGGCATCACCGGCCCGACGGGATCTTCACCAACAGCGATCACCTTCAGGTCCAAGCCGCCCTCGCCGCCTCCTACTTCGGGCTCCCCGGGAAGGACTGGCGGGCCGCGTTGCGGTGCAAGGACAAGGCGGAGATGCGACGGCAGCTGGCGGCGCACGGTGTCGACGCCGTCTGGTCCGCGGAGATCTCCGCGCCGGTCGCTCTGGACGCGCCCTATCCCTGCGTGGTCAAGCCGCGTGAAGGGGTCGCCAGCGAAGATGTCGTCCTGGTCGGTGGTCCGGAAGAGCTGGTGGCCCGGTCCGAGGAGATCTTCGCCCGGCGGCCGGGGGGTGTGCTGGTCGTCGAGGAGTACCTTCCCGGCGAGCTGTACACCCTGGAGACGCTCGGGGACGGGCATGTCCTGCATGTGCTGGGCGGGTTCCACACCGAGGTCTCGCCGCCGCCGTTCTTCATCGAGGAGCGGATGACGTTCGTCGCGGAGCATCCCGCGCCGGTCGTCGAGCAGGTGCTTGCCCAACTGGACGCCCTGGGTGTCGGGTTCGGGATATGCCACACCGAGTTCGTCGTGCACGAGGGGCGCGCTCGGATCATCGAGGTCAACTACCGGGCCATCGGCGATCAGTGTGATCTGCTGCTGGCCCGGCTGTTGGGCGTGCCCCTGTTCGAGCACGTCCTTCAGGTGCATCTGGGGGCCGCTCTGCCCGGCGACCTCGGCGTCCGGCGTGACGGTGCCGCTCGGCTCGACTACCCCTGCGCGGATCGGGGAGGCGCGCTCGTCTCGGCCCCCGAGGCCGCCGAACTCGATGTGGACGGCGTGCACTTGGCGTACCGCCCGCTGCGGGCCGTCGGCTCGACGCACCCCCTGTACCGGACCAACCGGGACTATCTGGGGGTCCTCCGGGCCACCGGGACCGACCAGGCGACCGTGGACCGTGCGGCGGCGGAGTTCCTGGCCGCTCAGCGCTGGGAGA
Organism: Streptomyces sp. 4F14; assembly: GCF_048159485.1. Taxonomy (NCBI): domain Bacteria; kingdom Bacillati; phylum Actinomycetota; class Actinomycetes; order Kitasatosporales; family Streptomycetaceae; genus Streptomyces; species Streptomyces sp. 4F14. The sequence goes on from NZ_JBLRVY010000006.1 coordinate 315,397, forward strand.
TCGAGGCGTGAGCGCGGAGTCGGGGCGAGAGGCCGCTCCGGGCGCTGGGCCGGCGCGAGAAACAGCGGCGCGGGCCGGGCTGGCCCAAGAAACGGCTGCACGGGCGCGACACGCTCAACAGCCCGCCGCAAGCCCGGAGTTGATGCTCCGGGTCCTGTCCGCGTTGCTCCGCGAGGACGTCGTGGGGCTGCGTACCCTCGGCGACCTGGAGGAGCACCCCGACGGCCTCTGGATCCGCCGTGCCGGCCTCCTCCTGCCCGTCGAACCCGACGGTTTCCAGAGCGACTTCGCCGCCCGCCTCCCCCTGCTCGTCCGGGACGGCGCCGAACTCACCTCCTACGACACCGTCCTGGCCGCCCTGCGTGACCTCGCCGACCCCGAGGACCGTCCCGGGTTCGACGCCTTCGCGGAGGAGTTCCGGCAGACGGCGCAGACGGTACGGCTGCACGAGGAGACCCGGACCCCGGTCCTGCGCACCCTCGCCGAGCGGTACGGCGACGACCCTGCCGACTGGCCCACGCTCGCCCTCGACACCCTCGCTGCCCGCCTCGACCACCCGGTCTACCCGACGGCACGGGGCCGCGCGGGCCTGTCCCCCGAGCAACTGCGGCTGTACGCCCCCGAGTTCCACCCCCGCTTCACCCTGAGGTGGGTCGCGGTCCCCCGCGAGACGGTCACCCTCAGCGGCACACTGCCCGAGATCTGGCCGGCCCTCGACGCGCTGGGCCTGCCGGAGCTGACGGACACTCATGTCCCGTTCCCTGTCCACCCGTTGACCGTGGACGCCCTCCCACCCGGCGTGGTCCTCTCCGGCACCGCCTACCTGGACGTCGTCCCCACCCTCTCCATGCGTACGGTCGCCGTCCTCGACGACCCCTCCCTCCACCTCAAACTCCCCCTCGCCACCTCGACGCTGGGCCTGCGCAACAAGCGCTCGATCAAGCCGGGCACGCTGGTGGACGGCGCCGCGGGCCAGCGGCTCGTGGAATCGGTGCTGGAGCGTGAACCCCGGTTCCGGGACAGCGTGTCGCACGCCGACGAGACGACGTACGCGCACGCCGGACACGAACTCCTCGCGGTCCTGTGCCGACGCCAGCCGAGCGAGACGGCCGTACCGCTCGCCGCGCTGCTCGCGGAGGCGCCCAGTGGCTGTCCGGTGGTCGACCACCTCGCCGAACGGCACTTCGCGGGGGACCGACTCGCCCTCTTCGACACCCTGTTGACCTTGCTGTTCGACTGGCACACCACCCTCTTCGGGTACGGCGTCGCCCTGGAGTCGCACCAGCAGAACGTCTCCGTGGTCTTCGGACAGGGCCGGGCGAAGCTGCTGTTCAAGGACAACGACGGGCCGCGGATCAACACCGCGCGGCTCTCCGGGGTTCCGGCCTTCGACGACCCCCGCACCTTCACCACGGACGACGGCCCGATCGCCGACGTCTTCACGACCATCACGCTTCATCTCTGCGCCGGCGCCTACGCGTTCGGGCTCGACGACCCCGAGCTGCTGGACCTGGTCCGCGACCGGCTCGCCGAGGCCGTCGAGCGGCTGGGCGGGGACGCGGCGGACGTGCTGCGCAAGCGGGTGCTGGAGGCCCCCCGGCTGCCGGTCAAGGCGATGGTGTCCGCCGGGACGCTGCTCTCCAAGGAGCGGTCCGGGGCGGCCGACGTGAACAAGCACTACACCGACGGCCCCAACTACCTGCTGCGGGACGGCTCATGAGCACCACGGGCACCGACTCCGGGCGCGCTCAGGTGTACGCGGTGGCGGGGTGCTACTTCGTCGCGTCGTTCGCCGCGCTGGGCCTGCCGCCGTATCTCACCGAGATCCTCCCGGAGCTGGGGGACGAGAAGGCCCGCTGGGCCGGGGTGCTGTATGTCGTGCCGACGGTGTTCGGCGCGCTGGGTGCCCCCTTGTGGGGGCGGCTCGCGGACCGGTTCGGGCGTAAACGGCTGCTGCTGCGGGCGCAGTTGGGGCTCACGGTGTCGTTCCTGCTCGCGGGGTGGGCGGACTCGCTGCTCACGTTCACGCTGGCGCTCGTCCTCCAGGGCATCCTGGGCGGGACCTTCGCCGCGTCCAACGGCTACCTGGGCGCCGCACTGGAGGGGCCCGCGCTGTCGCGGGCGCTCACGCTGATGCAGGGCAGCGCGCGGGCGGCGCTGGTGGCGGCGCCGATCGTGGTCGGTTCGCTGTCGGGGTGGCTGTCGCCGCACCGGCAGTACGCGCTGCTGGCCGTGCTGCCGCTGACGGCGGCCGTACTCCTGGCGCTGCTGCCCGAGCCGGAGCGGGGTCAACAGGCCGCGCGTCGGGCCGAGTCGGCCGTCGAGCACACGCCTCTCGTCTCGCTGCGGGTGCTGTACACGCTGGAGTGCGCGTTCGTGTTCTCCACCGTCATCTCCTTCCCCTACCTCATCTCCCTGGTCGACGAGCGGGTGCCCGGGACGTCGTCGGCGCTGTCCGGGGTGCTGTTCGCACTGCCCCATCTCTGTTACCTGGTCGCGGCGTTGCCGGTGCACTCGGCGTTCCGGGAGCGGCCGCTCGGCGGGCTCGCGCTGGGGTTCGTACTGATCGCGCTCGGGCTGGCCGGGCACGGGGTCGCGGGGTCGCTGACCTCGCTGGTCCTCGTGCGGCTCGTGCTCGGCGCGGGGCTCACCCTGGGGCTCGTCTGTCTCTCCGTCCTCGCCGCCGACTGCGCTCACGGCCGGGCGCCCGGCGGGATGTTCGGGTCGCTGGAGTTCTTCTCCAAGGCCGGCGCGGTCGCCGCCGGTGTCGCCGCCGCCGTGGGCAGCGCCCGCTTCGGCCCGGCGGCCCCCGTCCTCACCGGGGGCGCCGCCGCGGCCGCCGCCGCCCTCGCGACCCTCTTCCTCGCACCCCGTACCCGCTGGAGCCGTTGATGCACTCCCTCACAGCCTCCACCCCCGTCGAACTCCCCACCGCCGACCGGGCCGTGGCCCACACCCTCCTCAACTGCCTGCTGCGCGAGGTGTCCGGGCCCGAGCACCAGAACGTCGTCGACGACGGGCACCTGCTGCTGCGCCTGCCCCGCCGGGGCGTTCTCCTGCGGGTCGCCCTGCGGCGGACCTCCCTCCTCGGCGCCCACCGGTTCACCGGGCCCGTCACCGAGCGGCGCGGGGACGGCTGGGCGGAGATCGGCTGGCGCCGGCTCGCCGAACTCACCCAGGACGAGCTGTCCCTCAGGACCGGCGTGCGCAACGAGGAGTTCCTCGCGCAGGTCGTGTCCGGTCACGACGCGATCGAGGCGGCGCTGACCGGCGTACCCGGCAAGGCCGCCGACGATCCCTACCTCGCCTCCGAGCAGTCGTTGCTCTTCGGGCACCGGTTCCATCCGACGCCCAAGGCCCGTACGGGGGATCCTCGCGACTGGGCCGCGTTCGCGCCGGAGGCCGGTGCCGCGTTCCCGCTCCGACACCTCGCCGTGCGGCCGGAGTTGATCGCCGAGGAGAGCGCGGAGGCGTGGGCGCCCGAGGCGCTGGACGGGCTGCGGGAGGTGCCCGAGGGGTACCGGCTGCTGCCGGTGCACCCGTGGCAGTACGCGTTCCTGCGCGAACACCCCTTGCTGCTGGCCGCGTCGGAGCGTGGTGACGTGCTCGATCTCGGTACCGGTGGCCGGGAGTTCGCCGCGACGGCGTCCGTGCGGACCCTGTACGACGGGGAGACGTTCCTCAAGTTCAGCCTGAACGTGCGGATCACCAACTGCCTGCGCAAGAACAGCAGTTACGAGCTGACCGGCGCGGTGGCCCTGACCCGGCTGCTGGCGCCCGCGCTCGCCGACCTCGCGGACCGGTTCCCGGGGGCGGCCGTGCTGCGTGAACCCGCCTACCGTTCCCTCGCGTTGCCCGGCCCCGACGGCATGCCCGACCGGGAGCTGCTGGAGGGGTTCGGGGTGATCGTCCGCGAAGGGCTGCCCCGGCGGCTGGCCCCCGGGACCACCGCGCTCCTCGCCGCGGCCGTCGCCGACGAGTTCCCGACGGGCGGCGCGCAGATCTCGCGGCTCCTGCCGGACGGCTCCCCCGAGACGGCCCTCGCCTGGTGGTCGGCGTACCTGGACCTGCTGCTCCCGCCCGTCCTCGCCGCCTACTTCGACCACGGGCTCGTCCTGGAACCCCACCTCCAGAACGTCCTCGTCTGCGTCGGCCCCACCGGGCTGCCCGCGCAGGTCCTCTTCCGTGACCTGGAGGGCACGAAGCTGCTCCCCGAGTACCACTCCGACGTCCTCGCCGAGCTTCCCCCGGACGTCGCGGACCCCATGACGTACGACGCGCTGCGCGGCTGGGACCGGGTCGTGTACTGCCTGTTCGTCAACCACGTCGCCGAACTCCTCGCCGCGCTCGCCGACCTGCACCCGTCCCTGGAGGGCGAGTTGTGGGCGCGGGTGCGCGCCTCCGTCGAGCGGTACGCCGCACACCACGGCCGCCCGCCGAGGCTCGCCGCGCTCCTCGCCGGAGTGCCGCTGCCCGCGAAGGCGAACCTCCTCACCCGCTGGGAGCGCAAGGCGGACCGGGAGGCGGGGTACGTACGGCTGGCCTCGCCGCTGGCGGAGTCCCTTCTCGCGGGGAGCGTGGGCCGGTGAACCGGGTGCACGAGTACGCGCTGTCCCTGCCTGCCGCTGAACTCCCGTCGTACGTGTACGACTTGGCGGCGTTGCGCGAGCATGCCGCCGCCGTCCGGGGGGCGTTGCCGCCCCGGGTCGAGGTGTACTACGCCGCCAAGGCCAATCCCGAGGCGGAGATCCTGGCCGCGCTGGGGCCGTACGTCGACGGGTACGAGGTGTCGTCCGGGGGTGAACTCGCCCATGTGGCGCGGGCGGTGCCCGGTCGGCCGCTGGCGTTCGGGGGGCCGGGGAAGACGCCGGACGAGGTGCGGGGCGCGCTGGACGCCGGGGTCGAGCGGTTCCACGTCGAGAGCGAGTACGAGCTGTCGATGCTGGCCTCGCTCGCGGGCGGGCGCCGGGTGTCGGTGCTGCCCCGGGTCAACCTCGCTGTGCCCGACGGGTCGTTGACGGGCAGTCAGCTCGCGATGGGCGGGCGGCCGACGCCGTTCGGCATGGATCCGGCGCGGGCTGCGGCCGTCGCACGGGGGCTCGCCTCCGGGGCGTACGGGAATCTCGAACTCGTGGGGATCCACGCGCACTTGGCGAGCGGGCTGGACGCTTTCGCGCAGGTCGCCGTCGCCGGGGCCGTCGTGGAGTGGGCCGCCGGGATCGGGGTGCCTCTGGCGGAGGTCAACGTCGGGGGCGGGATGGCCGTCGACTACGGGGATCCCGAGCGGCGGTTCGACTGGGTCGCGTACGGCAAGGGGCTGGGGGAAATCGCCGACGCCCACCCGGAGTTGACGCTGCGGATCGAGCCGGGGCGGGCGCTCACCGCGTACTGCGGGTGGTACGTCACCGAGGTGCTGGACGTGAAGCGCAGTCACGGCGAGGACTTCGCGGTCGTCCGTGGGGGGACGCATCATCTGCGGACGCCCGCCACCAAGGGGCACGACCAGCCGTGCGCGGTGCTGCCGGTCGAGGAGTGGGCGCATCCGTGGCCCCGTGCCGCAGCCTCCGGTGAACTGGTCACGCTGGCCGGGCAGTTGTGCACGCCGAAGGATCTGCTGGCCCGGGGTGTACCGGCGGCGGGGCTGCGGGCCGGGGACCGGGTGGCGTTCTCGATGGCCGGGGCGTACGCGTGGAACATCTCCCACCACGAGTTCCTGATGCATCCGCGGCCGGGGTTCCGGTTCCTGAACTGAGGCCCTGGGCTGAGGCCCTGCGCTGCCTCTCCGCGCCGAGCATGGCGCAGGGCCGCCCGGAAGTCTCTCCGGGCGGCCCTGCGGCCCTGGCCGTTCAGCCCTCGACGGCCGGAAGCAGCCCCGTGACGGGGGCCGCGAGGTCGGTGAGCTGGTGCAGCTGGCCCAGCTCGTTCGGGATGCCGCCGAGCTTCTTCACCTCGCTGACCTGGCCGGACACACTCGGCATCTTGTCCCGGTGTTCGGCGGGGATGTCGCTGACGGCGAGGTCGTCGAGCAGGGCGATCGGGTTGAGCTTGCCGTCGTCCATGGGAACGGCGTCCGCGGCGTTCGCTGCCGGGGCGGCGAGGCCGGCGACACCGGCGGCGAGAGCGGCGGCGGCGAGCATGCGTCGAGTCGAGATCATGCCCTCAGCAACGCGGCGAGCACCCGTGCGGTAACGGGTCGTGACCGGCGCTCACCCGACAGGCTGAGCGGTTGCCGGGTGCGCCGGGGCGGAGGACGCTCGTAAGGGTGGGGGCCCTACGGGCCGTCCCCGTCTCGGCCCGTGGCCCTCCTCAGGAGGTCATCGCCATGGGCACCACCTTCGACACCGAGACCCTCCGCCGTGGCATCGAGGAGTCGACCAGCCCCGACACGCTGCTGGCCCTCTACGCCGACGACGCCGAGATCCACGTCATCGACCGCAACACCCAGCCCAGCCACCCCCTCGTCCTGCACGGGCGTGGTCAGATCGCCGAGATGCTCGCCGACGTCTACAGCCGGGACATGACCCACAAGCTCGAACACTGCGTCGTCCAGGGCGACGAACTCGCCTACACGGAGTCCTGCCGGTACGCCGACGGCACACGCGTCCTCGCCGAGTCGGCGGTGTCCCTGCGGGACGGCAAGATCGTCCGCCAGACGATGGTGCAGGCGTGGGACGAGGAGAGCGGCTGAGGCTCAGAAGAACCCCTGGTCGTAGATGGCCCGCAGCCACGGTTCGCGGACGGCGGGGTGGCGGGCGAGACGGTGCAGGAACACCCACGGGTCCAGCCGGAGCAGGCTGGTGCCAGGAGGTCTCGGCCACGAGTAGTCCCGCCACACCCCTTCGGGCATTCCCCCGCTCGCGGGCACCGGCAGCGACTCCCACTCGGGAGCGCCGAACGCCAGATGCAGCCACACCTCCGCGTCCAGCGGCACCGCCCCGGCCGTCCGCTCCGGCCGCCATGCCTCGCCGGTCTGCGGATGGACCGGGACGACGACGATGTCGGCGCCGGAGTCGACGCCGGGCCCGGCGAGGCCGACGGTGCGCGTCGGCCGTCCGGCCGGGAGGAACCGGTCGAGGGCGGTGCCGAACAGCTCCGTGAGCAGGCTGTCGCCCGGGAGCCCCACGGGTTCGGCGTCGGCCGCGATCAGCAGGTCGACCAGCGCCACTCCGGCTGCCGCCGCCCACCGAAGGCTCCAGGTGTCGACGAGGCCGGTCCCGGACCACCAGATCCGGTGCGACTCGATCAAGGGGGCCGCGCTCCACCGCGTCGCCAGTTCGTCCCAGCCCGCCACCCCGGGCCGAGGCCCTCGCACCCGGCGTACCGATCTCGGGTCCAGCCATACGCCCTGCCAGAGCGAGCAGTCGTCGACGCGGGTGGCCACCTCCCGTCCGCACGCCTCGCAGGCCAGGTTCGGACCGGTCGCTCCGCTGATCCCGAAGCAGCAGCCCTCGCACTGTTCAGGAATGAGCACCGTCCCCCGGACGTCTCCCGGCGCGACGACGACGGCTCCCGCAGGGCCGTACGACACCACTTCGACCGGCGCGAACACCCCACGCGCCGCCGCCTCCTCGTCCCCGACCTCGGCCCACCGCCGCCAGGGTCCGCCGAAGGGTTCGGGGTCGACCGCGTAGGTGCCGTGCTCCATGAGCACAGGCAGCAACCAGTGCCCCGCACGCTGCCGCGCATGCGCCGGCAACGCCACTTCCTCGACAGGAACCGTGAGTCCGGCCCCACACCCCCCGCACACGAAAACATCCATCACCCCGGATTCTCACCACCCCCACCCCACCGGCCAACTGGTTTACCCTGCCCCGGGTCGTGACCGGCGCGGAGCGCTCCGTCGCAGGTCGCCCACCCGGGCCGGGGAACGGACGTCACGTCCGGCCGCCCAACCAGACCGTGACCGCGGCCGGTCGGCCGCGAGGTGGGGGCGCCTCCGGTCGGCAGCGGAGGCGCCCCCGGCTCACCTAGTTACGCGTCCACTTCTGGTTGGACTGGCCGTTGCAGGTCCACAGGACCAACTGCGTGCCGTTCGCCGTCGCCGCCCCGTTCGCGTCGAGGCAGAGGTTCGCGTTGACGTTGGTGATCGTGCCGTCGGAGTTGACGTTCCACTTCTGGTTGTTCTGGCCGTTGCAGTCCCAGATGACGACCTTGGTGCCGTTGGTGGTGCCGAGGTTGTACGCGTCGAGGCACTTGTTGCCGTAGACGACGAGTTCCTTGCGGGCGGTGTAGGTCCAGGTCTGGTTCTGGCCGGCGTTGCAGTCCCAGAGCTGGGCCTGGGTGCCGTTGCCGATCGTGTTGTCGTCGATGTCGAGGCAGCGGCCGGACTGGGTGCCGGTGATCTCCGTGCCGTTCGTCCCCGGCAGCGGCCGTACCGTGATGTCGGCCAGGGTCGGTGCCCCCGTGAAGCTCAGGGTGTTGGCGGAGCCCTTCGCCAGGGACACCTGGAGGCTGATCGTGCCCTGGGACGCGCCGGTCGGCGGGAAGGAGACCGCCGTGGTGTGCTGGCCGTTGACGCTGAGCGTGGCCGTGCGGGCGGACGAGGTGTTGTTGACGTACGCGACGTCGACGACCTTGACACCGGTCGAGCCCACGGAGACGTTCGCGAAGGACGACGTACCGGTGTAGACGCTGGACGCGGCCTCCGTGCCGCCGGTGACGGTGAGCATGACCGAGCCGCCCGCGGGGACGTTCGCGGTGTGACTGCCGCTGGAGGAGCCGATGTTGGAGCGCGTCCACAGGTCGCGGACCGTGGCGCTCGCGTCGGTGAGGCCGAGGTCGGACCAGCGGACGGTGATGTTCGCGGCGGCGGAGGTGCGGTTGAGGAGGACGACGGCGCGGTTGCCGGTGCCGGCGAGGACCTTGCCGTACGTCTGGAGGCCGGTGGTGTCCTCGGCGACCTTGACGCCCTGGAGGCCGCGCGGGTCCTGGTCGACGGCGATGACCTCGGGGTTCTTGAGGATGGCGGCCGTCTCGGCGGTCATCGTCGCGAGGTTGTTGCCCGCCAGGAGGGGTGCGCCGGAGATCGCCCAGAGGTTCATGTGGGTGCGGTTCTGCGCGGCGGTGAAGCCGTCCATGCCGGTCATCAGCATGTCGGGGTCGTTGTAGTAGCCGGTGTGCTGCGCGGTGGGGTGCAGGTTCCGGTCGAAGTTGGTGAGCAGGTTGGTCATGGACGGCTTGTTGCCGTAGATGATGATGTCGTCGTTGGTGCGCCACATCGCGCCCTGGCCGGGCGCCCAGTTCCAGGGGTTCTTGCGGCCCCAGTTGCACAGCGACAGGGTCATCGGGCGGCCGGTGGCGGCGGTCGCGCGGGCGATGGAGTCGCTGATGGCCCGGTACGTCGTCGCCGGGTCGAGGCCCTCCGCGTCGCCGCCGCACCAGTCGACCTTCACGAAGTCGAAGCCCCACTTCGAGAACTGGAGCATGTCCTGGTCGTAGTGGCCCTCGCTGCCGGAGCCGGGCGCGGCGGGGCGGCCGGTCGGGTAGTAGTACCCGCAGCCGTCCTTCCCGGCGTCGGTGTAGATGCCCGCCTTGAGGCCCTTGCTGTGGATGTAGTCGGCGATGGCGGCCATCCCGCCGGGCCACTCGGACTCGTCGACGGTGATGTTCCCGGCGGCGTCGCGGGTGCCCTGCCACCAGCCCTCGTCGATGTTGACGTACTGGTACCCGGCCGCCGGCAGCCCGGCCGCGACGAACGCGTCGACCTGCTGCTTGATCACGCTGTAGTCGATCTTCGCGGCGAAGCTGTTCCAGGAGGCCCAGCCCATGGGCGCGCTCGGTACAGCGATCTGGCGCGAGGTCGCGGCCTGGGCGGGGGCCGGCTGGACGAAGACGAGGGCGGCTGCGGCGGTCAGGACGAGGGCGGCGAGGGATCTGCACCGGCGCAGAAGTGGGGCGTACATGCGGCTCCGTAAAGGTCGGGGGGAAGCGGCAGCCCGTACGGGATTTCGAACAGAGATCGACGAATCGAACGTGCCGCGCGCCGAAAATAGAACCGGCCGGTAATGAAGTCAACGGCTGGGACAAGAGTGAACTGGCTCTTTCCGAAGGGTCGTTCACCCCCTCACGGGTCCCGCGCCGCCATACTGTCCGTCGTGCGAGTCGCGATCATGACAGCGGGTTCCCGGGGTGACGTGGCCCCCTTCACCGGAGTCGGGCACGCCCTCGCGGGCGCGGGCCACGACGTCACCCTGGTCACCCACGCCCGCTTCGAACCCCTCGTCGCCGGTTCCGGTGTCGCCTTCCACGCGCTGCCGGTCGACCCCCGCGCCGAGCTGGAGTCCACGCGCGGCCGGGGCCTGCACCGCAGCGGCAGCGGCCTCGGCAAACTCACCCGCGTGGTGCGTCTCGCCCGGTCACTGGTCGGCGAGATGGCGTACGACGTCGTCGCGGCGGCCCGCAAGAGCGACGCGCTGCTGCTCTCGGCGTCCCTGTCCCCGCTGGGCCACGTCGTCGCCGAGGCCCTCGACCTCCCCGCACTCGACCTCCCCCTCCAACCCATCGCCGCGACCCGGGAGTTCGCGCCCCCGATGCTCGGCGCGGGCTCCTACGGCCCGCTCCTGAACCTCCTCGCGGGCCATGTCGTCGACCGCTCCGTCGACCACGTCTTCGCCCCCGCACTCCCCGCCGTCCGCGCCGAGTTGGGCGTACGACGCCCCCCGCGCCGCCTGCGCCGGCCCCGCCGCCCGATGCTGCACGGCTTCAGCCCCCTGGTCGTCCCGCGCCCCGCCGACTGGCGCCCCGGCCTGGAGGTCACGGGCTACTGGTGGCCGTACGACACGACAGCACAACTCCCCGCGCGCCTACGGGACTTCCTGGACGCCGGTCCCCCGCCGGTCTTCGTCGGCCTGGGCAGCGCGACGGTCCCCGACCCGGCGGCACTGAGCGCCCAGATCGTCCGCGCGCTGCGGACGGCCGGACTCCGGGGAGTGATCCAGCGCGGTTGGGCGGACCTGGCGGCAGAGGGGGACGACATCCTGACGATCGAGGACGTACCGCACTCGGTGCTGTTCCCCCGGATGGCGGCGGTCGTCCACCACTGCGGCGCGGGCACGACGGCGGCCGGCATCCGCGCCGGGGTCCCCTCGGTGCCGGTGCCGATCCAGTTCGACGAGGGCTTCTGGGCACGGCGACTGGTCACGCTGGGGGTGGCACCGGAGGCGATCCCACTGCGCGGGCTGACGACGGAACGGCTCGCGGGGGCGCTGCGGCGGGCGACGGGGGAGGCGCAATTCGGGAAGCGGGCGAGGGAGTTGGGGGAGCGGGTTCGGAGGGAGGACGGGGTGAGGAGGGTGGTGGAGGCAGTGGGACAGCTAGGGTGAAGCACCGAAGGCGAGCGGTTGCGGGCGACGGGCGCGCACCCCACGGCCGGTCACCCGACAACTCACGGCCACCCCCACGGCCCAAGGGGCGCGGGGAACTGCGCGACCAGCCACAACGAGCCCGCACCCAGCCACCCCCGTTCACCCCCCTCCCTCTCCCTCCCACCCCTCGATCGGCCACTCCCCCACCGGCCGCAAGATCCCCAGCAACTGCCTCACCAGCTCGTCCACCACCTCGTCCAACCCCGCCTCCACCCACCCCGCACTCCAGTCGTGCAGCAGCCCGTTCACGCTCCCGATGAACGCCGTCGCCGCGAGGCGGTAGTCCCGCTCGACCGCCTCCCCGCGCAGCGCGGCCGCCGACGCCTCCGCGACGATGAGGTCGATCCAGCGGGCCCGGCGGGCGAGCCGCTGGGACTCCAGCCGAGGACTGACCCCCACGATCTCCACGAACGTGATGCGGATCCGGCGCGGGTCGGTCGTGACGTTGCGCGCGTACGCCCGGAAGATCGCGGTCACGCGTTCCACCAGCGGAAGGTCGTCCACCGCGGCGAACGTATCGAGCACCGCCTCCTCGGCCCAGTCGTTCACCTGGAGGTGCAGTGCCGCGAGGACGTCCTCCAGCGACCGGAACTCCTCGTAGAACTGGCGGGTGGAGAGCCCCGCGGCCTCGCTGAGCGCGGCGACCGTCGTGCCCCGGTAGCCGGGCGAACCCCCGAACAGCTCAAGGGCAGCGGCGAGGAACCGCCGGCGCCGCTCGGCCTGCCGTTCTTCCGCGCTCTTCCCGCCGTACCGGCCGGTCGGCCCTTTGAGCCTGCCCGCCAATGACCCTCCTCGTTCGTTCCTGTGGCCAATTTTGTCGTGTCCGGAGTCTTGTGGCGAAGGCCACCCCCTCCTTACTTTCCAGTAAGTCAGATCTGGAATCGCACGTCTTCAGATCTGACCGAGCCGCGTTCATCCATGTCACCGCCCTCGGATGGAGGGAACACCCCCCATGCCTGCTGCCAGATCCAGGCACCTGTGCACGCTCGCCGCCGCTCTCGCCCTGACTCTCGCCGCCCCTGTCGCCTCCGCGCACGCCGCCCCGGACGCGGCGGCGCTGCGGGAGGTGCTGTTCGTCGGGAACAACTGGGACGGCACCGCCGACGTCATCAAGTCGTCCGGCGACTACGCGAAGATCGGCCGCATCAACGTCATCCCGGACAAGGACCAGCGGATGGCCGAGATCAACGCCAACCCGATCAAGTGGATCTACTTCATGGCGATCCGCAACGGCGTCGGTGAGGGCCACGACCAGTTCGTGGACGACATGTACACCACGCCCGACGGGTCGTCGGTGGTCGTCTCCCGCCCGAGCTTCGCCGACGTCGTGTCCATCAACCTCGCCACCGGGGCCATCAACTGGCGTTTCCCGGTGTCGGGTTACCGCTCCGACCACATGGCGGTCTCCCCCGACGGCACCCGCGTCGCGGTCTCCGCCTCGACCTCGAACACCGTGCACGTGCTGGACATCACCACGGGCCGCCAGCTGGGCAAGTTCGCCACCGGCGACAAGCCGCACGAGAACATCTTCACCAAGGACGGCAAGTACATCTACAACATGGCGATCGGGGACGTGAACACGGCCCTCGACGAGCCCTGGCAGGACTGGACGAAGGGCGACCGGCGCATCACGGTCGTCGACGCGACCACGTACCAGCAGGTCAAGGTTATCGACATGCGTCCGAAGCTGGACGCGCTCGGCCTGACCGACTACTCGGACGCGGTCCGCCCGGCGGTGTTCTCGCCGGACGAGTCGAAGCTCTACTTCCAGGTGTCGTTCTTCAACGGCTTCTTCGAGTACGACCTCGCGACCGACCGCATCACCCGCACGAAGACCCTGCCGAAGAACCCGGCGACCAGCGACGCGCGCAACAGCTTCGTCAACGACTCGCGCCACCACGGCATCTCGATGAGCCCGGACGGCAGCAAGCTGTGTGTCGCGGGCACGATGGACGACTACGCGACCGTCGTGAACCGTACGACGCTCCAGGAAGGCCCGCTGGTCACCGCGTCCAAGCCCTACTGGGCGACGGTCAGCGGCGACGGCAAGGCGTGCATCGTCTCGGAGAGCGGCGCCGACCAGGTCACGGCGATCGACTTCGCGACCGGCCAGAAGCTGACGTCGGTGCCGGTGGGCGACCACCCGCAGCGCGTCCGGCTGGGGCATGTCGCGGCCACCTGGACGAGCCCGTCCTGATCACGGGAACCGTGCCCCCCTTCAGCCAGAAGGGGGGCACGGTCACCTGCTCAGCCGAACTTCTGCGCGACCCAGCCCGCCAGTTCCGTACGGGCCGCCGCCAGCGCCGAACTCGACGGTGAGGAAGCCCCGTTGGTGACCAGCGCGTAGTGCAGGGTCCCCGAGTCGGCGGCGCTCAGCAGCAGTCGCCGGCTCCCGGTGCCGCCCGGCTCGACCGCCGCCCCGATCTTCGTGGACGCCGAGTAAGCGCCAGGCCCGTACACCGTCCCGAGGTCGGACACGACGGTGGTCGTGGCCGTCGGGAACGTCGCCGGAAGGTGCAACTCGGTAGGCGCCGAGCCCCCGTTGGACCGCCACACCAGCACGCTGTACTGCCCCGACCCGACGAGCGAGGCCACGTTCGGCAGCGAACTCGGCACCGGGTTCCAGGTCAGCACGGTCGAGCCGTCCCGGGAGCGGTCCTCGTAGGTGAAGGCGAGGGTCGTACCGGCCGTGGCGCTCGGGTAGATCCGGTCGACGAGCCGCCCGTCCTGCCGCAGCACCGCCGTCCCGGAGTCGTCGAGGCGTACGGCGGAGAGGTCCTCGTCGTTCCAGCCGTCGCCGGTGGTGAGGAGCTTGTCGGGGTTGCCGTTCATGTACTCGTGGTGGCGTCCGTTGTAGATGTCCCACTGCCACTGCGAGCCGGACAGCACGGGACCCGAACTCGCGGGCGTGGACCACCAGTTGGCGCCCTTCACCCGGGAGTCGAGGGCCTGATACATGGCCTTGAGGACGGTCGGGGCCTTGCCTGCGGTGGAGCCGTTGAGGGGGTGGCCGAACTCGCTGACGATGGCCGTCGTCCCGGTGGCCGTGGCGCGGTCGCGGACCGTCCCGAAGTCGGTGACGTACTGGCCGTCGGAGGCGTTGCCCCACATGAGGATGCCGGAGATGGCCTTCTGGTCGTAGAAGTGGGTGTTGAAGACGTAGCGGGAGCCGAGCGTGCCGACGTCGAGGAGGCCGCCCTCCTCCTTGCTGACGTTGCCGTTCCAGAAGAGGTTGGGTTCGATCATCGCGGGCTTGTCCTGCCAGCCCGCCGCGTCCATCCGGGCGCGGAACTTCACGTAGAACGGCCAGAGCAGGTTCTGTTCCCAACTCCGGCTCTTCTGGCCGGAGTCGTAGGTGCCGGCGTAGGGCTCGTTGTAGGGGTTGAAGCCGATGATCCCGGCGAACTGGTCCGACGACAGGTTCTGCTTGAGGTACGTCATGACCCGCTGCGCGTTCGCCAGGAAGCTGTCCTGGAGGCCGTGGTTGTTGTGCCAGAAGTCGTACTGGCCGGCCTTCACGGCGTTGTTCTGGGTGATGTTCTGGCCCCAGACGAAGCAGATGCCGCACGACTCCTGCGGGTAACCCCCCAGGTCCACGGCCCACTTGGGAGCGCCGTCGCCCGTGTACCAGCTGCCGGAGTTGAAGAGGTAGCGGGAGTAGAGGTCCTGGTGGAAGTCGGGGTAGACCCGGATCCCGGCGTCCAGGAAGGCGCCGATCTGGGCGGTCGCCGCCGAGATGTAGGCGGCGTCGAGCTGGCCGCGTACGGGTTCGGCGTAGGCCCAGGAGAGGAGGAAGCGTACGGAGTTTCCGCCGCCGAGGGCGCGCAGCGCGGTGGCGGACTTCTTGGCGTCGGCGACCGAGGCGAAGGGCAGGCCCTTGTTCTCGTCGAGTTTGGTCTCGCCGGAGACGTTGTAGCCGCGCAGCACGACCTCGCGGCCGGTGCCGTCGACGAAGCGGCCGTTCGCGACGGTGAGGGGGGTGCCGTCGAACGACAGGGAGTCGGGGACAGAGGCGGCGGCGCCGGCCGGTGGGACCAGCGTCGCCAGGAATCCGCAGAGGACAACCAGAACAGCGAGCAGACGTGCCCGGATATTCGGCATGTCCACTACAGTCGGGCGATTTCCGGAAAGCGTCAATACTTCTGACTCATGAGTAAGTCTCACCTCTTGCATCCCACCTGCGGCTGACGCGCACCCCCTCGGCAGGTCGCGAAGATCCTTGACCGTTCCATGGCCAACATGAACGGACCGTGTCCCGTCTCTTTGGTACGGAAGTAGCAAAGTTGTCCGGTAAGGATCAGGAGGTGGTCATGTCGCTGACAGGTACGGCGTTCTTCGTCGTTCTCGTGGCGGTGACCGCGCTGGCGGTGGTGGCGACCATCGCGCTGTGGGCGAGGGTTCGGGGGCCGCGTGTGGTGCGGTGGGCGGTGCAGGCGGTGCTGATCGGCGTGTGCCAGTTGACCGCGATCTCCGTGGTGGCCGTGTGGATCAACAACAGCTACGGTCTGTACGCCTCCTGGGACGACCTGATGGGCACCGACAACACGACCGCCATGACCATGCCGGGGCCGCCGGTCGACCGGGCCAAGTTCAGCAAGGGCACGCAGGACGGGGTCCTCGACACGTACTTCCGGGGGAAGAGGTCGCTGCTGTCCGGGCAGGTGCTGGTGTGGACGCCGCCGCAGTACGACGAGGCCGCGTACCGCACGAAACGGTTCCCGGTGCTGATGCTGCTGCACGGGGTGCCGGGGTCGCCGCAGTCCTGGCTGGAGCACGGCGGGATGCCGGGCGACTTCGCGGACCTGCTGGCGCAGCGCGCCGTACACCCCTTCATCCTGGTGATGCCGGTCGTGAACCCGGGGAGCGTCGACACGGATTGCAGTGACCTGCCCGACCACAAGGTGGCCACCTGGCTCTCCGCCGATGTGCCGGATCTGGTCCGGACGAAGTTCCGGACCCTGAGCGGGCCCGGTGGGTGGGGGGTCGCCGGGTACTCCACGGGCGGGTTCTGCGCGGTGAAACTGCCGCTGCAGTTCCCGAAGGTCTTCGGGGCGGGCGCCGCCCTCGACCCCGATCCGCTGACCGGCGACACCTCGGTCCTCACCGACCCCGCCGTCCGCCGCCGCAACGCGCCCACCCACATGGTCAAGGGCACCAAGGCCCGCGTGAGCCTCTTCCTCGCCACGTCCCGGCAGGACCGGCTGAGCCCCGCCTCCTCCATCGAACAGTTCGTGGCGGCCGCCGCGGGGACGCCGGTGGAGATCCGTACGCAGCTCCTGAGCAGCGGCGGGCACAACTACAACACGTGGAAGGCGGAGTACCCGGAGGCGTTCACGCTGCTCAGCCAGTGGCTGCGGGCACCGCGCTAGGCCGTGTCGGTACCCTCGGGTGACGACCTGGGGAGGTGCGGGTGGGACTGCGGGAGCGGATCTCCGCGGAGCTGACGGCGACCATGCACGGCGGTGATCTGCACTTGGAGCGGTACGCGGAGCCTCCCGGTGATCCGGGGTTGTTCGGGATCGTGCCCGGTGATCCGGTGTGGCGGGTGCACGGGCAGGCCACCGGGATGCTGACCGGCGGGTTCGCCGCGCTGATGCTCCAGTCGCTGCATCCGCTGGCCATGGCGGGGGTCGACCAGCACTCCGACTTCCGCGCGGATCCGGTGGGGCGGCTGAACGGGACCGTGCGGTTCGTCACGACGACGACCTTCGGCTCGGCGCCGGCCGCGCGCGAGGTGATCGACCTGGTCCGGCGGATCCACACGAAGGTGAACGGCACCACGGCGGACGGGCGTCCGTACCGCGCGGACGATCCCGGCCTGCTGACCTGGGTGCACACCGCCGAGGTGCGCAGCTTCCTCGCCGGGCACCAGGCGTACGCGCCCCGGGCGCAGCGGCTGTCCCCCGCCGAGTGCGACGCGTACTACGACCAGGTCGCCCCCGTCGCCGAGGCGCTGGGCGCGCGGGGCGTACCACGTACGGCTCGCGGGGTCGAGGAGTACCTCGAAGGGTTGCGTCCCCTGCTTTGTGCCACCCCGGCCGCGTTGGACTCGGTGCTGTTCCTGCGGCGCTTCGGGCGTACCCGGCGGGAGCGGCTGGCGGTCGGCCGGCTCATGAACGCGTCGATCGGGCTGCTCCCGGACTGGGCGCGCACGGAACTGGGCATCCGGCGCCCCGCCGCGGTCCGCACCGGCTGGGACCGGCCATTGGCCACGGCTGTGGGGCGGACGCTGGAATGGGGACTGGGGCCGTCGAAGATCCAGGCGGCGGCGCGGGGGCGGCTGACGTGACGACGCCCGGGAAACCGCGCGGGCTCGGAGGGCGGCCGGCGTAACAGCGCCCGGAAAGCCACGCGGGCCCAGAGAGCGGCCGGTGTGACAGCACTCGGGAAACCGCGCGGGCTCGGAGGGCTGGGAATCGGTCGGGTCATATGACCGGGCTGCCCCAGCGGCACCTCACGCCGCCCGACCGCACCTCACACCACCCCGGCTCACCGCCCCCTCACCCCCACCTCCCCACCCCCACCTCACCCCAACAACAGCTCGCACCACACCTGCTTCCCCCCGCTCACCGGTACCGTCCCCCAGACCTCCGACATGGCCTCCACCAGCAGGATCCCCCGCCCCCCGGTCGCCTCCCACCCCAGTCCCGTCGGTTTCACCGGTGTCCGGGGTGACGTGTCGGTGACCGCGAGCCGCAGTTTTCGCCCCAGCAGGGTCATGTCGAGGCGTACCTGTCCCTCCGTGTGGACCAGGGCGTTGGTGACGAGTTCGGACACGGCCAGGAGGGCGCTGTCCATGTCGGAGTCCTCGATGCCCCAGCTCCTGAGCGTGCGCCGGGTGAAGCGGCGGGCGTGCCGGGCCGCCTCGGGGACGCGCCAGACGGTCCAGCCCTCGCGGAGGGGCCGTACGGACATGCCGTCGTAGCGCAGGAGGAGGAGCGCGATGTCGTCGCCGCGGTGCGCGTCGGCGAGGAGGCTGTCGGCGACGAGGTCGAGGTGGGTCGGGTCGGCCGCCGAGAGGCCCGTACAGAGCCGTTCGAAGCCCTCGTCCATGGACGTTGCGGCGGACTCCACGAGCCCGTCCGTGGTGAGCGCGACGACCGTGCCGGCCCGCAGCCGCAGCGGCGTGAGCGGGAAGTCGGCCTGGGCGACGACCCCGAGCGGCGGCCCCCCGTCGTCGTCGGCGACCTCCGTGGAGCCGTCCGGGTGACGCAGGGTCGCCGGCGGGTGCCCGGCGCGGACGCACCAGGCCGTCCCGGACTCCATGTCGACGTCGACGTACACGCAGGTGGCGAAGAGGTCCGTCTCCAGTTCGAGGAGGAGGCGGTTGGCGTGGGCGACGACGACGTCGGGCGGGTGGCCCTCGGTGGAGTAGGCGCGCAGCGCGGTGCGCATCTGGCCCATGAGGGTCGCGGCGGCGGTGCTGTGGCCCTGGACGTCGCCGATGACGAGGGCGACGTGGTTGTCGGGGAGGGGGATGACGTCGTACCAGTCGCCGCCGACCTCCAGGCCGGCCGTGGCGGGGAGGTAGCGGGCGACGGCGACGCCGCCGGGCAGGCGGGGCAGGCTGCGGGGCAGGAGCTGGCGTTGGAGCATGCCGACGAGTTCGTGTTCGGCGTCGAAGGCGTGGGCGCGGGTGAGGGCCTGTCCGGCGAGCCCGGCGGAGGCGGTGAGGAGGGCGCGTTCGTCGGGGCCGAAGTCGTGGGGGGCGTTCCAGCCGACGAGGCAGGCGCCGACCGTACGGCCCGCGGCGGCCAGCGGCAGCACCGCGAGCCCGCCGGGGCCGAGTTCGCCGAGGGCCGGTTCGAGGGCGGTTCCGGCGGTCCAGATCCGCACCCGGCCCTCGCGCAGCACGGCGGCCAGCGTCGGCAGGGACCGCATGGGCGCGTCGGGCCATTCGCCGCGCCACTCCAGGCGCCACAGCTCGGGCCAGGACTCGGGGTAGGGCGGGTCGAGGACGGTGACGACGAGGCGTTCCCCCTCCAGTTCGGCGAGGGCGATCCGGTCGGCGCGCAGGGGGCCGCGCAGGGCGGAGACGACGGCATGGCTGACGTCGCGGACGGTCCCGGCGGTGGAGAGGGCGGCGGCGAGGCGCTGGACGCGGGCGACGTCGGTGACCTCGGAGCGGACGGCGGCGGCGTCGGCGACGGTCCCGACGAGCCGTACGGGGCGGCCCGCCTCGGCCGGTTCGAGCCGGCCGCGCAGCCGCAGCCAGCGCGGGGTACCGCTCGGTCCGATGACCCGGAACTCCAGTTCGCGGTCGCCGAGGGACATGTGGTCGGCCTCGACGACGGACATGAGGGCGGGCAGGTCCTCGGGGACGGCGAGGCCGAGGAGGGTCTCGACGCGGCCGTCGAAGCGTTCGCGGGTGAGTCCGAAGAGGTCCAGGAGCCGGTCGCCGACCTCGACGCGGCCGGTGTCCATGGCGAGCGCGAAGCCGTCGCCGCCGACCTGGCCGGGCGGGGCGGGGCGGGGCTCGGGCCAGGCGAGGGCGTCGGCGACGAGGGTCAGGCACGCGTGGTCCTCGGCGTCGAAGGCGCGTTCCCCGACGGCGACGAGGCAGCCGCCGGGCACGGGCAGCGCGATCAGGTGGACCTCCCCTGCGGCCATGCGGCGGGCCTCGGCGCAGTCGGCGAGGTCTCCGGGGCCGAGCCGGACGGGCCGCCCGGTGCGGACGGCGGCGGCGACCGGGGAGTTCCCGTCGGGCGGGTAGGTCTCGCGCAGCCCGAACAGAGTGCGGGGGACGCCCGCGGAGTCGACGAGGCACAGCAGGCCGTCGGCGCCTGGGGCGTAGCCGGCGGCGCAGGAGGCGCCCGCGAAGACGAGCGCCTGCTCCAGCGTCCGCCTCACCCGTTCGGGGGAGTGCGGATCCGCCCCGACGGTCTTGAGGGCCACTTCGGCACGCGGCACCCGCCCTCCCTGCCGCGCACCACCCTCAGTCACCACGTCCGTATTACAGCGCTTACGCCGCGTTCGCGCAGCCCCTGGGAGCGTTCCGGGGCCGCCTCGGGGGCGGAAGGGCGCACTCCGGCGGACGCCGGGGATCGAAACATCCCGAACATGTCTTTACCCGTGCGTTCCGCATGTCCATCTCATGACAGCCGTGACTGTCGGCGGCTCCGGCGCCCTGGAAATCTCGACTCCGGCCCACGAGGGCACGGAGGGGGACGGGACGCATGGACAAGCGGTACGAGGTCTACGCGCTGGCGGACGCGCACTTCTACGAGACGCCGGACCGGCTGGGCGCCGGCCGGGACGAGTCCGCGGGGTGGTACGCGACGGCGCGCAGGCCGGTGCCGGCGGGCTGGGAGTCGGCGCGTTCCGGCGACTGGCTGACCCTGACCCCTCAGCATGCCGAGGGCCCGGAGCAGGGCTGGAAGATCCACGCCTCGGCCACCCGGGAGAACGCGGAGAAGATCGCGGGCATCGTGTGGGACTACTGCGTGCCGCGCCGCATCCCCTTCAAGTTCGTGCCGGGCCCGCACCTGCTGCACCTGCGCAACACGAAGTACGCGGCCCGTGACGGCAGCGGCAAGTTCGTCACCGTCTACCCGGCGGGCGAGGACCAGCTCCACGAGGTCCTGCGCGAGCTGGGAGCGCTCCTGGAGGGCTTCGAGGGGCCGTACGTCCTCACCGACCTGCGCTGGTACGACGGCCCGCTGTACGTCCGCTACGGCGCGTTCGCGCGGCGGTTCGTGGTCGACGAGCGGGGGTCGCTGGTGCCGGCGGTGCGGGACGGTTCGGGGACGCTGGTGCCCGACCGCCGGGCGCCCTCGTTCCAGGTCCCGGAGTGGGTGACGCTGCCGAAGTTCCTCGAACCTCACCTCGCGGCCCGCAACACGACGACGGTCGGCGAGCTGCCGTACACGATCGAGAAGGCGCTGCACTTCTCCAACGGGGGCGGCGTCTACCAGGGCACCGACACGCGGACCGGGGAGAAGGTCGTCCTCAAGGAGGGGCGGCCGTTCGCGGGGCTCGCCTCCGACGGGGCCGACGCCATCGCGCGGCTGGAGCGGGAGATGCGGGCGCTCCAGGCGGTCTCCGGGACCGGGGTGGTGCCGGAGGTGCGGGACTGGTTCGAGCTGGGCGGGCACCGGTTCCTCGTCATGGACTTCCTGGAGGGGCGGCCCCTCAACGCGTTCTTCGCGGAACGGCATCCGCTGCTGGTGCCCGACCCGGACCCGGAGAAGGTCGCCGCGTACACGGCGTGGGCGGTGCGCGTCCACGGCAAGGTGGAGCGGGCGGTGGCGGCCGTGCACGCGCGCGGGATCGTCTTCAACGACCTGCACGTCTTCAACATCATGGTCGGACCCGACGAGTCGGTGAGCCTGCTGGACTTCGAGGCGGCGGCGCCGGTCACCGCGAACGCCCGCCAGGTCGTCGCGCACCCCGGTTTCTTCGCGCCGCCGGACCGCAGAGGCGCCGACATCGACCGCTACGCCCTCGCCTGTCTGCGGCTCGCCCTGTTCCTGCCGGTGACGACGCTGTTCGTGGTCGACCGGAGCAAGGCCGCGCACCTCGCCGAGGTGATCGCGGACCAGTTCCCGGACGTGCCGCGCGCGTTCCTCGCCGAGGCGGTCGCCGAGATCACCCGCGAGCCCTCGTACGGCGCGTCGGCCCCGACGGGGGACGGGACCGGCGCGCGCGCCTCCTGGCCCGCCCCCGCGGCGTGGCCGCACAGCCGGGACTCGATGGTGAAGGCGATCCTCGCGTCGGCGACCCCGGACCGTACCGACCGGCTCTTCCCCGGCGACGTCGCCCAGTTCTCGGAGGGCGGCGGCCTCGGGATCGCGCACGGCGCGGCGGGCGTCCTGTACGCGCTGCGCGCGGCGGGCGCGGGCCCCTACGAGGAGGGCGAGCGCTGGCTCCTCGACCACACGGCCCCACCGCCCCTGGGCACCCCGCTCGGCCTGTACGACGGTCTCGCGGGCGTCGCGCACGTCCTCGCGCTCCTCGGTCACCGCGAGCGCGCCCTCGACCTGGTCTCCGGGATCCTGCGCGAGCGCTGGCAGAAGCTCTCCTCCGATCTCCAGGGCGGCCTCGCGGGCCTCGGGCTCGTGCTGTCCGGCCTCGCCGACCTGACCGGCGAGGCGTCCTTGGCGGCGCGGGCGGACGAGGCCGCGGGTCTCCTCGTCGAGCGGCTCGCCGAGCCCCGGCCGGACAAGCCCCGGCCGCGCGCGGGCCTCATGCGGGGCGCGACCGGACCGGCCCTGTTCCTGCTGCGGCACTACGAACGCACCGGCGACAAGGCCCTGCTGGAGGCTGCGGCGACCGCGCTGCGCCGGGACCTCGACGGGTGTGTCGTCCAGGAGAGCGGGGCGCTGGAGGTCGACGAGGTGTGGCGGACGATGCCCTACCTCGGCGACGGCAGCGCGGGCATCGGACTCGTCCTCGACGACTACCTGGCGCACACCGCCGACGACGCCTTCGAGCAGGCCCGCACCGGCATCCTCACCGCCGCGACCTGCCGCTTCTACGCCCAGCCCGGACTGCTCCAGGGCCGCGCCGGGATGATCCTGCACCTAGCCCGTACGACGGCCCCGGGGGCCACGGGCGCGCACCTCACCGCGCAGATCGACGCGCTGGACTGGCTCGCCATGCCCTATCGGGGACAGCTCGCCTTCCCCGGCCACCAGATGATGCGCCTGTCCATGGACCTCGCCACCGGAACGGCCGGCTGTCTGCTGGCGGTCGCCTCGGCCCTCGCCGAGGACGCCACCGCCGCACACCTGCCGTTCCTCCCGCCGCCCGCGCGGCGGCCCCAGAGCACGACCGCGTCATCCGCGCGGCCGTGAAACCGCCCCGTCCCCACAGGAATCGACGGGACTACCCGGAAGGAGCACACCATGGCACTGCTCGACCTGCAGACGATGGAGTCCGAGGAGTACACCGGCGGCCCGAGCACGCTCAGCCTGCTGTCCTGCGTGAGCGCCGCGAGCGTCCTGCTCTGTCTCTGATCAAGGAGACGACGCCGCTCTGTCGTCGCTAGCACGGAGCCTTGAGGGCCGGTCCCGTCACGGGAACGGCCCTCGGGGTCGTGCACGCTCGGGAAAGGGGAGCCGGTGCGGACACGGGAGTTGCTCAGGGACGCCGCCCGGCACAGCGGGGGGCGGTGTGCGCTGCTGGCGCTGGTGAGCGTCGGCGCCACCGGGGCGGGGCTGGCGCTGCCCGCCGTGCTGGGGCGGGCGCTGGACCTGCTGCTCGCCGGGCAGGACGCGGGACGCTGGGTGGGATGGTGTGCGGGGCTGGTGCTGGTGACGGTCGTGCTGGACGGGTGCGAAAGCGTCCTGACGGGGACCGTGGACGCCCGGACGGCCGCGTACGTGCGGCGGGGGGCCGTCCGGCACGTCCTCGCGCTGGGGACCCGGGGGCGGTTCGAGGCGGGGGACCTGGTCGCGCGGGTCGTGGGGAGCGGGGCGCAGGCGGGGGCGTCACCCGCGGCGCGGGCCGCGCTGGCCGCGTCGGTGGCCGGGCCCGTCGGCGGGGTCGTGGCGCTCGGGGTGCTCGATCCGTGGCTCGCCGTCGTGTTCCTCGCGGGGGCACCGGTGCTGGCGCTGCTGCTGCGGGTGCTCGCCCGGGACACGTCCGAGTGCGTGGTGCGCTACCAGAACGTGCAGGGGCGGATCGCCGCCGCGCTCTCCGAGGCCGTCGACGGGGCCCGGACCATCGAGGCCGCCGGGAGCGCGGACCGCGACGCCGCCCGCGTCCTGCGGCCGCTGCCCGAACTCTCCGACGCGGGGCGGCGCATGTGGCACGTGCAGGGGCGGGCCGCCGCACAGGCCGTCGCCGTCGCGCCGCTCCTGCAGCTCGGCGTGATCGCCGTCGCCGGGTTCCTCCTCGCCCGTCACCGCCTCTCCCCCGGCGACCTGCTCGCCGCTTCCCGGTACGCCGTCCTCGCGACCGGGGTGGGCGTGCTCACGGGGCAGCTGGCGGGGCTCGTCCGGGCGCGGGCCGGCGCGCAACGGCTCGCGGAGGTCCACGCCGAGGAGCCTCCCGCGTACGGCGGACGCCGTCTGCCGGCCGGGCCGGGACGGCTGGAGCTGCGCGGCGTACGGGCCCTGCGCGGCGGGCGGGTCGTCCTGGACGGCGTCGACCTCACCGTCCCCGGCGGTACGGCCCTCGCGGTCGTCGGGCGCAGCGGGTCGGGCAAGTCGCTGCTGGCGGCCCTCGCGGCACGCCTGACCGACCCGGCCGACGGGGAGGTCCTCCTCGACGGCGTCCCCCTCCACACGCTCGGCCACGCGGAGCTGCGGGCCGCGATCTCCTGCGCCTTCGACCGGCCCGTCCTCCTCGGCACGACGATCGCGGACACCATCGCCCTCGGCCTCCCCACCCACCACGGCGTCGAGGCAGCGGCCCGCGCCTCCCACGCCCACGCCTACATCACACGCCTCCCCCAGGGCTACGGCACCCCCTGCGCCGACGCCCCCCACTCCGGCGGCGAGTCCCAGCGCCTCGGCCTCGCCCGCGCGTTCGCCCGGCCCGCCCGGCTCCTCGTCCTCGACGACGCGCTCTCCAGCCTCGACACGATCACGGAACACCGCGTCACGCGGGCCCTCCTCTCCCCGGCCACCCCGACGACCCGCCTCCTGGTGACCCACCGCGCGTCGACGGCGGCCCGCGCGGACGCGGTCGCCTGGATGGAGGAGGGGAGGATCCGGGCCGTGGGGACGCACCGGGAGTTGTGGGGGGTGGCGGAGTACCGGGAGCTGTTCGGGGAGAAGGAGGGTGAGAGTGCCGCGGGGGACGACTGTGAGCATGGAGGCGCTGTGGAGGGGGGCGTCACGGGGGCTGGCGTTCCTGTGCGCTCGGGTGCGGGCGTCGAGGCGAGCGGGGACGGGGAGGGGGCGCGGTGAGGCGCGAGAACTCCGGGCGGGACGCCGGTGCCGCCGACGGGCGCGGGCTGCCGGGGCAGGGCCGCCGCGCAGGTGAGGGGCGCGACACCCTGCCCCGGACCGACGCCACCGCCGGCACCCACCGCACAGCCGACGACTCGGGCCCCCTCGAACCCGGCCCCCCCACAACGCTCGCGCCAACAGCATCCCGAGCCGCGCCGACGCCCCCGCCCTCCCCCACCCCCCTCCTCCCCCGTGCCCTCCGCTACCTCCTCTCCCACCGGGCCGTCCTCCTGCGCCTCTCCCTGTGGTCCCTCCTCGAAGCGGGGCAGAGTTTCCTGCTCGGGTACGCGCTCGCCAAGGCCCTGGACGAGGGGTTTCTCGTGGGGCGGGCCGGGACCGGGACGGGGTGGCTCGCGGTGGGCGCGGCCGGGGTGCTGGCCGGGGCGGTGGGGACCGGGAAGGTGTACGGGGCGGTCGCGGACCTCGTGGAGCCGCTGCGGGACCGGCTGGTCGCCGGTGTCGTGCGGCGGGGGGTCAGGGACGCCGACCGGGGTGCGCTGTCGGGGGTGACCCAGCAGGTCGAGATCGCGCGGGACACCTCCGCCGGGCTCGTCCTGGTCTCCCGCTCCTTCGTGTTCACGTCCGTCGGCGCGCTCGTCGGCCTGTTCTCGCTCGCCCCGGTGCTGCTGGCCGTCGTCCTGCCGCCCCTCGCCGCAGGGGTCGCCCTGTTCGTCCTCACCCTGCGTCCCCTGGCCCGCCGCCAGGAGGCGTACCTCCGTGCGGACGAGGCCCTGGCCGCGCATCTCGGCACGGTCTGTCCGGGGCTGCGGGACATCACCGCGGCGGGCGCGGAGCGGAACGTGGAGGAGGGGACCGCGCGTCTGGTCGACGCGGAGTTCCGGGCGGCCCGCGCGCTGGCCCGCTGGAGCGTCACGCGGATCCTCGCGCTGGCCGTGGGGGGCCAACTCCCCATCGTCCTGCTCCTGTTGACGGCCCCCTGGCTCCTCGGCCACGACGTCACGCCGGGTGCCCTGGTGGGCGCGTTCGCGTACGTCACGCAGTCCCTGCTGCCCGCTCTCAACGCCCTGGTGCACGGGCTCGGGGCGAGCGGCTCACGGCTGACGGTGGTCCTGCGCCGCCTGACGGCGAACACGCCCCCGCCGCCGGACTCCCCTCACGCGCCCCCCGCTCCCGCTCCCATCCCGGCACCCCCGAACCGAACCGCCCGCGCCGCCCTCACCCTCACCGACCTCACCTTCGCCTACGGCCCCGCCTCCACCCCCGTCCTCGACGGCCTCACCCTCACCCTCCCCCCGGGCGCCCACCTCACCGTCGTAGGCCCCAGCGGCATCGGCAAGTCCACGCTCACCGCGCTGATCGCGGCGACGCTGACGCCGACCGGGGGCGAGGTCAGGATCGGTGGCCGGGCGGCCCCGGACGCGCGGGCGCGGCGGGTGCTGATCCCGCAGGAGGCGTACGTGTTCACCGGGACCCTCGCCGAGAACCTGACCTACCTGCGCGCGGACGCGGTGCCGGAGGCCGAGCTGTGGTCCGGTGCCGAGGCGGTCGGGATGGCCGGCCTGATGAGGCGGCTGGGCGGCCCGGACGCGCTGCTCGATCCGGCCGCCCTGTCCACGGGCGAGCGCCAGTTGATCGCGCTGACCCGTGCCTACCTGTCCCCCGCTCCGCTGGCCCTGCTGGACGAGGCGACCTCGCACCTGGACCCGGTGGCCGAGGAGCGCGCGGAGCGGGCGTTCGCGAGGCGGCCGGGCGGCACGCTCGTCGTCGTCGCGCACCGCATCGCCTCGGCCCGCCGGGCGGACCGGATCCTGGTCATGGACGGCGCGGACACCGCGTACGGCACGCACCCGCAGCTCCTGGAGACCTCACCCCTGTACCGCGACCTCGTGGGCCGCTGGGCAGCGCCCGAGGCGCCCGAAGGACCTGGTGCGCCCTCATAACCACCCCTGCCCCTGCGATATCCGGATCGCGTCGATCCGGTTGCGCGCCCCGGTCTTGCGGGTGATCGCCGCCATGTAGTTGCGCACGGTCCCGTGCGACAGATGCAGCCGCCCCGCGATCTCCGCCATCGACACCCCCTCGGCGGCGAGCGTCAGCACGCTCAGTTCGCGGCGGGTCAGGGGCATCTGCGCCGCCTTGAGGAATCCGAACCCGAGGGAGTCGTTGATGAAACGTTCCCCCTGGGCGACGGTCCGGATTCCGTCGAGTAACTGCTCGGGCGGCCCCGCCTTGTCGACGTAGCCGAGCGCCCCCGCTTCGAGCGCGCGTTTCAGCAGGCCGGGGCGGTTCGCCCGGGCGAGGACCAGCAGGCGGGGCGCGATGCGGTCGCCCCCGGGAGCGCACAGCTCGCCCAGCGGGGGGATGCCGTAGCTGTCCGTGCAGTCGAGGTCCGCCGCGCACACGAGGGGCCGTACGCTCCGTACCCGCGCGTACGCGCCACGCCACGGCGTGTCGTACACCCGCAGGTCGCTCTCCCGAGCGAGCCATCTCGCCAGCACCGTCCGCACCAGTCCCTCGTCGTGCACCAGAAGTACCCGGATCACTTACGTCCCTTCGGCTCGCCCGCCCACCGGCTCGTCGTATTTGATGCGTGCCCCATTCTTGGCGCCCGCCTCCGTTTCGGAGCGCGAAGAACCGGCCACAGGGATGCGCGGGGGCGCACATACGGCGCCCGGACGCCGCCGCACGCTTCGATACGGGTGCCTATGAACGGTTCGAGGGGGTACGGGCTCGGGCCCTCGCCGTGCGCTCCGCGCCGTATCGGGGGAGATTTGTTCCCGACCGCACGGCCTGGCGAGGAGGTGGTCGCGGTGGACGTGCCGCCGGCCGCGGGGCCGCCGCTGTCCCAGGGGCTGACCTCGATGATGGACGCCGTGGGCGCCCACTCGGGGGCCGTCTACCTCCTCTCCGAGGAGGAACCCGTCCTGGAGATGGCGGTGATGGCCGGGCTGCCCCGCGCGTTCGCCGCGCCCTGGGAGCGGGTCGGGCTGAGCGCGCCCCTGCCGGTCGCCGAGGCGGTGCGCGACCGGCGGCTCGTCTGGGTCGGCGGCGAGGAGGAGATGGCCCGCCGCTTCCCCCGGATCGCGGTCGTCCTGCCGTACCCCTTCGCCCTCGCGGCCCTCCCCGTCGCGACCCCGTCCACCGTGTACGGCGCGGTCTTCGTGACCTGGCCGGGCGGCCGGCCCGCCGACCTCTCCGAGGAGGAGCGCCGGCAGCTCACCGGCGGCTGCCGGCGCCTCGCGCTGCGCCTGGAGCGGGCCGACGCGGTCGGCTCGGAGCGGGACGTCCTCGGGGTGCGGACGGGTACGGCACCGGAGGCCGCGCGGCTGGTGGCACGGCTGCCGTACGGCCTGTGCTCACTCGACCTGCACGGGCGCGTCGACTTCGCGAACTCCGCCGCCGCACGGCTGCTCGGCGTGCCGGTCGCCCGGCTGACGGGGACCCGGCTGTGGGCGTCGGTGCCGTGGCTGGACGACCCGGGGTACGAGGAGCGGTACCGGGCCGCGCTGATCGGCCAGATCCCGACCTCGTTCGTGGCGCTGAAGCCGCCGTCGGAGTGGCTGTCGTTCCGGCTGTACCCGGGCACGGACGGGCTGAGCGTGCGGATCGGGCGGGCGCGGGCGGAGGCCGGGACCCCGCGCGCCGAGGACGCGCCGTCCCTGGTCACCCTCTCGCAGGCGCTGAGCCTGTCGGGCGCGCTGACCGAGACGGTGAGCGTCGCCGACGTCGTCCGGCTCGTCGCGCGGGAGATCGCGCCGGCCGTGGGGAGCCAGGCGCTGGTGCTGCTGGGGTCGCAGGCGGGGCGGCTGCACGTGCTGGGGCAGCACGGGTACCCGGACCCGGCGACCGTGGAGCGCTGGGACGGCCTCCCGCTCACCGACCGCACCCCGGGCACGCACGCGCTGGCGACCGGGCTGCCGGCGTTCTTCGCCTCCCGGCGCCAGCTCGAACACCTCTACCCGGACCGGAACACGACCCCGGACGGCTTCGCGGCCTGGGCCTACCTCCCGCTGATCGCCTCCGGCCGGCCGGTCGGCGCCTGCGTCCTCGCGTACGCCGAGCCGCACGAGTTCTCCACCCACGAGCGGGCCGTCCTCACGAGCCTCGCGGGGCTGATCGCGCAGGCCCTGGACCGGGCGCTGCTGTACGACGCGAAGAACCGGCTCGCGCACGGCTTGCAGGCCGCGCTCCTCCCCCACTCCCTGCCTCAGTTGCCGGGGCTGTGCGCGACCGCCCGCTATCTGCCGGCGACGCGGGGCATGGAGATCGGCGGCGACTTCTACGACCTGGTGCCCTCCCGGCCGTTCCCGGCGGCCGTCATCGGGGACGTGCAGGGGCACAACGTGACGGCGGCGGGGCTGATGGGGCAGCTCAGGACGGCGGTACGGGCGTACACGGCCGTCGGGCAGGAGCCCGGGGAGGTGATGCGCGGGACGAACCGGCTGCTCCTCGACCTCGGCGCGGAGCTGTTCGCGAGCTGCCTGTATCTGCGGCTGGATCCGGCGCGGGGGCGGGTCGTGATGGCGCGGGCCGGGCATCCGCCGCCGCTGCTGCGCCGGGCGGACGGGCGGGTGCGGGTGCTGGATCTCGCCGGGGGGCCGCTGCTCGGGATCGACGCGGGGGCCGTCTATCCGACGACCGAGGTGGCGTTGGAGCCGGGAGCGGTGCTCGCGCTGTACACCGACGGGCTGGTGGAGGTGCCGGGGGTGGACATCGAGGAGGGGGTGACGGGGCTCGCGGGGCGGCTGGCGGAGTACGGAGGGCGGCCGTTGGAGGAGGTGGCGGACGCGTTGGTGGGGAGGTACGCGGCTGCGGAGGACCGGTTGGACGATGTGGCGTTGCTGTTGCTGCGGGCGGAGGGGTGAGCGGGGGTGGACGTGGAGAGTCCGGCCCTCCAGGGGGGAGAGGGCCGGACTCTTCGGTCGGCCGGGCTTTTCAGGCGCCCGGCCCTTGGCTCAGCTGATCAGTTGTGCTGGCCGCTCTGCTGGTTCTGCTTCTGGTTGTTGTTCTGGTCCTGGTTGTTGTTCTGGTTGTCGCCGACGCCCTGGTTGTTGTTCTGGTTCTCGTTCAGGCCGTTGTCGGCAGCGCCGTTGCCGGCTTCCTGGCCCGCGCCGTTCTCGTTGCCCGCGCCGTTGTCGCCGACGCCGTTGCCCGTGTCCTGCCCGTTACCGGCGTCCTGGCCGTTGCCGGCCTCCTGACCGGCCTGGTCACCAGCGCCGTTGCCCGCCTGGTCACCGGCACCGGCACCGGCACCCGCGCCCGCGCCGTTCAGGGTCGCGCCCGTCGCCTGGAGGGCGGTCGTCACCGGCTGGAAGAACGTCTCGCCGCCGACCGTGCAGTCGCCGGCGCCGCCGGAGGTGAGGCCGATCGCGCTGCCGTCCTGCGTGAAGAGGGAGCCGCCGCTGTCGCCGGGCTCGGCGCAGACGTTGGTCTGGATGAGGCCGGTGACGGTGCCCTCGGGGTAGTTGACGGTGGCGTCGAGGCCGACGATCTGGCCGTCGTTGAGGCCGGTGGTCGAGCCCATGCGGAACACCTGGGTGCCCACGGTCGCGTCGGCGGCCTGGAGGATCTGGACGTTCTGGCCGCCGCCGATGTTGACGTCGCTCGGCGCCTGCGTGTTCGGGTCGTCGTACTTGACGAGCGCGAAGTCGCCCTCGCCGGGGAAGACGGCCTGGTCGACGGTGGCGATCGGCTGGCCGTTCGCGGCGTCGGCCCACTGCTCCTCCGCGACACCGCAGTGCCCGGCGGTGAGGAAGGCGGGCGAGCCGTCGCCGGCCGTGACGTTGAAGCCGGCCGAGCAGCGGGCGCCGCCGGCGAAGATGGCGTCACCGCCGGAGAGGAAGGTCTTGAAGGTGCCGGCCGACTTCTTCACGGTCGCGACGTTCGCGCCGAGCGCGTTGACGGTCGATTCGAGCTGGTTCCACTTGGAGCCGGTGACCGTGGAGTCGGCGGTGACGAGGACCTTGTTCGTTCTGGGGTCGACGGCCCACGACGTGCCGGGGATGGTGGCCTGCGCCTTGAGGGTCTGGGCGGCCGACTCCAGCTTGTCCGCGCTGTTGGCGACCTCGCGGACCTTCGCGCCGGCCTTCTGCGCGGCGACGATGACGTTGTTCTTGTCGCCGGAGACGTTCACGACGTTGACGACCAGCTGGCTGGCGTCGGAGTCGTAGTAGGAGCCGGCGAACGCGTCACCGAGCAGCTTCGAGAGCTGGGAGGCGAGGTCGGAGACGTCACCGGAGGACTTCAGCGTCCTCGGCGTGACGGAGGAGGCGTTCGTGTCACCGTCCTGCGAAGCGTTCGCGTTGGGCAGCAGGAGTGCCGCCGCGCCGAGCGCGGCCACACCGCCCACGGCTATCGCTGCCTTGCGCTTCGGGATTCGCTTGTGACTCAAGTTCTTCGACCTCCTGAGGGACGGGGTCTTGTGCTGCCTCGTCGGCAGCTCCGTACAGCGGCGCCTGGTTGGCCATGAGTACGCGGGTCCCCGGAAGGGCGTTCAAACGTGTTTCCCATTTCTTTGCGAACGGCCGGGGAGCAACGGGGAATCGGCCAACCCCCCATATGCCGTTGACCGGCACCGAAACCGGCACGATCTGTCCGGGCAACTCGCCCACCAGAAGAGGAAGGACCTCTTCCGGACCGTCGCCGGTTGTCCGAATACCGCCGGTCCTGGCGGGAACCCCCACTCCGGGACCCCTGAGTGACCAGCCGGTAACTTTCCGCCGACAATTCCCGGCCGAATCTTCGCCCCGGGGAATCTGCACATCGATTGCCCATCCGGGCCACCTCGGTCGCACTTCCCGCACAACTCCGCAAGGACGCCGCAACGTTTGACGGCGGAGTGCCGGATTCGCCTCGACAGCGCACCGCGCTCATCCGAGCGTTCAAGTGGCTTCGTGTGAAGAAGTCGGCGGCGTGCCGTGGACGCGTGTGCACGGCCGCTCACGGATCGGCCCTCAACTGCCCTCGGGTGACAGGCGATTGATTGGAAGCCCGGGTGCCGGACTGCTTTGATCCAGTCGTCCCCCCGAGGGGGCCCGCTCCCCCGGCCTACGGGGGTCACCCCCTCAAGCACCTCCATCAGGAAAGGCAGTTCCATCATGGACTCCATCCAGACCGTCGAGATCTCCGACGCCGAGCTCGACAACGTCTCCGGCGGCCTGACCCTCAACGCCCTGGGCACCGTCACCGACCTGGTCGACGGCATCGTCCCGGTCTCCGGCATCCTCAACACCGCCGTCGGCACGGTCGAGGGTGTCACCGGCCTGAGCGTGGCCCCGGTCACCAACCTGGTCGCCGGTCTCTGATCGACGCCTCGCAGTCGCTGAGCTCCGGAGCCGTGACCCGGCTCCGGGGCTCTTCGCTGCTTTCCGACCGTTGATCGCCGCCTGTCCAGTGAAGGTCGTATGCAGTTCCGCCAACAGGCCCTGAGCAAGCTCCAGTCGCCGGAGGATCTCGACCTGCCGGTGCGTTTCGCGCGCCCGCAGGGCTGGCTGGTGCTGGCGGTGACGGTCGTCGCGCTGGCCGCCGGGTCCGTGTGGGCGGTCACCGGTTCGGTCGCCTCCACGGTGAGCGCGCCCGCCGTCCTCACCCACGGCGAGGGCAGCTACATCCTCCAGAGCCCGGCGGCCGGACAGGTCACCGCCGTCCTCGCGCGGGAGGGCCAACGGCTCGGCGCGAACGCCCCGTTGCTCCAGGTGCGTACGGCCCAGGGCGACGCGGTGGTCCGCACGGTCGCCGCCGGACGCGTCACCGCGCTCGCCGCGACCATCGGCCAGATCATCTCGACCGGCGCGAACGTCGCCGCGATCGAGAAGGTCGCGAAGGCCGACGACCCGCTGTACGCGACCGTGTACGTCCCCGCCCAGAACGCGGCGACGATCCCCGAGAACGCCGCCGTCGACCTCACCGTCCAGACGGTCCCCACCCAGCGGTACGGCGTGCTGCGCGGCCACGTGAAGTCCGTCGACCGTACGGCCCAGTCGGCGCAGCAGATCGCCGCGTTCCTCGGTGACCAGCAGCTCGGCGAGCAGTTCACGAGCAAGGGGCGCCCGGTCGCGGTGCTGGTCCAGCTCGACAGGTCCTCGGCGACGAAGAGCGGTTACCGCTGGTCGTCGGCACAGGGGCCGCCGTACGGGCTCGACTCCATGACGTTGGCCAGCGGTTCGATCAAGCTGGCCGAACAGCGGCCCGTCGACTGGCTGTTGCCATGAGCGCGGTGAAGACGGTCCGTACGCCGACCGTGTTGCAGATGGAGGCCGTCGAGTGCGGGGCCGCCTCCTTGTCGATGGTCCTCGCGCATCACGGCCGGCATGTCCCGCTGGAGGAGCTGCGCATCGCGTGCGGCGTCTCGCGGGACGGCTCGCGCGCGAGCAACCTCCTGAAGGCGGCCCGCAGTTACGGCTTCACCGCCAAGGGCATGCAGATGGATCTGGCGGCCCTGGAGGGGGTGGCGACTCCGGCGATCCTGTTCTGGGAGTTCAACCACTACGTCGTGTACGACGGCATGGGCCGCCGCTTCGGTCGGCGCGGCGTCTTCATCAACGACCCCGCCAAGGGGCGGCGGTTCGTGCCGATGGAGGACTTCGACGGCAGCTTCACCGGTGTCGTCCTGGTCCTGGAGCCCGGCGAGGAGTTCGAGCGCGGCGGCCGCAAGGCGGGCGTGCTGGGCGCGATGCCGGCCCGGCTGCGCGGTACGGCGGGCACGCTCCCGGCGGCCGTGCTGGCGAGCCTCCTCCTGGTCCTGGTCGGCGCGGCGGTGCCGGCGCTGAGCCGCCAGTACATCGACATGTTCCTCATCGGCGGCCAAACCTCTTTGCTGGGCGTCCTGTTCACGTCCATGGCCGCCTGCGTCCTGCTGACGATCGCCCTGACCTGGCTCCAGCAGGCCAACCTCCACCACGGCCGCATCATCTCCTCGACCCTCTCCAGCGCCCGCTTCCTGCGCCACCTCCTGCGGCTGCCGGTGACGTTCTTCTCCCAGCGCAGCCCGGCCGACCTGGTGCAGCGCCTCCAGTCGAACGACGCGGTCGCCGAGACCCTGGCCCGCGACCTCGCCTCGGCGGGCGTGGACGCGGTGGTGGTCGTCCTGTACGCCGTGCTCCTCTATACCTACGACCCCCAACTCACCTTCGTCGGCATCGGCGTCGCCCTCCTGAACATCGTCGCGATGCGGGTCGTGATCCGGCTGCGCGCGACCCGTACCGCCAAACTCCGCGCGGACAACGCCCGGTTGACCAACACGGCATACACCGGGCTCCAGTTGATCGAGACGATGAAGGCGACCGGCGGCGAGGACGGCTACTTCCGCAAGTGGGCCGGACAGCATGCGACGACCCTGGAGGAGCAGCAGCGACTCGGCGTACCGAGCGCCTGGCTGGGCGTGGTCGCGCCGACGCTCGCGACCCTCAACAGCGCGCTCATCCTGTGGATCGGCGGGATGCGCGCGATCGAGGGGCACATCTCGGTGGGCCTGCTGGTCGCGTTCCAGGCGCTGGTGGCCCGTTTCACGGCCCCGCTGACCCGCCTGAACGGCGTCGCGGGCCGCATCCAGGACTTCGCGGCCGACGTCGCTCGCCTGAAGGACGTGGAGAACTTCCGCGCCGACCCGCTGTACGACCGCCCCGGCGGCGCCGATTCGACGCGCCGGCTGCGCGGCCATGTCGAGCTCCAGAACATCACCTTCGGCTACAGCCCCCTCGACAAGCCGTTGCTGTCCGGTTTCGACCTCACCGTCGGCCCGGGTCAGCAGGTCGCGCTGGTCGGCGGCTCCGGGAGCGGCAAGTCGACGGTGTCCCGCCTGATCTCGGGCCTCTACACCGCCTGGGAGGGCGTGATCCGCATCGACGGGCAGCGCCTCGACGACATCCCGCGCGGCGCGCTCGCCGCGTCGGTGTCCTTCGTCGACCAGGAGGTGTTCCTCTTCGAGGGGTCGGTGCGCGACAACGTGGCGCTGTGGGACCCGTCGATCACGGACGAGGCGGTGACCGAGGCGCTGCGGGACGCGGCCCTGTACGACGTGGTGATGCGCAGGCCGGGCGGCCTCCAGAGCAAGGTCGAGCAGGACGGCCGGAACTTCTCCGGCGGCCAGCGTCAACGCCTGGAGATCGCACGGGCGTTGGTGCGCAGGCCGAGCGTCCTGGTCCTCGACGAGGTGACCAGCGCGCTCGACGCGGAGACCGAGCTGGTCGTCATGGACAACCTGCGGCGGCGCGGCTGCGCCTGCGTGGTCATCGCGCACCGGCTCAGCACGGTCCGCGACAGCGACGAGATCGTCGTCCTCCAGCACGGCACGATCGTGGAGCGCGGACGGCACGAGGAACTGGTGGCGCGCGGTGGCGCGTACGCGGCGCTGGTGAGGGAGCGGTGACGGTGCAGGACGGCGACCTGGTCCTCGGGGCGCTCGGGCAGTCGGGCACCCGCTTCGACTGCGCGGGCTCCGCGCGGCTCGACCTGGAGGGGCCGCAGGTGCTGTGGCTCGTCGCGTCGGGCGCGCTCGACCTGTTCGCGGTGGACGCGGGCCAGGAGGGGCACTGGCATCACCTCGGCCGCCTGGAGACGGGTTCGCTGCTGCTGGGTCCGGTGGCGGGTGCGCAGCACACGCTGGTGGCGCGGCCGGTGCGGGACTGTGTCGTCCACCGGATCGGGTTGCGGGAGCTGTATCAGCCGGTACAGCAGGAAGTGTGGTCGTACGACGAATACGGCAACCCGCAGTACGCGCCGCTGACGACGAGCCCCCTGGAGTACGCCCTCTCCCTGGGCGTCGGCCGCAGCCTCTCCATCCTCTTCCAGGCCCCCATGGGCGCCGCCGAGGTCATGGACGAGGACGTCTTCTGGATGCAAGTGCCGCCCGGCAGTATCCAGTACGGCACCCTCTACGGCCAGGAAGCCGCCGCCGACCTCCTGATGGACCCGGCCGTCTGGCAGAGCATGGTCGACCAGCAGTACCGGCTCCTCACCACCCTCGACCGCTGGATCGAGCAGCTCGAACGCACCCACGAGACCCGAGCCGCCGCCGGCATCAAGGCCGGTGAGGCGGTCCGCGTCCAGGCCGACCGGACGCTCATCGCCTCCATCGGGAAGCCCTCGGCCCGCCGTACGACGTCCGCCGACGCGGATGCCACGTTCGCCGCGTGCAAGCTGGTCGCACAGGCCGCCGGGATCGCGCTGGCCGAGCCCGCGCGGATGGGTGCCGTCAACGACCGGCTCGACCCTGTCGAACAGGTCGCGCTCGCCTCCCGCGTGCGCGTGCGGGCCGTACGGCTCGACGGGCGCTGGTGGCGGGACGACGTGGGTCCTCTCGTCGGGCACCGGGCGCTGTCCGGGGCGCCGGTCGCGTTGCTGTGGCGGCGGGGCGGGTATGTCGCCGTGCATCCCGGGACCGGGCGGGAGACGCCGGTCGAGAAGGCGAACGCGAGCGAGTTCGAGCCGCGTGCGGTGATGTTCTACCGGCCGCTGCCCGACCGGCCGATGGGTCCGCTGGGGCTGCTGCGGTTCAGCATGCGCGGGACCCGGGGCGATCTGTCGCTGCTCCTGCTGAGCGGGCTGGTGACGGTGGCGGTCGGGGCGCTGGTGCCGGTCGCGACCGGCAAGGTCCTCGGCGAGTTCGTGCCGCGTGCGCAGGAGGGGCTGATCGTCCAGGTGTGTCTGGCGGTGATGCTCAGCAGTGTCGTGGCCGCCGCGTTCATCCTGTTGCAGAACCTGACGATCCTGCGGCTGGAGGGGCGGATCGAGTCGACGCTCCAACCCGCCGTGTGGGACCGGCTGTTGCGGCTGCCGACGAAGTTCTTCTCGGCCCGCTCCACCGGTGAACTCGCCAGCGCGGCCATGGGGATCAGCGCGATCCGCCGGCTGATGGCGGGTCTCGGGCCGTCCGTCGCGCAGTCGCTGACCGTCGGTGCGATGAGCCTCGGGATGCTGCTCTGGTACAGCGTGCCGATGGCGCTGGCCGCGGTCGGGATGCTCGTCGTCATCGCCGCCGTCTTCCTCGCGCTCGGGCTCTGGCAGGTGCGGTGGCAGCGGCGGCTCGTCGTCCTGTCCAACAAGCTGAACAACCAGGCGTTCCAGACCCTCCGGGGGCTGCCGAAGCTGCGGGTCGCCGCCGCCGAGAACTACGCGTACGCCGCCTGGGCGTCCGAGTTCGCCCGCAGCCGTGAGCTCCAGCACCGGCTGGGGCGGATCAAGAACCTCAACGCCGTGCTGGGCGCGGTGTATCTGCCGGTGTGCACGCTGCTGATGTTCATGCTGCTCGCGGGGCCCGCGCGCGGGAGCATGTCCGCGTCCGCCTTCCTGACCTTCAACACGTCGGTGACGATGCTGCTGACGTCGGTGACCTCGCTGACCGGGGCGTTCGTGTCCGCCGTCGCCGCGCTGCCGCTGTTCGAGGAGATCCGGCCCGTCCTTGAGGCGACGCCCGAGGTACGGGGCGCGGCGACCCGGCCCGGCCCGCTGACCGGGGCGCTCGAAGCACGCCGGGTGTCCTTCCGGTACTCCGACGACGGGCCGCTCGTCCTCGACGACGTGTCCTTCGAGGTGCGTCCCGGCGAGTTCGTCGCGGTCGTGGGGCCCAGTGGATGCGGCAAGTCCACGCTGCTGCGCCTGCTGATCGGCTTCGACCGTCCCGTGTCCGGGAGTGTCCTCTACGACGGACAGGATCTCTCCGCGCTGGACCAGTCCGCCGTCCGGCGGCAGTGCGGAGTGGTCCTCCAGCACGCCCAGCCCTTCAGCGGCTCCATCCTCGACGTCATCTGCGGCACCGAGTCGTACACCCCGGAGGAGGCCATGGCCGCCGCCGAACTCGCCGGGCTCGCCGAGGACATCAAGCGGATGCCGATGGGGCTGCACACCATCGTCTCCGGGGCCGGCGCCATCTCGGGGGGACAGCGCCAACGGCTGATGATCGCCCAGGCGTTGATCCGCCGCCCCCGCATCCTCTTCTTCGACGAGGCGACCAGCGCGCTGGACAACGAGACCCAGCGGGTGGTGATCGAGTCGACACGCAAGCTGAACGCCACGCGCGTGGTGATCGCGCACCGCCTGTCGACCGTGATGGACGCGGACCGGGTCGTGGTGATGGAGAACGGGAAGATCGCGCAGCAGGGGGCGCCGGCGGAGTTGCTGGCGGATGTCGGGGGGCGGTTGCACGAGTTGGTGCGGCGGCAGTTGGCGTAGGGGGCTGGGGCGTCGAGGGTGGGCCGGCGGCCGGGGCAGTCTGCGTGAATGGAGGCGGGCCGCCCATACACCCCGCGCGGCACGATGGCCTGATAGGGCTGCGGGCGTCAACTCCGAGCCCGCAGGTCGGCCTTGATGGGTGAACCCCGGGAACCGGCGGCGGCCCCACCCCGCCTTTCCGGTCCCCGGGGTTCCAGGAGTCACGGGTTCTCCCGTGTCCAGGACTCGCACTCCCCAGTCACGAGCCTCTCGTGGCGTCCACAGGGACCCCGCGACTCCGGTCTCGGAAGCGGTTCGCCCTAGAAGGCGAACACGCTGATCTCGCCCGCGTTCTTGACGCACTCGTTGGCGAACGTCCGCTCGTAGGCGAGGCGTTTGCCCTGCCAGACGCCGTCGACGGTGACGACGACGGGGTCGTACTGCTTGGTGCAGGGCCCGCTCGCGCGCATCGTGAGCGCGTCGAGGTCGCCGCCGACGGCGCGGAGTTCGGCGCAGGCGAGGGTGGCGGCCGGGTGGGTTCCGGAGGCCCTGGGGGCGCAGGTCAGGGTGACGGCGCGGGCCGGCGTCGCGGCGGCCGCGCGTTCCCCGTGCCCGACGGTCAGCACGAGTGCCGACGGCGCGTACAGGGATGCCTGGCCTGCGGACGGGGCGGCGAGGGCGGACCCGGTGAGGGGTCCGCTCACGGTGGCGGTCAGGAGA
This sequence comes from Streptomyces sp. 4F14, assembly GCF_048159485.1. Lineage (NCBI taxonomy): Bacteria > Bacillati > Actinomycetota > Actinomycetes > Kitasatosporales > Streptomycetaceae > Streptomyces > Streptomyces sp. 4F14. The sequence goes on from NZ_JBLRVY010000006.1 coordinate 354,485, forward strand.
CCGCCGATCACTGCCCAGCGCGCGGTGTTCCGCATTGTGTGCTTCCTTCCGCTCGGACGGAGTCGGTGCCGCCGGTCACCGGTCGGGTGCCGGGCGGCGGACGCCACTCTGCCGGTTCCGGGGCCGGAGTTCACATCGACCCCACAGATTTCAGTAACCTTGCGTATTCAATCAGTGGCGTGAAGCTACGTGATTCGAACGCGAGAACGCCGAGGGCAAGCGCTTCATGATCCGCTTCCCGGCCCGGATGGCCGGTTCTCGTAGGTTCGGCAATCGACCTGAAACATTCCCTTCACATACTCCGACCCGAGTAATGGTCGAACCATCCACTTCACCTCGCCAGTTGTAGACGAATCAACCTCTGGTAGGCGCCCGCGCGCGAGCCGTACGGTCACCGCACCCCCCAGAACCAGCCTCCGCCGCCGCCCTGTTGGAGTCCCCATGACGTCCCAGCAACCGCCGTCCCTCACCGAGGTCGAGCCGTACGGCGTGGAGCGCATCCCCGACGCCGACCGCACCGCGCGCCCGCTGGACCTGTTCCGGCTGGCGTTCGGCGGCGCCAACACGTTCTCCACGTGCGTGCTGGGCGCGTTCCCGATCCTCTTCGGCCTCTCCTTCTGGCAGGGCCTCGCGGCGACGCTCCTGGGGGTCGTCGTCGGCGCCCTGATCCTGTGCCCGATGGCCGTGTTCGGCCCGGCCAACGGCACGAACAACGCGGTCTCCTCCTCCGCTCACCTGGGCGTGCACGGCAGGATCGTCGGCTCGTTCCTCTCACTGCTGACGGCCGTCGCGTTCTTCTCGATCTCCGTGTGGAGCAGCGGCGACGCCCTGGTGGGCGGCGCGCACCGCCTGCTGGACCTCCCGCGCGGGAACGCCTCGTACGCCGTCGCGTACGCGCTGTTCGCCGGTCTGGTCCTCACGGTGTGCGTGTACGGCTTCCGTTTCATGCTGTTCGTCAACAAGGTCGCCGTGCCGACGGCGACCGTCCTGTTCCTGGTCGGCGTGTTCGCGTTCGCCGGGGACTTCGACCCCTCGTACGCGGGCGCGTTCACCTCGACGTCCGACGCGGCGTTCTGGCCCGCCTTCATCGGCGCGGCGCTGATCGTGCTGTCGAACCCGGTGTCGTTCGGGGCGTTCCTCGGGGACTGGTCGCGGTACATCCCGGCGGACACCCCGCGCCGCCGGGTGGTGGGCGCGGCGTTCCTGTCGCAGCTCGCGACGCTCCTGCCGTTCGTGTTCGGCCTCGGGACGGCGAGCATCATCGCCGCGCGGGCGCCCGCGTACGTCGACCCGGCGGCCCCGGACTTCGTCGGCGGGCTGCTGGCGATCTCGCCGGGCTGGTTCTTCCTGCCGGTGTGCCTGCTCGCGCTGATCGGCGGCATGGCGACGGGGACGACGGCCCTGTACGGCACCGGCCTGGACTTCTCGTCGGTGTTCCCGCGCCTGAGCCGGGTGCGGGCCACTGTGCTGGTCGGCGGGCTGGCGATCGCGTTCATTTTCGTGGGCCGGTTCGCGCTGGACGTCGTGCAGTCGATCTCGACGTTCGCGACGATGATCGTGACGTGCACGACGCCGTGGATGGTCGTGATGATGCTGGGCTTCTGGACGCGGCGCGGCTGGTACGACGCGGACGCCCTCCAGGTCTTCAACCGGCGTCAGCGCGGCGGGCGTTACTGGTTCGCGCACGGCTGGAACTGGCGCGGCATGACCGCCTGGTGGGTGGCGGCGCTGGTCGGTGTGCTGTTCACGAACATCCCGGGCCAGTTCGTCGGCCCGCTCGGCGGCCTGGCGAACGGGGTGGACATCAGCCTGCCGCTGTCGCTGGTCGTGGCGGCGGTGCTGTTCCTGTCGCTGCTGCGGCTCTTCCCCGAGCCCCGGGCGGTGTACGGGCCCGAGGGCGGACGGTGGGTGAGGACGGTGGACGTGCCGGTCCCGGCGATCACCGGGAACGGTGTCGTGCCTGGTCAGGACGGATTGTCAGACCCGTCGGCTACCTTGCGGACATGACCGGATTCGTGTTGGTGGCGGGGGCTTGGCTCGGAGCGTGGGCGTGGGACGAGGTGGCGGCCGACCTGCCGTCGGCCCATCCGCTCACGCTGTCGGGGCTGGCGGAGAAGCGGGATCTTCCTGCGGGGCAGCAGACGCATGTGCGGGACATCGTCGAGGAGGTGGAGCGGCTCGGCCTGCGGGACGTCGTGCTGGTGGGGCACAGCTACTCGGGGGTGCCGGTGGGGCAGGCCGCCGAGCGGATCGGGGACCGGCTGCGGCGGGTGGTGTTCGTCGACGCGAACGTGCCGGTGGACGGGCAGGGGGACCTGGACGGCTGGGACAGCGACTGGGTGCGGGAGGCCCTCGCGGCGCACGGCGGGTCCTGGCCGCCCCCGCCCGTCGAGCAGTTCGTGGAGCTGGGCCTGACGCCCGAGCAGGCGGCCCGGATCGTCGCGGGCGCGACCCCGCACCCGGGCGCCACCCTCACCGAACCGGCCACCCTCACGGGCGCGCTCCCGAACCTCCCGGCGACGTACATCAAGTGCCTCCAGGACGGCGAGGAACCCCTCCCGGCGGTCACGGACCTGCTCAAGAATCCGTCCTGGGACCTGGTCCGTATGGACAGCGGGCACTGGCCGATGTTCTCTCAGTCTCGTGAACTCGCCCGCGTCCTGCGGGAGATCGCGGAGTAAGGAGCGACATGGCCCAGCACCCGGCGGACTTCCAGTACGAGATCTACCTCAACGGCCTGACGGGTGCGGTCCCCCGCCTGCCCACCGATCTCACGGCGCTGGAGGAGATGGCCGAGCGGCGCCTCGGCCCCGGCCCGGTCGGGTACGTCGCGGGCAGCGCCGGGGACGGCAGCACCGCGCGGGCGAACCGGGCGGCCCTGGAGCGGCGCCGGATCGTGCCGCGCATGCTGCGGGACTGCTCCGTGCGGGACCTGTCCGTCGAGGTGCTGGGGCGTACGCTGCGCGCGCCGCTGGCGCTGGCTCCGGTCGGGGTGCTGTCGATCCTGCACCCCGGCGCGGAACCGGCGGCGGCGCGGGCGGCCGCCGCGCAGGGCGTGCCGTACGTGCTGTCGTCGGCGTCGAGCACGCCCCTGGAGGAGGTCGCCGAGGCGATGGGGGACGCCGAGCGCTGGTTCCAGCTGTACTGGTCCAAGGACCGCGAGGTGACCCGGAGTTTCCTGGGGCGGGCGCGGGCGGCCGGGTTCTCGGTGCTCGTCGTCACGCTGGACACGCCGCTGCTCGCGTGGCGTCCGCGCGATCTGGACCAGGCGTATCTGCCGTTCCTGCGCGGGGTGGGCACGGCCAACTACTTCACCGACCCGGCGTTCCTCGCCGGCCTCGCGAAGTCGCCGCAGGAGGATCTCGACGCGGCCGTGCTGCGGTTCGTGAGCCTGTTCTCCGACCCCGGCAAGACCTGGCCGGACCTCGCGTTCCTGCGGGAGCACTGGGACGGGCCGATCGTCCTCAAGGGCATCCTCCACCCTGACGACGCCCGGCTCGCCGCCGATGCCGGGATGGACGGGGTGATCGTCTCCAACCACGGGGGCCGGCAGGTCGCCGGGGCGGTCGCGGCGGCCGACGCGCTGCCCCGGGTCGCCGAGGCCGTCGGGGACCGGCTGACGGTCCTGTTCGACAGCGGGGTGCGGACGGGGGCGGACGTGTTCAAGGCCCTGGCCCTCGGGGCGCGGGCCGTGCTGCTGGGGCGGCCGTACGCGTACGGCCTCGGGCTCGACGGGCAGCCCGGCGTCGAGCACGTCATCCGGTGCCTGCTGGCGGAGTTCGACCTGACGATGGCGCTGTCGGGGCACGCGAGGGTGGCGACGATCGGGGCGGACGCGCTGGCGGAGGACCCGGTGTGAGCCGCCCCCGGTCCGTCGCCTCAGGCCGGTCTGGGCGAGGGGCTCTCCGAGCCCCCGACCGAGAACGAACTCGGTGTCGCCCGGGGCGCGTCCGTCAGCCAGCGCTGGGACGCGGAGCTGTCGCGGACCTTGACGACGATGTTCGCGCCGGGCTCGTCGCCCCCGGCGGTCAGCGGCAGGCGTTCGTCCCAGCGGGGCAGCAACTGGCCCTGGACGGTGAGGTCGTAGCGGACGTCCTCGGCGCGCGGGTTGTCCGCGTCGGCGCAGGTGTTGGCGATGACGACCCCGGCGTCCGCGCGCGAGTCCACGCACAGGTTGGGCTCGGCGACGCTGCGCAGGAGGCCGTCGTCCTCGTACGCCCACTGCTGGGCCCAGTTGGAGGAGCACACCTCCAGTGCGAGCGCCGTACCGGCACGGGCGCCGAGGGGCAGTTCGACGCACAGGTCGGCGTCCGCGTTGCGCAGCCGCGTCTGCTGGGTGCCGCCCGGCATCCCGGCGCTGCCCTGGGCGCCCGGCGAGGGGGCGGGCGACAGGGTGTCGGCCCCCGGCAGGGCTCCCCCGCCGCTCGCGCTGGTGGAGGCGGCCGGATCCGCGCCCTCGTCCGACCACATCCCGGCGGCGAGGAACGTCGTCAGCACCCCGGCGGAGGCGATCCCCACCCCGGCGATGAGCGCGCGGGGCGACCGCTTCCCGACCCGCCGCACCGCCCTGCGGGCACCTTGCGCACTCCGGACGCCCCGCACCCGCGCGCGCCCGGCGGCTCGCCGGGACCGGGGCCGGCCATCGTCATCCGTGTCCCCGGCCGGCTCGGCCGGGAAACCGGCGTCGGGGTCGGGGAAGGCGGACATGCCAGGGGCGGGGAAGGAGGACGTGCTGGCGTCGTACGCGAAGAAATTCTCCGGCACGTAGGCCCCCGACTCCCCGCCGGGACCGGCATAGACCTGCTCACCGCCGACCGGCTCCACACCGTCAGCACCGGGAAACGCCCGCTCACCCCCGACCGGCGCCACACCGTCGGGACCGGCATAGACCTGCTCACCGCCGACCGGCGCCGCGCCGTAGGGACCGGCAAAGGCCCGCTCACCGCCCGTCGGTGCCACTCCGTCGGGGCCGGGAAACGCCCGTTCATCCGCGACCGGCGCCCCCTCCCCCCGGAAGCCACCCGCACCCCGCCCCCGCCGTACGCCTCCGCCGAACGCCCCCACGCCCTGCGCGCCCCCCGGCGGGATCTCCCCCGGGACCGGCTCAGCGGCCCCCTGCGCGGCACCCCCGCGTGCGCCGAACGTCCGCCCCCGGCCGGACTCCTCCCGGCGTGCGGGCGACGGTATCCGGTCGAGGAGCCTCCGCCCCGCGCCCCTCTTCGCGGCCCCCTTCAACCGCACCGGCTCCTCGCGCCCCCGGTCCGGCCGGGAGTCGTGATACCGCCGGGCGCCCCACCCGAGCACCGCCTCCGCGAGCATGAGCCCCACCCACCCCTCGCCCTGCCCGAGCTGCTCGGCGGCGGCCCGGCAGTAGCGGCAGGCGTCGAGGTGCCGGCGGACATCGGGAAGAAGGTCGCCCCCGCGCCGCAACGGCACGTCCAGGAGCCGGTTGTAGAAGCGGCACTCCTTGCTCGGCGCGAGTTCCCGGTGCGCGCGGACCAGCCCTTCGCGGAGCTTGTCGCGGGCGCCCTCCAGCGTGGCGGCGGCCGTGGAGGTGTCGACGCCGAGCAGCGCGGCGGGGACGCTGAGGGGCTCGCCCTCGACCTCGACGTGCCACAGCAGGGCCCGTTCGGTGGCCGGCAGCGCGTGGTAGGCGTACTCCGCGAGGATCCGGTTGTCCGGCGTCATCCCCTTCGCGGCTCGCATCCCGCGCGCGCCTGCGGGCTTGCGCAGCTCGGGCAGGACGGCGGTGACGCGTTCGGTGGACGCCCACAGCCGGACGGTCTCGCGGACGGCGAGCAGCAGCCGGGGCCGCAGATCGGTCCCGGACTCGCCTAGCTTGAGCCGGTCGAAGACCTGGTGGAAGGCGGTCCCGGTGGCCATGGACGCGACCTGTCCGGACCCGGCGAGGCAGATCACCGCGTAGTCGTGGACGGGTCTCCAGTGCCGGGCGATCAGCAGCGCGGTGGCCTCGGCGACCTCGCCGTCCGTGCCGCCGCGCACCCCTGCCGCGAGCGCGTCGTCGGACTCTCCGGGATCCCCGCCGGGCGGCGGGTACGGGGGACGCGGCGGATAGGCGGAGGGCACTGGGCGGATCCTTCGGTGCGGAACGGTGCGACCGGCCGAACCTCGGCGCACTTTAGTTCACCATTGCACAACTTACTCGTGCACAACAAGGCATGCGGAACGGCGTCCACCAGTTCGCGGGAAACCTCAACTCTGCCCAGGGGTACGGGATTTCAACACATTGTTGAAATCGGAACCACACCCCGCCTGAACCACACCCCGCGCGAACCACACCCCGTGTGAATCACACGCCCACACCCGACCCGCCCCACACACTCCCGCCACCCGGCTCCCCGCGCTCCACTGGAACCGGCCCTCCTCGGGGTCCTCGCGGAGGACGGCGGCTCTCCCCCGCGTGCACGGCCGCCGGTCCGGCCCCTTCCCGCTCCGGCCGGCGGCCCAAAGCCCCTTCAGTACCGGCTCAGGTCATATCTGCCACGACCGCAGCCGGTCCGCCGCCCCGTACACATCCGCCTTCCCGGACATCAAGTCCCGGGCAAGATCCACTAACGCTCCGTACGGCGGGTCGATCCCGGCGCCGCTGACGAACATGTACGACACGGCCGTCGCGCAGGCGAACCGCGCGTTGGCCGACGGCAGCGGCTTCAGCACCGCGAGCGTGTGCAGCAGGGCCGCCGCGCGCCACGCCGGGTCCGAGTCGACGCCGAGGCGGGGCGGGTCGACGCGGTGCCGGGCGACGGCCGCGACGAGCGCGGAGAAGTCGTCGACGGTCGGCTGGTCCGGAAGGACCTCCTCGTGGCGCTGGAGCAGCCACGGCACGTCGATATGGATGACGGTGGTCACCGGCGGACCGACCTGCCCCTCGCCCCGGCGGGGCTCTCGTCGTCGGGGAAGGCCGCCGCGAACTCGTCGGCGTGGGCGGCGAAGAACGTCCGGAACGCCGCCGCGCCTTCCTGCAGGGCCCGGTGCCGGGCGATGTCAGCTGCGGCGGCCTCGCGGACGAGCGCCTTCATCGACGTCCCGCGCTCCTTGGCGATCTGCCGCAGGTCCTCCAGCTCGCGTTCGCTGAACTCCACATTGAGGGCTGGCATGCCCTCACGGTACCGCTCGGGTACTTACCCGTAAATATCCCCAGGTCACCCGGGCGACCGAGCGGTACCGCAGGCGTACAGACGTTCCCCTCTATCCCTGGTCGGCGACGAAGGACGCGAGCCGGGTCAGGGCCGCGTTCCAGTTGACGGCCGTCTCGTTCGTCGACCACGACTGGATGTCGTCGATGAAGCAGAACTGCCCGACGCAGCCCTGGAGTTTGCTCTGCGCGTACGGGTCCTGGATCGACGAGTTGGGGCCGCCGGACAGGGTCCCGGCGGGCGGCGACGGCAGCTTCGGGTCGAGCTGGTTGGCGTACCAACGGCTGTGCTGCCGGTGCGCGTTGACCTCGCCGTAGCCGGTGACGTACGACATGTTGAGCGCGTTGCGCCCGAGGACGTAGTCCAGGCTCTGCACGGCCCCGTCACGGTACTTGGCGGCGCCGGTGATGTCGTAGGCGCTCGCGACGACGACCGCGTTGTTGATCACCTGGTGCGCGGAGCCCCAGTCGTACATGTTGTTGTTGGGCGCGTACGGCATGCCGTACGCCTGTCCGGCGAGTGTGGCGAGGTAGCCGTCGGCGCCCTTCACGACGGAGGCGCGGACCTTGTCGCGGCCAGGGAGCTTGTTGGGGACGAGGGCGAGGTCGAGGCGTCCTGCCGCCGCCGTGCCGCCCCAGTCGAAGCTGACGGGGCCGAAGACGTTCGCGGTGTGGAGCGGGGACGCCACCACGTAGTCCGCGAACTGCTTCTCGCCGGTGGTGAGATACAGCTCGGCCGACGCCCAGTAGAACTCGTCGGTGACGTTGTTGTCGTTGTAGGCGCCGCCGCCGATGCCGTCGTCGGGGTCGGCGTAGATCGCCGGGTGGGCCTGTGCGGCCGTCCACGCCTTGCGGGCGGCGGTCAGGGCCTTCGCGGCGAACGCCTTGTCGTAGGGCTTGTAGAGGCGGGCCGCCTGGGCGGCTGCCGCCGCGAGGTTGAGGGTGGCGGCGGTGGACGGCGGGTGCAGTTCGCGCTTCTGCGGGTCGTCGCTCGGCAGCAGGGGCAGGCCGGTCCAGTTCTGGTCGTGGATCTTGTGGTGGGCCATCCCGGCGAGGGGCTGCCCGTCCGGGACCTGCATCTTCAGCAGGAACTCCAGCTCCCAGCGGGCCTCGTCGAGGACGTCGGGGACCTTGTTGCCGCTCTCGGGCAGGGCGAGCTGTCCGTCGCCGAGGCGGGCCGGGGTGCCGGTGCGGGCGTGCAGGGAGCGCTCGTAGGTGCTGAGCACCTCCCACGTCGAGATGCCGCCGTTGACGACGTACTTGCCGTGGTCGCCGGCGTCGTACCAGCCGCCGCTGACGTCCAGCGCGTAGTCGCAGACGCCGGGCTGGCAGGGTACGGACGTGTCGCCCTGGTTGGGGGCGACGCCGACGTGTCCGGCCGCCCTGCCGTAGCCGGGGCGCAGGTCGTCGCGGATCGGGGTGCCGCTGCGCTGCGTGTAGTAGTACTTCACGGCGTCGCGGCTGAGCTTCTCGTAGGCGGCCGTGCCGATGTCGAAGGGGCGGCTGGTCTCGCCGTCGGCGGTGAGCGTGTAGCCGGTGCCGGGCTTGCGGTAGGCGCCGAAGTCGAGGCTGTGGACGTTCTGCGCGGAGGACACGTCCGTGCCGCGCGGGACGGTCCAGCCGTGCGCGACGGTCTTGCCGGCCGCGTTCTTGAGCTGCCACGGCAGGCGGGTCGTCGCGTCGGTCACGAGGGTCGCGTTCTTCGGCCCGGCGGGCAGGTAGGCGACCTGGTTGACGCGCACGCGCGGCCCGGTGTCCGGCTCGTACACCTCGGGCGGCACCCCGCCGAGCAGCGAGACGTCGTCCACGCAGAACCGCCAGGCGTCCGCGCTGCCGCCGACCTGGAAGGCGACCTGCGCCTGCGTGGAGTCGACGGGCGCGGTGAAGGTGTACGAGTACGACCCGTCGGTCTCGGCGAGGACCGGGCTCGCCTCCTGCCAGGTGTCGTACGGGGAGACGGCGAGCCCCACGATCGCGCGCACCACATGCCCCTCGGGGGCGCCGGACGCCTTGAAGGAGAAGCGGTACGTCTCGCCCTTGACGAGGGTGATGTCGTTCTGGCCTATCCCGGAGTCCCAGCGGTTGGCGGTGCCGCCGGGGACGTCGGCACAGAGCCGGCCGTCGGCGGCGACCGGGGTGACGTTGCTGGTCCACCAGGGGGCGGTGCCGGAGTCGAAACCGCCGTTCTTGACCTGCTCGACCTCGTCGGCTCCGGCGGGCGCGGCGGGCAGCGCGATGAGGGCGCCGCCGAGCAGCGCGGCCAGCGTCAGCAGGCTCGTTCTGCGTCGTCGTTTCACGTCATGGCTCCTCGGAGAGGCGCCCCACGATATGGGAGCGCTCCCATGTTGCGGACGGGCCGCCCATGCTGGTGGCCACCATGACCTTCCGTCAACGGTCCGGACGAAACACCTTCCGCCCGGACCGCCGTCGACTGGTTACGCTTCCAACTTGCTGACCCTGACGGCCCCTTGGGACTCACCCGGCCGCGCGCTGGTGAACGTCAGCTTCACGCGGGATCCCCGCAGCGCGCCGAAGGTGATCACGGACGGCGCGTCGGAGGCCGCGGCCCACTCGACGGCGACTCCCGTGGCCGGTACGTACGTTCGCCCGTCCCACACCTCGACCCCGACGCTCCTGGGCAGGCTGTGCCCGGCGTCCACGGTGAACGACACCTCGACCCGGCCGAAGTCCCGCACCCTGCCGTAGTCCACCGCGACCCAGTCGGACGCGCGTGCCCCGCCGAACACCGGCAGCAGAGCGGTGGCCGCCTTGAGGAACCCGTTGGACCAGCCGGTCGCCGGGTCGCCGTCGAGCACGGCGGCCGGGAGCGTGTCCGGGCGGCCGGAGTAACTGGCGTCGGCGTAGGGGTGGTTGGGGGCCTGCGGGTGTTCCGGCGCGAACGCGGGCGCCGGGGTCGCGGAGGCCGAGCGCGCCCAGGTGGTCCGTACGGCGACCGTCCCCTCGCGCAGCCCCTCCCCCGTCGCCGTCACCTTCAGCGCCCCGGGTTCGCCGCCCGCCCGGACGATGGCGAGCGCCTTGCCGTGGAAGGCGGTCCGGGTGCTCGCCTGGTACTTCTCGGCGCTCTCCTGGCGCCCGTTGTCGAGCCCGGCGAGGGAGCCGCCGTCGACGCTGAACGTCAGCAGGTGCTCGGCGCCGGGGACGACGGTGCCGCGCGCGTCGACGACCTCGGCGGTCACGAAGACGTGTGAACGGCCGTCGGCGGGAAGGGACTTGCGGTCGGCGGTGAGACGTACGGCGTGCGGGGCGCCGGCCGTGCGCAGGACATCGGTGGCGACGGTCCTGCCGCCGCGCCGGGCGACCGCCTTCAACTCGCCCTCCTGGAAGGGGACTTTCCAGGTGAGGTGGAGTTTGCCCGCGCTGCCGTTGGGGCTGGTGTAACTCCCGGGGTAGGGGCCGTCGGTGAACGTCTTGTCGTCGCCGGTCGCCTCGGTCGTCTCCAGGTAGTCGCGGCCGTCCACGGTCTTCTTCGCGTCGAAGGTCCGCACCCCCAACGACTTGCCGTTCAGGAAGAGTTCGACCTCGGGGACGTTCGCGTAGGCCCACACCTCGACGGTCTCCCCCGCCGTGTGGTTCCAGCTCATCGGCAGCAGGTGGACCATGGGCTCGCTCACCCACTGGCTGCGGAAGAGGTGGTACATGTCCTTCGGGAACCCGGCGGTGTCGACCGCGCCGAAGAACGACGCCTTCACCGGGAACACGTCGTACGGGGTGGGTTCGCCGATGTAGTCGATGCCGGACCACAGGAACTGCCCGGCGAACCACTTCCGGTCGCGGTCCTTCTTGTGGCCGTACTCGCCGCTCATCGTCCAGGAGGCGAGGTTGTTGTCGTAGGAGGAGGTCGCACGCCTGCCTGGGGTGTGGTTCTCGCCCGTGTTGAGGTGCTCAGGCTCCTGATAGGCCCCGCGAGTCGAGGTCTCCGACGAGGACTCCGACTCGAAGAGGAACAGGTGCGGGTAGCGGGCGTGGAGGGCGTCGACCGACTTCGCGGTGTTGTAGTTGAGGCCGAGGCCGTCGAGTTTGGCGAGGATCAGGTCGGCCGGGGTGCCGGGGGCGGGGACGCTGCGGTGGCGGTGGGAGCCGATGACGACCGGGCGCGTCGTGTCGTACGCCTTGATGCCCGCGATCAGACGGTCGGCGATCGTGAGGCCCGCCGTGGAGGTGAACTCGGTGATCTCGTTGCCGATCGACCACATCACGACGGCCGGGGAGTTGCGGGCGGCGAGGACCATCTCGGCGATGTCGCGGTCGGACCAGGCGTCGAAGAAACGGCCGTAGTCGTAGCGGGTCTTGGGGGACTTCCAGCAGTCGAACGCCTCCACCAGCATCACGATCCCCAGTTCCTCGCAGATGCCGATCATCTCCGGGGAGGGCGGGTTGTGGGAGGTGCGGAAGGCGTTCACGCCCATCGACTTCATGATGGTCATCTGCCGCCGGATCGCGTCCGCGCTGACGGCCGCGCCGAGCGCGCCGAGGTCGTGGTGGAGGTCGACGCCCTTCAACTTGGCGTGATGGCCGTTGAGTTCGAAGCCGTCGTCGGGGTCCACGCGGAAGGTGCGGAAACCGAAGACCGTGCCGTAGGTGTCGACGAGCCTGCCCTCGACGCGGAGTTCGGTCTCCAGGCGGTAGCGGTGCGGGTCGGTGAAGTCCCAGCGCTTCGGGTCGGGGACGACGGCGGTGTGGGCCTCGGTCGCGGTGTCGGTGACGGTCAGCGTGGAGGTCGTGCGGGCGACCGTGCGGCCGTTCGGGGCGACGATCCGGGAGGTGACCTCGACGTCCCGCGGGGTGCCGGAGGCGTTGGCGACGGTCGTGCGGATGTCGACGGTCGCGCGGTCGGCGGTGATCTCGGGGGTGGTGACGTGGGTGCCCCAGCGGGGGACGTGGACCGGGTCGGTGACGATCAGGCGGGCCTCGCGGTAGATGCCGCTGCCGGAGTACCAGCGGCTGCTGGGGAGGCGGTTGCGGACCCGGACGGCGAGGACGTTCTCGGTGGTGCCGTCGGTGTGCAGACGGCCGGTGAGGTCGTAGGCGAAGCCCGTGTAGCCGTAGGGGTGGGTGCCGAGTTCCGTGCCGTTCACGAAGACCGTGGAGTCCATGTAGACGCCGTCGAACTCGACGGAGACGCGTTTTCCGGCGTAGGCGGCCGGCACGGTGAAGGAGAGGCGGTACCAGCCGAGGCCGCCGGGGAAGAAGCCGGTGCCGCTGGTGGTGCCGTGCTCGGTGGTGGGGGCCAGTTCGATGGACCAGTCGTGGGGGACGGCGACCTCGCGCCAGGCCGTGTCGTCGTACGCGGGGTCGGCGGCGTGGTCGTAGGCGCCGGTCGGGTCGGTGATGCCGCCCGGGTTGACCAGCGCGAAGCGCCAGCCGTCGCGCAGGGGGAGGGTGTGGCGGCCCGGGGCGGGGGCGTGCGCGGCATGGGCCGTGGAGGTGGACAGGAGGGCTCCGGCCGCGGGGGTGGCGGCGGAGGCGATCAGGACCGATCTGCGGGTGAAGGTCACTGCGGCTCTCCCTGGGACAGACATCGGGAATCAGAACTACTCACAACTGATCGTCAAACAACAGAATGTGACGCCGGTCCGCGCACACCCGTCAAGGGCACGGGTCGCGTGCGCGCCATTCCCCCGTCCGCTCTCCTTCCCGCTCCCCCTTCACGCACCGGCCCGACGGTCTAGGCTGGGGCGGAAGTGGCTGGTCTGTTCACTGTGAGTGTCCGTGATGGAGTGGCGAGGATGAGCCCGGTCTATCCGTTCGACGATGCCGAGACGGCACGGGTGGTCGTCGGGGACGACGGTGCCCTCGTCGAGTGGAACAGCGGTGCTCACGCCCTGCTCGGCTGGGAGGCCGGCGAGGTCGTGGGCGGCCCGGCCGCGGCCCTGCTGGCGGACGGCGCGCTCCCGGTCCCCTCGGCGCCCCGCTGGGACGGCACGGTCGCGCTGCGTCACCGCGACGGCTACGTCGTCCGGGTCTGGCTGCTCGCCCACCACCGCGGCCCGCGCGACGGGCGCCCCGGGTACTGGCTGGTCGTGACGCCGCTGACCGGCAGCGGGCCGCGCGCGCCCGACGACCCGCTCGCACTGCCCTCGCTGGCCCAGTCGCCGTGTGCCCTGGCCGTGTACGACGAGCGGCTGCGGCTGCGGCTGGTGAACGAGGCGATGGAGGCGGCGATCGGGCTGCCGGAGGAGCGGATCCGGGGCCTGAGGCTGGCCGAGATCGGCGGGCGCCCGCAGAGCGACGAGCTGGAGGAGCACATGGCCGACGTGCTCGCCACCGGCCTCGCCAAGGACATCCAGACCTACACGCGCACCGGCGGCGAGGAGCACGCGCACGCCTGGCTGGCCAGGCTCGCGCCGGTCACCGACGAGGAGGGGCGGGTCCTCGGCGTCGCCCTGTCGGCCCACGACTTCACCGAGAACTACCTCGCCCGGGAACGGCTGCAACTGGTCAACGAAGCGAGCGTCCGTATCGGTTCCACCCTCGACGTCACTCGTACGGCTCAGGAGCTGGCGGACGTCTGCGTGCCCGCGCTGGCCGACTTCGTGAGCGTCGACCTGCTGGACCCGCCGGACGGCCCGGAGGTCCCGGGCGCGCTGGTGTCGCCGATGCCGCTGCGGCGGGCCGCGCACCAGTCCGTGAACCCGGGCAGCCCGGAGGCGGTGGCCAAGCCGGGCGAGGTGCAGTCGTACCCGCCGGGCTCGCCGCAGGCGGACTCGCTGACGGCGGGGCGCACGATCGTCGCGACGGTGCCCGGCGGGGAGCTGGACCAGTGGCTGGCCTGGGACGCGGCGCGCGGCGCGCGCGTACGGGAGGTCGGCATCCACTCGATCATGTCGGTGCCCCTGCGCGCGCGGGGGGCGACCCTCGGGGTGGCGGTGCTGACCCGCTTCCGCCGCCCCGACCCGTTCACCCCGGACGACGTGCTGCTCGCCGAGGAGGTCACCGCGCGGGCCGCCGTCTGCGTCGACAACGCCCGCCGCTACTCCCGCGAGCGCGACACCGCCATCGCCCTCCAGCGCAGCCTCCTGCCGCGCTCCCTGCCCCGTACGGCCGCCGTCGACGCCGCCTCCCGCTACCTGCCCGCCGCGCGCGCGGGCGTGGGCGGCGACTGGTTCGACGTGATCCCCCTGTCGGGGACGCGGGTCGCGATGGTCGTCGGGGACGTCGTCGGCCACGGCATCCAGGCGTCCGCGACGATGGGGCGCCTCCGTACCGCCGTCCGCACCCTCGCCGACATCGACCTCACGCCGGACGAGCTGCTCACCCACCTGGACGACCTCGTCGTACGGCTCTCCGAGGAGGCCGGCAGCGAGGGGAGCCCCGGGGAGGTGGGGGCGACCTGTCTGTACGCGGTGTACGACCCGGTGACGCGGCGGTGCACGATGGCCCGCGCCGGGCATCCGCCGCCCGTCGTGGTGCCGCCCGGCGGGCGTCCGCGCCGGGTGGACCTGCCGGCGGGGCCGCCGCTCGGGCTCGGCGGGCTGCCGTTCGAGTCGGCCGAGGTGCAGCTCGCCGAGGGCAGCGTCCTCGCGCTGTACACGGACGGGCTGATCGAGTCCCGCACGCGGGACGTCGATTCCGGGTTCCGGGCGCTGTGCGAGGCGCTCGACGGGTACGCCGACTCCCTCGACGAGACCTGCGACCGCGTCCTGCACGCGCTGCTCCCGCCGGGCGGCTCCGCCGACGACGTGGCGCTGCTCCTCGCGCGTACGCGCGCGCTGCCCGCCGGCCGCATCGCGACCTGGGACGTCCCGCCCGACCCGGCCCTCGTCGCGAGCGTCCGCAGACAGGTCTCCGAGCGGCTCGTCGCCTGGGGCATCGACATGGTGTCCTTCACGGCGGAACTCGTGGTCAGCGAGCTGGTCACCAACGCGATCCGGTACGGGTCGCACCCGATCCGGCTGCGGCTCATCCATGACGCGGCGACGCTGATCTGCGAGGTGTCGGACACCAGTCACACCGCGCCTCATCTGCGGCGGGCCAAGACGTGGGACGAGGGCGGGCGGGGGCTGCTGCTGGTGGCGCAGCTCACGGACCGGTGGGGGACGCGGCACACGTCGGAGGGGAAGACGATCTGGGCGGAGCTGGGGCTGCTCGGGGAAGAGTAAGGGGGCGCCGGTGCCGCTCTTACCGTGGCCTGTTTTCATGAGGGGTTGCCCGCTTCTTCGTACATCGCTCTTCGTGCATCTCTTAAGGAACCGCCCTGAACACCGCGCTCGCCGTGTCCCTGTCCTCCGTCCTGCTCGCCGTCTCGCTCGGGTGGGCGGTGCTGCGGCCCTCCGGGAGGTCGGAGGCACTGGTGGCGGTCCCCGCGGCCGTGCTGGTCGTCGCGCTCGGGGCGATCTCCGCCGGGGACGCGTGGGAGGAGGCGGAGCGGCTGGGGCCGGTGATCGGGTTCCTGGCGGCGGTGCTGGTGCTGGCGCACTTCTGCGCGGTGGAGGGCCTGTTCACGGCGTGCGGGGCGTGGCTGGCGCGGCGCGCTGCCGGGCGGCCCCGGCGGCTGCTGACCTCGGTGTTCGCGCTGGCGTCGGTCATCACGGCCGTCCTGAGCCTGGACGCGACGGTGGTCCTGCTGACGCCGGTCGTGTTCGCGACGGCGACCCGGTTGCAGGTGCGCGCGAAACCGCATGTCTATGCGTGCGCGCATCTGTCCAATACGGCGTCCCTGCTGTTGCCCGTCTCGAACCTGACGAACCTGCTGGCGTTCACGGCGAGCGGGCTGAGCTTCACGCGGTTCGCGGCGCTGATGGTGGTGCCGTGGGTGGTGGCGATCGGTGTGGAGTACCTGGTCATGCGGCGGTTCTTCGCCGCCGACCTGCCCGACCTGGAGGCCGTCGAGGACACGGGGCCCGCGCCCGAGGTGCCGATGTTCGCGCTGGTGACGGTCGCGGCGACGCTCGCCGGGTTCGTCGTGGCGTCGGCGGTGGGGATCGAGCCCGCGTGGGTGGCGTTCGCGGGGGCGCTCGTCCTGGCGGTGCGGGCGCTGGTGCGGCGGCAGGCCGGGGTGGGCGAGGTGGTGCGGGCGGCGGCTCCCGGGTTCCTGGCGTTCGTGCTCGCCCTGGGCATCGTCGTGCGCGGTGTCGTCGACAACGGGCTCGGGGACGCGCTCGGGCAGGTGCTGCCGGGTGGTTCGGGGCTGCTCGCGCTGCTCGGGTTCGCCGCCGTGGCCGCGCTGCTGTCGAACCTGATCAACAACCTGCCCGCCGTCCTGGCGCTGGCCCCGCTGGCCGCCCCGGCGGGTCCCGGGGCGGTGCTCGCGGTGCTGCTCGGCGTGAACATCGGTCCGAACCTCACGTACGCCGGTTCCCTCGCGACGCTGCTGTGGCGGCGGGTGGTGCACGGGCACGAGGAGCGGGTGGACGTCGGCGAGTTCACCCGGCTGGGGCTGCTGACGGTGCCGGCGTCGCTGGTCGCGTCGGTGGTGGCGCTGTGGGGGGCGCTCCAGGTCGTGTGACCGGGTCACCGCCTGCGCGGGGCGTCGGCGGTGACAGGGCTTGTGCCGGCTCAGCGGCCGTAGCCGCCGTACCCGTAGCCTCCGCCCCAGCCGTAACCGCCTCCGTAGCCGTATCCGCCGCCGTAGCCGCCTCCGGTGCCCCAGCCGCAGGCGTACGGGTTGGCGTACGAGCACTGGGTCTGCGGCGGGGCGTTCGACGCGGGCGGGGTCGGGGTGGGCGTGGGGGTGGGTTTCGGGGTGGTCTTCTTGGGGGGTGCCGGTGTGGGGGTCGGCTGCGGGGCCGCCTTCTTGGGGGTGGCCGGTGTCTTGGCAGGGGTCTGGGCGGTGTCCCAGTTGACGATCTGCATCTGGAGGTCGGGCTTGGAGGTGTCGATCACCCAGCGCTGGGCGGCGCTCTCCGCGCGGGACTTGGCGACGAGCGCGCCGGAGCCGTCGGTCGCGGCGGGGGCGAGCGCGAGGTCCTGGCTCCAGCGCGGGACCAGGGTACCCTGGAGGGTGAAGTCGTAGCGGACGCTGCTCTCCTGGGTGCCGGCGTCCGTGCAGGAGGTGAGGCGGACCGTGTAGCCGAGGTGCGAGTCGAGGCACAGGTCGGGCGCGAGGCCGTTGCGCAGGAGGCCGTTCGTCTCGTACGACCACTGCTGCGAGGCGACCGACGAGCAGGCGCCGAGGACGGCTTCGGCGCCCTCGACGGCCTTGGCGCCCTTGATGCCGATGCACTGTCCGGAGAACACGTTGTGCAGGCGCCCGCGCAGGGTGCCCTGGACGGAGTCGCCCGCGTCGACCCAGGAGGGGCCGTTCCCGGCGGTGTCCTTGCCGGGGCGCGGTGACGCGGCGCTCCCGCCCGCCTGGTCGGTGCCGCCGCCGGAGCCCGTCGCGGACCACACGGCGAGCGGGAGGGCGACGAGGCCGCTGACGGTGAGGACGGCCGCGGCGAGGTTGCGGCGCCGGGCGCGACGGCGGGCCTTGCGGACCGCGCGCGCGGAGCCGACGCCGGGGACGACGACGAGGTCGGTGCTCGGTGCGGGGGCACCGGGGGCCTGGAAGTCCTCGCCGGGGAGGGCCGGTTGGTGCCGTGGCTCCTCGGGCGTGCCCGCGCAGGCGTCCCGGTAGGCGTGCGCGGCCCAGCCGAGGGCGCCCTCGGCGAGGGCGGTGCCGAGGGCGGGGCCTTCGGTGAAGCAGGCCAACTGGTCGGCGGTGTAGGCGCAGTGGCGGCAGCGGTCGAGGTGGCCGCGCAGGTCGCCGTCCAGGCCGTCGCCCCGGCGGCTGGTGACGTCCAGGAGGCGGTCGTAGCGGTGGCACTCCTCCTCGACGGCGAGTTCGCGGTGCGACTGGAGGAGTTCCTCGCGCAGGCGCTCGCGGGAGCGGCGCAGTTCGACGCGGGCGGCCTCGGTCTCGAAGCCGAGCAGGGAGGCGGGGGCCTCGATGGGCTCGGACTCGACCTCGACGTGCCACAGGAGGCAGCGGGAGGCCGGGGAGAGCCGCTGGAACGATCTCGACAGCAGCCGTCTGTTCAGGGGCGGCAGGAGCCGGGCGGCGAGGAGGTCGGCGTCCTCGACGCGCAGGGCGGGGTGCAGGAGGTCGCGGCGGCCGTCGGTGGACCACTCGGCGGCTATGCGGCGGACGGTGACCAGGAGGTGGGGGCGCCAGGCGGCGGTGGGGCCGTCGTGGCGCAGGGACTCGCCGAAGAGGCGGGTGAAGGCCGCGGTGGTGAGCATGCCGGCGGCGCGGTCGCCGTCGGCGCACAGGCGCGCGTACGTGAAGGCCGCTTCCCAGTGCCGGTCGAGGAGTTCGCCCACGGGGTGCAGTGCGGGCCCCGCTCCTTCCCAGCTTTTCAGTTCCGCGCTCAGCATTTCGTCCGTCGCGTTCGAACGCCGGGGCGAAGTCGGGGAATTCGGCTGACCCACTTCTGTCACGGTTGGATTCCTCCCGGGGGAGATGTACGGAACCGGCCGGGGGCCTTCGCGCGTACGTGGAGGTGGAGAACGCGTCTCGGCGCGTTGACAGGCACACCTTTGCACAGGCCGTGGAGGCGGAACAAGAGATCTCGCCGAATGGTGAGCGTTTTGTGGTCACGTCCTCTGAACTGCTTTTCTTTTCAAGATGATTGGCGACGGACTTCGCTGTTTCGTTCCAACCGGAATGCCGGATTCAGGGGCCGGTGTATGGGGGTGGGCGTATCGGCCGAAAGGTGGAGACGGCGTCGACTTCGGTCGCGGGATTGCCTACTCCGGGCGAACGGGGATGGCCGATCGGCCGATGTGGCGGGCCGGGGTCGGGCGGGACGGTGGAGGCGGGTTCATCACGCAGGTCGTGTCGAGGAGACGGGGACGGTGATGGTGCGTACGTGGAGCAGGGCAGGTCTCGTGGCGGCGCTCGTGCTGGCGGTCGTGGCGGCGGTGCTTTCGGTGCCGTCCCGAGCGGCGGCCGTCGCACGGCAGTTGTATGTCGCGCCGTGGGGCAAGGACTCCTGGCCGGGCACCTTCCGGCAGCCTTTCGCGACGCCGGGTCGGGCGCAGCGGGAGGCTCGGGGGCGGGCGGGCACGGTGGTCAATCTGCGGGGCGGGACGTACACGCTCGGGGCGCCGCTGCGGCTGACGCGGGCGGACTCCGGGGTGGTGTATCAGGCGTACGGGTACGGGACTTCGCGGGCGGAGCGGGTGACGCTCAGCGGGGGCCGGGCGGTGTCGGGGTGGCGGCCCGACCCGCGGTTCAAGGGGGTGTGGCGGGCGGAGGCGGGGGCGCTGGAGACCCGGCAGCTGTATGTGGAGGGGCGGCGGGCGGAGCGGTTCACGGGGAGTGCGGGCGGGAAGCTGACGCTGACGAAGACCGGGTACGTGACGGGGAGTTCGGCGCCGTTGGGGTGGCGGGCGCCGGGTGATGTGGAGTTCGTGTACCGGTCGGGGTACGTCGAGGGGCGGTGCGGGGTCGCGGGGGTCGCCCGGGCGGGGCGCGGTACGGCGATCACGATGGACGAGCCGTGCTGGTCGCTGGTGCGGGAGCTGTACGCGTCGGACGAGCTGCTGGCGGAGCCGGTGGCCGTGGAGAACTCGCCCGGTTTCCGTGCGCGGCCCGGGAGTTGGTACTTGGACCGGTCCCGTCCCGGGCGGCACGCGCTGCTGTACGTGCCGCGGGCCGGGGAGGACATGCGCCGGGCGCGGGTGGTCGCGCCGGTGCTTCAGGCGCTGGTCTCCGGGGCGGGGGTGCGTGATGTCGCGTTCCGGGGGCTGACGTTCGCGTACGCCACGTGGCTGGCGCCGAGCGAGCCGGCCGGGTTCCCGGCGGCGTGGAGCATGTATCTGCGGCCGGACGGGAAGCTGCGGACCGTGCCGGGGGCGGTGGCGTTCCGGGATGTGGAGCGGGTGGCGCTGACGGGGAACCGGTTCACGCATCTCGGGGCGCAGGCCGTGGAGTTGAGGGACAGTTCGGACAGCTCGGTCGTCGGGAACGTCATCAGCGACACGTCGGACGGCGGGATCGCGCTCGGAGTGCTGCCGCCCGAGGAGAAGGGGGTCAACAGCGGGAACCGCGTCACGGACAACTGGATCCACCACACCGGCCGGGAGTACCGCGCGTCCTCCGCGATCTGGGACTCGGCGACCCGGGGGACGACCCTCGCGCACAACCAGGTCGACCATGTGCCCTACACCGGCATCCTCTCCGGGCCCGCCGACGATCTGCGCGGGATCATGCGGGGCAACCGGATCATCGGCAACCGTGTCTTCGCGACCAACCAGGTACTGGTCGACGGGGGCGGTATCTATCTCCGGGGCGAGCAGGGCCGGTCCTTCGCGGACGGGGCGGTGATCAGCGGGAACGCGGTGACCGGGAGCCGGTACGGGGTGTGGAACGTGGGGATCTACACCGACGACAGCACGAACTGGGTGACCGTGGCCGACAACGCCGTGTACGACTACGTCGCGTCGATCGGCGGGTGCAGCGAGGAGTGGGGCGGGCGGCCCGTACGCAACGTGCGCTACCAGGGCAACTTCTGGGACGACGCGGTCCCCGACTGGGTGGCACGGCGCCCCTACCCCGGCGCCTGGCCCCCCGCCGACCCGGCGAACCCGGAGGAGGGCTGCGGGGACCCGCACGAGCTGACGTTCACCGCGAACACGCTGCTGCCGGCGACGGATCCGGGACGGGCCTGCGCGGCGGACCGCCGATGCGCGGCGGTACTGGCCCAGTCCGGGCCCCGGCCGGAATGGCGCCGGGGGCTCGGACTGGGGTCGGGGGCGGGGGTGCGATGAGGCCGACGGCCGGGGTGGGGGCCGAGAGGGCCC
Source organism: Streptomyces sp. 4F14 (assembly GCF_048159485.1). NCBI lineage: Bacteria > Bacillati > Actinomycetota > Actinomycetes > Kitasatosporales > Streptomycetaceae > Streptomyces > Streptomyces sp. 4F14. The sequence goes on from NZ_JBLRVY010000006.1 coordinate 375,387, forward strand.
GGAGCGGGGCCAGGGATCCGGCGGGGCCGACGGCCCGGGTTGGGGCCGAGGCGGCCCGGAGCAGGGCCAGAGTTCCGGCAGGCCGACGGCCCGGGTGAGAGCCGAGACGGCCCGGAGCGGGGCCAGGGATCTGGCGGGGCCGACGGCCCGGGGCAGGTGGGGGTATCGGCAGGAGCAGCAGCCGGCGGGAGCGCCCGGTCGGCCCCGACCCCAGCCCCGACCGCGGCCCCGGCCCCGGCCAGGAGCAGGGAACTGACGGGGCTGGCAGCCGAGGTGCGGACCCGGCCCACCCCTGGCGGTCGCGAGGTCGCGGTTCGGTCAGCGGCCCGGGTGGGTGCCGAGGTGGCCGGGGGTGGGGGCGCCCTGGACCTCGCCGATGTAGAGGGTGACCTGTTGGCGGAGGCGTTCGGCGGCGGTGCGGTCGGCCATGAAGGCGGGGAAGGCGTCGAGGTTCGCGTTCTTGTACTGCCAGACGGGCTTCAGGCCGGTCGGCGGAGCGACGTCGGTGCGGACGGACCAGGCGTCGCTGGTCTGGCGCTCCTTGGAGAGCTGCCAGTTGAGGAACAGCTTGGCGGCGGCGGGGTGGCGGGCCGTCTTGAGGATCGCCTCGCGCTGGCCCCAGGCGACGAACGGGTCGGGCGTGTTCGGGAGCATGCTGCCCTCGGCGCCGGGGGTGACCCAGCCGCCGAGGCCGATGGCCTTCTTGCCCTCGGCCATGAGCGTGCCGGCCGAGTCGGAGCCGCGCAGGAACTCGGTGTTGCGGGCCATGCCGTCGAGCCACTCCCAGCCGTACGCCTTCACGTACCGGCTGTAGAGGAAGAGGGTGGCGTCGTCGTCGTTCGGATAGGCGGAGGCGACCTTGCCCTTCCAGCGGGCACCGGCGAGGTCGCGGACGCTGCGGGGCGCGTCCCCGCCGACGGCCCGCTGGTTGTAGGCGGCGCCGAAGGCGAACACGTCGGTGGCGACCCAGGCGCCGTCGGGGTCCTTGAACCCGGCGTGCACCTGGTCGAACCCGGCGGGCTTGTAGGGCAGCAGGACGCCTTGCCGCTTCCACCGGTCGAAGTCCTGGAGCGTCTGGAGCTGGACGACGTCGGGGACGAGGCTCTTCGTCGCGATCTGGTGGTCGATGCGGGCGTCGTGGTACTTGCTGTAGTCGACGACCATGTCGACCGTGACCCCGGGGAAGCGCTGCTCGAACGCCTTCTTCGTGTCGTCCTGCTGGTCCTTCCAGTCACCGCCCGCGTAGACGACGAGCCTGCCGCCCTCGGCCTTGGCGGCGGCGTAGAGCTGGCCGAGGCTCTTCGTCTCCTCGTCGGCGGGCCGGGCCTCGGAGCGGGTGGCGGCGGCGAAGGCGAGCCCGACGGCGGCGACGCTCGTCGCGAGGGTCGCGATGACGAGGGTGCCGCGCAGGGGGGTCGGTTGCTTGGGCTTGGTCAGCGGGTTGAGCAGCATGAGCGGCCTCCGGGAGGGTCGTGGGGGCGGGGGTCAGCGGACGAGTTCGGCGGGCTTGGTGGCCTTGCCGAGGAGCCACTCCAGGGGGCCGCGCCGGAAGAACCGGGCCCACACGGCGGCGAACACGGTGACGGCGACGAGGAATCCGAGCAGGACGTGCAGCGGCGAGCCGGGCAGTTCCTCGATGCCGAGGACGTGGATGCCGGCGATGTGGAAGAGGTACGCGGTCAGGGACATCGAGCCGACGGCGATGACGGGCTTGACGAGCCGGTGGAAGCGGGGGAAGGCGTCGACGGCGGCGAGGCAGCCGATCAGGACGAGGAGCGCGACCCCGGTGTTGCCGAGGACCGACAGGGTGGTCTCGCTGTGCGGGGAGGCGACCAGCAGCCCGTAGGGGGTGTCGCCGGTCGGGTAGCCCCAGGTGTCCGACCACCAGGCGGACGCCGCCGAGCCACCGGTACCCCCGCCGAAGCCGCCCGAGCCCATACCCGAGCCCGAGCCGCCCTTCGCCCAGTCGCCCCAGCCGCTCTCGCCCAGCCGCGTCAGCGCGCCGGGGACGAGGTGCAGGGCGAGCCAGGAGCCGCCGTAGCCGAGGACGGCGAGCGCGGCGCCGGTGAGGGCGAGGCGGGTGCGGACGACGGCGGCGGCCAGGTCGAGGCGGGCCACGGCCATCCCGGCGATGACGAACGGGATCCAGGTCAGCGCCGGGTAGCTGCCGGAGAACAGCAGGGAGACGACGCCGCCGGTATCGGCGGGCCAGGTCAGCAGGGCGCCGGGCTCGTGGTTGACCAGGATGTGCTGGACGACGTAGAGGACCTGCGGCAGGACCAGGGCGCCGGCCGCGGCGATGATCGCCAGGGGCAGGGCGCGCAGCCGGTACAGCGGGAGGACGAGCAGGAAGTACAGGCCGTAGAAGGCGAGGATGACCTCGACGGGGGTGCCGCTCATCGTCAGCAGCGTGCCCAGGACCAGCAGGATCACGGCCCGGATGACGACCTTGGCGACCGCCTGGCGTCCGGCCCGGCCGGTCTTCGGGGTGCGCCGGCCGGTGATCAGCATGATCGAGAAGCCGGCCAGGAACGCGAACAGCGCGGAGGCCCTGCCGTGCGCCAGCTCCATCAGGTGGCCGACGAAACCGCCCTGGGCGGGGTCGGGGCCGACGTGGGCGGCGTACATGCCGAAGACGGCGAGGCCGCGCGCGAGGTCCACGCCGATCAGGCGGCCGGTGGAGGGGCGCGCGGGCTGCTCGGCCCACCCGGGAGCCGGTTCGGCGGCCCGGTCCGTGAGTGTCGTGCGGTCTGCGTTCTGGGTCATGCCTTCAGGCTGTTGCGCGCAGGGCCGCGGCAGTATCCGGCAGTCGTCCGGACACCCCCCGCCGGTCGGCGGGTCCACCCCCGCCGGGCGGGGGCGCCCCGCCGGACCCCCCGGGCGGCTGGTCCTCTCCCCCCGACCGGCGGGACTGTGTCCCGTACCCTCTGCGACGAGGCGTTTCGCCCTCTACGGTCGGCTGTGACGGTTCAGTCGATCGGCGACGATCACAACCCAGAACGACGAGGCGGGACGCACGTGATCCGTGTCATGGTGGTGGACGACGAGGCCCTGGTGCGGTCCGGTTTCCGGCTCATCCTCAACGCGGCCGAGGACATCGAGGTCGTGGCGACGGCGACCGGCGCGGAGGCGGTGGCGACGGTCCGGCGCGAGCGGCCCGACGTGGTGCTGCTGGACATCCGGATGCCGGACGTGGACGGCCTGACCGTCCTCGGCCAGGTGCGGGCGCTGCCCGAGCCGCCGGTCGTGGCGATGCTGACGACGTTCGACGCGGACGACTACGTGGTGACCGCCCTCAAGTCCGGCGCGGCGGGGTTCCTGCTGAAGGACACCGAGCCGGATCAGCTCGCGCAGCTGGTGCGGACGCTCGCGGCGGGCGGGGTCGTGATGTCGCCGAAGGCGTCGTACGCGGTGTGGCGCGGGCGGCCCGCCGCCGGGGCCGACGAGGACGCCGGGCGGGTGGGGCTGCTGAGCGAGCGGGAGCGCGAGGTGCTCGTGCTGGTCGCGGAGGGGCTGTCCAACGCGGAGATCGGGGCGCGGATCCATCTCAGCGCCGGCACGGTCAAGGACCATGTGAGCGCGATCCTCACGAAGCTGCGCGTGGGCAGCCGGGTGCAGGCCGCGCTGCTCGCCCAGCGGGCGGGGCTGCTGGACACGCGTGGCGGCGAGCCGGGCCGATGAGGTGGCCCCGGCCGTCCGAGCGGGTCGTCGACGCCCTGGTCGTCGTCATCGCCGCCGCGGACATGTGGATCAACCTGGAGGACGACAGCCCGTTCGCCCTGGCGGTCGTCGCCCTCGCCTGCTCGGGGCTGCTGCTGCGGCGGCGGTTCCCGCTCGCCGTGTTCCTGCTGACGATTCCCGCGACCGTCATGCAGGACATCGTGTTCGCGCCGTTCGCCTCGCTGTTCACCCTCGCCGAGCGCTCCCGCGACCGGCGGCTGCTCGGGCTGTGCGCGGTGCTGTTCGCCCTCGCGTCCGCCACACCCTGGCCGCTCGACAGCCTGTCCCAGCACGAGCGTACGTGGACCGTCGTCTACTTCTTCTACATGCTCGCCACCGCCGTCGCGCCCGTCCTGCTCGGGCAGCTCCTCCAGGCCCGGCGCGATCTCGCCCGGCGGCTCGTGGAGATCGAGGAGGCCCGGGAGCACGAGCGGTTGCTGCACTCGCAGGCCGTACTCGCGCGCGAGCGGGTCCAGTTGGCCCGGGAGATGCACGACGTCGTCTCCCATCAGGTGAGTCTCATCGCCGTGCAGGCCGGGGCCCTGCAAGTCGCCGCGAAGGACCCCGAGTTCCGGGAGGGGGTGCGGGCCATCCGGTCGCTCAGTGTCGACACGCTCGACGAACTGCGGCACATGGTCACGCTGTTGCGGGCGTCCGGGGGGCGGGCCACCGAGCTGACGCCCCAGCCGACGCTCACGGATCTCCAGCGGCTGGTCTCCGGGAGCGGCATCGAGACCGAGTTGGTCGGGGAGTTGCCGGGGCAGGTGAGCACGACGGCCCAGCGGGCGGTGTACCGGACCGTGCAGGAGGCGCTGACGAATGTCCGCAAACACGCGCCGGGGGCCCGGGCGACGGTCCGGTTGTGGCACGACGCGTCGACGTTCGGGGTGACGGTCACGAACACACCGGCGACGCGCAGCTCCCTGCCGCTGCCGGGGGCGCATCAGGGGTTGATCGGGCTCGGGGAGCGGGCGGAGCTGCTGGGCGGGACGTTCACGGCGGGGCCGACGGCGGACGGGGGGTACGAGGTGCGGATGAGCGCGCCGCTGTAGGTGCCGCCAGAGGTTGCGGGTCGCGCTCACGCGGCGGTAGCCGCACATCGGATACAGCCCCGCGCCCCTCGGAAAGAGCTACCGAACCGTATCTACTTTGGTCACGGCGTGTCCCGCCCCGTGGCCCTCCGCCCGGTGGGTGATCCGGCCGTTGTGGATGCGTACCGCGGTCTCCGTGTGGTCATCGACCGCCGCAGTGTCGAGCGCATCGAGCATTGCGCCCTCCCCGTCCAGAACAATCCGGATGCGAGGCAGGTCCGCGGGGGCGAACACTCGGCGCAGGCACGCCACAACGTCCGCGATCCGTAGTCGGACCAGGCTGCCGGTCTCTGCGGGGTCTGCGGTCACCACGACGAACGTCGTTCCCTCCATCGCCGCTTCCCCCACGGCGCTCAGCCGCCCCGCCCCCAGGACGACCACCACTCCGTCGTCCCCCAGGTCGACCGGCTCGCCGGTGATCTCGTCCCGCGCCCCGGTGGGCGGCGTCCAGGCATCCCCCACCTCGCGTGCCGGAGCTGTGAACGCCAAGTGCGGTGCTGGTTCGTCGGCGTCCAGCGGCAGATCCGCCAGGTGTTCCGCCGCCCGCGCCACATCGAACGGGTCCCCCGCCCCCGGCGCGTTCTCCGCCAGCCCCGCCGCGCCGTGCAGCAGTGTCAGCGCGAGGTCCGCCACCCGTACCGGCGGCCTCTCCGCGTCCAGGGACAGCGCCAGCAACAGCGCCTCCAGGCGCAGGAGTTCGGCCAGGGCTGCCCGCATCGGCTCCGTGTCGACGACCCCCGACAGCGAGCGGAGCTGGAGGTGTCCGCTCGCCGGGGTGTCACCGGCCAGGGGGAGGCGTTCCAGCCAGACTCGGGCGAACGCGCCCAGCGCCTCGCCCGTCGACTCCGGTGATCTCAGGGGCTGTCGGGCAGCCGAGCGTGAGCTCTCCGCGTCGGCCGCCAGCACCGCCAGGTACAGCGCCCGCTTCCCCGCGAAGTTGGAGTACACCGCGCCCCGCGTGAGGTCCGCGCGCTCCGCGATGCGGTCGATCTTGGCCTCGGCGTAGCCGTGCTCGGTGAACTCGGCGCGGGCGGCGGTGAGTACGGCGGCGCGGGTGCGCTGCTGCTGCTCGGCGCGGGTGAGTCTCGCCATGGTGTCCCCTTCGGTTCGGGCTGTGCCATGATACCGGGACCATCCAGATGTTGACGTCATCCGAAAACGCACACCATCCAAGAGGCCACCCATGCCCCTCCCCGTCCTGCACGCCCTCCGCTGTGCCGGAGCCGCCACCCCCACCCGAATCGGCGCCTTCACCGGCCTCACCGAACCGGACGTCGAGTCCGCGCTCATCGACCTCGGTGTCGAGGGGTTCGTGACCCGCTCCTACGACGCCTGGAGCCTCACGGAAGCGGGCCGCGCGGAGAACGTCCGCCGGGTCACAGCCGAACTCGAATCGTCCGGCGCCCGGCAAAGGCTGCGGGCGGCGTTCCAGAAGTTCCTGGTGCTCAACCCCGAGCTGCTCGACCTGTGCACGGCCTGGCAACTGCGCCCGCAGAACGGCACGTTGAGCGTCAACGACCACACCGACCCGGCGTACGACGCCCGGGTCCTCGACCGGTTCGTCGACCTGGACCGGCGGTTCGCCCCCGTGGGTGACGAACTCGCGGCGGCGCTCCCCCGGTTCGGCCGCTACCGGGTCCGGCTGACCGGCGCGCTGGAGCGGGCCGTGGGCGGTGAACGGGAGTTCGTGACGGACAGCACGGCGTCGTACCACACGATCTGGGCGGAGCTGCACGAGGATCTGCTCGTCACGCTGGGGCTGCCGCGATGAGGTGGGTCCGCCCGGTCTCGGCACAACTCGCCGGGGAGAAGGACGAGTTGGGCGGCAAGGCGCTCGGCCTCGCGCTGCTGCACCGGCTCGGGCTGCGGGTGCCGCCCGCGTTCGTCGTGACGGCGGACGCGTGCCGGGCCTTCCTGCGCGAGGGGCGGCTCCCGGACGGGCTGCGCGAGGAGCTGGCCGAGGGGGTCGCCGGGCTCGAACACGCCACCGGCCGCGTCTTCGGCGGCTCGCGCGGGCCGCTCGCGGTGTCCGTGCGGTCCGGGGCGGGGGTGTCGATGCCGGGGATGATGGACACGGTGCTCGGCCTCGGTCTGACCAGCGCCGCCACGGCGGGCCTGGCGGCCGAGACCGGCGACGAGGGGTTCGCCCGGGACTCCCGGAACCGCTTCCTCACGAGCTACGCGAAAGCGGCATCGGCATCGGCCCCCGTACCCGACGACGCCCCCACCCAGCTCACCCGGGCCGTGGAAGCCGTCTTCGCCTCCTGGCGGTCCCCCCGCGCCCACACATACCGCACCCTCCACGCCGTCCCCCACGACCTGGGCACGGCCGTCGTCGTCCAGGCCATGGTCTTCGGCAACCGCGACCCCCGCAGCGGTACCGGCGTCGCCTTCAGCCGCGATCCGAACACCGGCGAGAACACCCCGTACGGCGACGTCCTGTTCCGCGCGCAGGGCGAGGACGTCGTCTCCGGTACGCGCCCGACCCGCCCCCTGCGTGAACTAGCCGACCGGGAACCGGCGTTGTGGGCGGAGCTGCTCGACGCCCTGCGCCGGGTCGAGGCGCGCTACCGCGACGCCTGCTACACCGAGTTCACCTTCCAGTCCGGCGAGTTGTGGCTGCTCCAGGTCAGACCGGGCCGGTTCACGAACGCGGCGGCGGTCCGTACGGCCGTGGAGCTGGCCGAGGCGGGCGTCATCGACCGGCACGAGGCGCTGCGCCGGGTCCGCGGCCTCGCCCATGTCCGTACGCCGCGCATCGCCGGGCCCAAGGAGGTAGTGGCCCGGGGGGTCGGCGCCAGTCCGGGCGTCGCGGTCGGCCGGATCGCGAGGACGACGGAGGCGGCGGTCCGCATGGCGCGGGACTTCCCCGTCGTCCTGGTCCGCCCCGAGACCTCCCCGAACGACCTGCGGGGCATCGCGGCGGCAGCCGGGATCGTCACCGAGCGCGGCGGCCCGGCGAGCCACGCGGCGGTGGTGGCACGGGCGTTGGGCAAACCGGCGGTGGTCGGGGCACAGGGCTTCGCCATGACCGAAGCCGAGAGCCGCACCGACGCCGAGAGCCGCACCGACGCCGAGAACCTCACCGAGACCGAGATCGAGCCCCAGGTCAGCACCCTCGCCCGGCCCCTCCCCGAAGGCACCCTCGTCACCCTCGACGGCACCACCGGCGAGGTCGTCCTCGGCACCCCCCGCGTCGTCACCGGCGCCGCCGACGACCACGTACACCGCCTGCTCGCCTGGGCGGACGACGTCTCCGGGAACCACACGCCCCGTGACGACGTCCAGCGCCTCGAAGACGCCCGCCGAACGCTAGGAGCCCTCTGACATGCCCACCCGCCACCTCCACGTCGTCCGGCACGGCGAAGCCGACGCCTTCGGGCACCTCACCGAGACCGGTCAGCGACAGGTCGAGTCACTCGGCCGGCGCCTGTCCGCGCTGCCGGTCGACGCGGTCTGGCACTCGCCCCTCCCCCGCGCGGAGCGCTCCGCCGAGATCCTCGGCACCCACCTCCCGGACGCCCCCGTGCGGGAGGCGCCCGAGCTGACCGACCATGTGCCGTACGTCCCGGAGGACATGCCGCCCGCGTACGCGGGTTTCTTCGACGGGTTCGGCGGCGAGGAGGCCGCCGAGGGGCGGCGGCTGGCGGACGCGCTGATCGAGAGGTTCGCGCGCCCCGCCGAACGGGAGACCCACGAGGTGCTGGTCACGCACGCCTTCCAGGTCGCCTGGCTCCTGCGCCACGCCCTGGACGCGCCGCCGGCCCGCTGGTCCGGACTGAACTGCGGAAACACCGCGCTGACGACGATCCAGTACCGGGACGGCCTGCCCCCGGCGGTCCTCCTCTTCAACGACATGGGCCACCTGCCGCAGGACCTGCGCTGGACGGGATTCAGCGGCGGCGTCCGTCCCTGAGACCCCGGTACTCCCCCGGCGGCACCCCGTACCGCTCCCGGAACGCCCGGCTGAAGTGGAACGCGCTCGCGAACCCCGAGGCCGCCGCGACCCGTTCGGCCGTCAGCCCGGTGCTCTCCAGGAGCCGCGCGGCGTGCCGCAGCCGGGCCTCCCGCAGGGCCCGCATCGGTGAGACCCCGAGCTGCTCGGTGAACAGATGGGCGAACCGCGAGGGTGACAGCGCGACGGCTCCGGCGAGGGAGGCGACCGTGTGCGGGGCCCCGGGGTCGGCGGCGATGAGCGTCTGGGCCCGCTGGATCCGCTCATCGGCCCCCGCCGGTACGGGACTTGAGGAGGCGGCGGCCAGCAGCACCGCCTCCTCCAGTGCGCACAGGGCGAGTTCGCGCGCGACGGCGCTGTGCGCGACGGCCACCTCGTCGGCCGACCTGACCGGTTCGCCGCCCGTCCAGCGCGCGTCGTCCAGCATCCGCCGGAACGCCGACTCGACGCGCCCGCGCAGCACTTGGGGCACGGGTCCGGTCGTATGGACGCCGTCGCCGGCGTCGTACGGGCGGAGCCAGGGCAGCCACGACGGTCTCAACTGGCAGTGGGCCCACCAGAACTGCCACGAAGGGGCGCCGGGCCGGACGGCGTACCGCTGCGGGACACCCGGCGCGAGGAGGACGAAGTCACCGGCCGCCACGGGGAGTTCGGTACGCCCCTGCCCCACCAGGCCCGCGCCTCCCGTGGTCCACAGGATCAGCCAGCTGTCGGACCCGGCGGGCCGGTTGACCGCGTACCCCGGCTCCTGATGGAAGCGTCCGACCACCACGAGCCCCGGCGGCGGGGACGGGTCCGCAGCAGTCTCGGTCAACTCCTCAGCACGCACGGGCATCCTCCTTCGGCGATTTCCGGCCTAGTTTCCTGTGCCATGACAGTCACAGGCATTCTGGACCGGTTCCGGCAGGACGGGTACGCGGTCGTGCGGGGGCTCTTCTCCCACGACGAGGTCGAGCGCGTGCGCGGCGAGTTCGCGGCGTTGCAGGCGGCGGGGCGGGAGGTGCCGGGGCACTTCCGGCCGCGCGCCGGGGACGATCCGCTGGACGCGTACCCGCGGGTGATGCAGCCGCACGAGATCAACGAGACCGCCCGGGGCATGCTGCTGGACGCCCGACTGCGGGGCGTGCTTGAGGAGTTGCTCGGCGAGGAGGTGCTCGCGGCGCAGAGCATGTTCTACTTCAAGCCGCCGGGGGCGCGGGGTCAGGCGCTGCACCAGGACAACTTCTATCTGCGGGTCGAGCCGGGGACGTGCGTCGCCGCGTGGGTGGCCTGCGACGACATCGACCGGGAGAACGGGGGGCTCGAAGTCGTTCCGGGCACCCACCTGTTGGACCTGTTCTGCCCGGAGGAGGCCGACGAGTCCGTGTCGTTCGCGCGCGAGTACGTCGCGCCGCCGCCGGGCCTGTCCGCCGTACCCGTCGACATGGCGCCCGGGGACGTCCTGTTCTTCAACGGCAGTCTCGTGCACGGGTCGCAGCCGAACCGGACGGCCGACCGGTTCCGGCGGTCGTTCATCGGGCACTACGTGGGGCGGTCGACGGAGCGGATCGGGGCGTACTACCGGACGATCGAGATGGACGGGGCGCGGGTGGTGCTGGCCGAGAGCGAGGGGGCGGGGCCCTGCGGCACGGAGTTCGCGGCGCAGGGGCCCCACTAGGGGGTCAGTGACCGGCGATGGGGTGCGGGGTGTACGGCTGCTCCAGCTCCGCCAACTCCTTGTCGGTCAGCTCCAGTTCGATGGCCGCGACCGCGTCGTCGAGGTGGGCCGGCTTGGACGCGCCGATGATGGGGGCCGTGACCGTGTCCTGGTGGAGGAGCCAGGCCAGCGCGATCCGGGCGCGGGGGACGCCGCGCGCCTCGGCGATGCGGGTCACGGCCTCGACGATCGCGCGGTCGCCGTCCTGGTAGAGGGTGGCGCCGAAGGCGTCGGTGGCGCTGCGGCCGGTGGCCGCGTCCCAGTCGCGGGTGAGGCGGCCCCGGGCGAGCGGGCTCCACGGGATGACGCCCACGCCCTGGTCGGCGCAGAGGGGGAGCATCTCGCGCTCCTCCTCGCGGTAGACGAGGTTGTAGTGGTTCTGCATCGACACGAAGCGCGTCCAGCCGTTCCGCTCCGCCGCGTGCTGCATCTTCGCGAACTGCCACGCGTACATCGAACTCGCCCCGATGTAGCGGGCCTTGCCCGCCTTCACCACGTCGTGCAGGGCCTCCATCGTCTCCTCGACCGGGGTGTGCGGGTCGAAGCGGTGGATCTGGTAGAGGTCGACGTAGTCGGTGCCGAGGCGGGTCAGGCTGTGGTCGATCTCGGTGAGGATCGCCTTGCGGGAGAGGCCGGCGCCGTTGGGTCCGGGGCGCATCCGGTTGTGCACCTTCGTGGCGAGGACGATCTCGTCGCGGGCCGCGAAGTCGGCGAGGGCCTTGCCGACGATCTCCTCGCTGGTGCCGTCGGAGTAGACGTTCGCGGTGTCGAAGAAGTTGATCCCGGCGTCCAGGGCCTGCCGGATCAGCGGGCGGGACGCCTCCTCGTCGAGGGTCCACTCGTGCGTGCCGCGGTCCGGGAGGCCGTACGTCATGCAGCCGAGACAGATCCGGGAGACGTCCAGGCCGGTCGAACCGAGCTTCACGTACTGCATCGCTGCTGCTCCTGCCGTCGGAGGGGGTGACACAGGGGAGCGTACGTCCGCGTCGTCGCCGGTCCGCAAGGCATTTCAGGTGACGGCCCGGCGTGGGAGCGGCGCGGGCCTCCGGCGCCGTGCGCATCCTCGGTCCGGCGACCGGCACCGGGCCGGTGAGAGATACGGGAGGCCGCGGTGCGGGTACGTCGGGTCGGGTTCGGGGTGTTGGTGGCGGGGGCGTTGCTGTGCGGGGCGGCGGCGTGGGGGCAGGGCCCGCAGGGACGTACGGCTCCGGCGGCGTACGGAGCCGGGCGGGCGCCGGTGCCTTCGGCGGCGTACGCGGCTCCCGCCTCCCCGGAGTCCCCCGCCACCCTGTGCTCCCCGGCCGGTACCCTCCGCGGGCCCGGCGGGCAGTTCGCGCGGGTCGGTCTCTGTGCGGGCACCGGCACGCCGATCACCGCCCTGTCGGCCCCGGCGACCTGCCGGCGCCCCGGCGTCCGGCCCGTGTGTCTCACCTCCGGCACCTGGACCGCGAGCCGCGACGGCGTCGAGGTCGCCTCGGGAACGCTGCCGGGTTCGACCCCGTACCCCGGGCCGGGGACGTACGACGTGACGGCGACGGTCAAGGTCCGTTCCGTGCCCGCCGGCGTCGATCTCGCGGGCACGGTCCGCGCGCGGCTGACCTTCACCGCGCCCGCACCGAAGCCGACGCACCGGATCGAGGTGGACCGGCGGACGCTCGCCCAGGGCTCGGTGACGACCCTGACGTACACGGTCTCCCGGGACAGCGAACTCGGCGACGGCAGCGGGCGGTTCGGGGTGATCGGCGCAGAAGGGACGACGCTCACGACGTCCGACCCGCGGTGTGTGAACCCGCTGGTCGGCCGGTATCCGGAGCGGGCGCGGACCGCGTACGCCCTGGACTGCGCGCTGACCGACCTCCAGCCCGGCAACCCGTCCACGGTGGTCGTCGAGGTGGCTGCCGGGGAACGCTGCGCGCCGGTCGTGTCGAAGCTGGGGTACTGGATGCCGCGCGGCCAGGCCCTCTACACGGGCGGCATGCTGGAGGGCCCGGCCGTGGGGTGTCCCGCTAGCCGACGGTGATCGCGGAGACCGGGCAGGCGCGGGCCGCCTCGCGGATCAGGGGGTCCGCTAGGTGGTCCGCGTGGTCGTCGGTGAGGGTCGAGAAGCCGTCGTCGTCCTGGGTGAAGACCTGGGGTGCGGTGAGGGCGCACTGTCCGGCGCCGATACAGACGTCCGTGTCGATGTCGATACGCATCTCCGGAGCCTCCTACCAGGTCACGGGGAGTTCCAGCATCCCCTGGATCGTGTCGCCGGATTTGAAGGGGATCGACTCGGCGGGGGCGGCGAGGCGCAGGCCGGGGAGCCGTTCGAAGAGGGTGTGCAGGGCGATCTCCAGTTCGGCGCGGGCGAGGTTCTGGCCGAGGCACTGGTGGATGCCGAAGCCGAAGGAGACGTGGTGGCGGGTGGGCCGGTGGAAGTCGAGGGCGTCGGGGTCGTCGTAGGCGGTGGTGTCGCGGTTGACGACGGAGGTGGCGAAGACGACGCCTTCGCCTGCCTTGATCGTCGTGCCGTCGATGTCGATGTCCTCCAGGGCGATGCGCAGGAGGCCGTCGACGATCGACAGCATCCGCATCAGCTCCTCGACGGCGTCCGGCAACAGGGCGGGATCGGCGCGGAGTTCGGCGAGGCGGTCGGGGTGGCCGAGGAGGGTGTAGGTGCCGAGGGAGATCATGTTGGCGGTGGTCTCGTGGCCGGCGACGAGGAGGATGAGCGCCATGTCGAGGACGTCCTCGCGGTCGAGTTCGCCGTCTTCGAGGCGCCGGTGGACGAGCATGTCGAGGACGCCGTCGCCGGGCCGGCCGCCCCGCTTGCGGTCGATGAGGTCGCCCAGGTAGTTCCGCAGGTGATCGCGGGCGGTGCGTGCCTCGGCCTCGTCGCGGCTGCGCAGGAGGCGTCCGGACTGCTCCTCGAAGAACTCGTGGTCGGCGTAGGGGACGCCGAGCAGGGCGCAGATCACCATCGAGGGCACGGGCAGCGCGAACAGGGAGACGAGGTCGGCGGGCGGTCCCTGGGCGAGGAGGGCCTCGATGCGGTCGTCCACGATCCGCTGGATGGCGGGGCGCAGCGCCTCGGCACGGCGGAGGGTGAAGTCGGCGAGGAGCATGCGTCGCTGGGTGCGGTGCTCGGGGTCGTCGACGCCGAGGATCGGGATCGGGCGGTCGCTCAGCGCCTTGGTGCGGGGGTTGGTGCCGGGGAACCCGGGGCGGGTGCGGTCGGAGGAGAGGCGGGGGTCGGCGAGGAGGGTGCGGGCGAGGGTGTGGCCGGTGACGAGCCAGGTGGTGGTGCCGTCGTAGAGGGTGGCGCGGGTGAGGGGGCGGCCGGTGCGGAGTGTGTCGTAGGCGGTGGGCGGGTGGTAGGGGCAGGTGCGGTCCTGAGGGAAGGCGAGGGGTGCCGGTCGTGTCATGGAGACCTCGCAGAAAGTGGATTGCGACGTACCGGCTCTCCATTAGATGCCCCAAGCATCTAATGGGCGACGTCGACTTCGGCCAGATGCGCGGGGACGGTGATCTGGCCGGAACACTGCGCCGCGGACGGGGCGGTGACCGGTGCGGCCTGTGAGGATGATTTCGAAGGACACGTGTGTTCCCCATGGTGCGACACGTGAGCACGTCGTACGACTTGACGAAGAGGATGGTTGTCATGCCGCTCGAAGGCGAGTACGAGCCGAGCCCGACGCAGTGGGTGCGGGAGCAGGTGGAGCTGTACGAGAAGTCCGGCGGGACCGAGGGGACGACCCTGATGGACACCGGGATGCCGGTGATCGTGGTGACGACCCGGGGTGCGAAGAGCGGCAAGATCCGCAAGACGCCGCTGATGCGGGTGGAGCACGAGGGCCGGTACGCGCTGGTGGCCTCGCAGGGCGGCGCCCCGACGCACCCGGTCTGGTACCACAACGTCACGGCCGATCCGCGGGTCGAGCTCCAGGACGGGCCCGCCAAGCAGGACATGACGGCCCGTGAGGTCACCGGCGAGGAGAAGGCCGCGTGGTGGGAGCGGGCGGTCGCCGCGTACCCGCCGTACGCGGAGTACCAGGAGAAGACGGACCGGGAGATCCCCGTGTTCGTGCTGGAGCCGCAGGCGTAGAAACCCCCGGCCCGGCAGGTGTGAATGCCCGCCTGCCGGGAACGCGGTCTACGGGCCCCGCCGCGCTCCCCCGTCGCGGCGGGGCTTTCCCATGCCCTCAGGTGACTTCCTGGACGCCTGTCCAGCTATAGTGGACAGGTGTCCAGGAAGTTCTGAGTCGAGGGAGCCGGAAAAGGTCATGGAAACGGTCGCGAACGTACTGGTGGCGCTCATCGCCCTGCTGCACGCCTACATCCTGGTGCTGGAGATGTTCCTGTGGCAGAAGCCGCCGGGCCGCCGCTTCCACGGCTTCGGCCCGGAGCTGGCCGAGACGACCGCGAAGCTCGCGGCCAACCAGGGCCTCTACAACGGCTTCCTCGCCGCGGGCCTGGTCTGGGGCCTGATCGCCGACGACCCGACCGGCTTCCGCGCACAGGTCTTCTTCCTGTCCTGCGTGATCGTCGCGGGCGTGTACGGCGCGGCGACCGCGAACCGGCGCATCATCTTCGCGCAGGCACTGCCCGGCGCCATCGCCCTGGCCGCCGTCCTGATCGCGCAGTGACCCGCGCCGCGCCCGAGGACCCGCGGGCCGCCCGCACCCGGGCGAGGCTGCGGGCGGCGCTGCTCGCGGAGTGCGCGCAGCGCCCGCTGGAGGAGGTGAGCGTGGCCGCGCTGGTGCGGCGGGCCGGTGCCGGGCGGGCCACGTTCTACGTCCACTACACCGACCTCGAAGACCTCGCGGTCGACGCGTGCGCGGACGTCGTCCGGGAGGCGGTTGAGGCGCTGCACTCCTGGCAGGGGCGGCCGGATCCGGTCCGCGCGCCGGACGCGCTGCCGGAGTTCTTCGCCTCCCTCACTCCCCATCTCGCCCTGTACCGGCGGCTGTTGACGCCGGGCGGGGGCGGGCCGCTGGGACTGGTCCTGCACCGGGACCTGCGCGCGTACAGCCTGCGCGAGCGGGAGCGGGCGGGGGCCGCCGACGCCGCGCTGGTGGCGTCGGCGGTGGCGGCGACCTTCGCGGGGGTGCTGGGTGACTGGCTGCACGGGCTGCTGGAGGGGACACCCCGTCAGATCGCCGACCAGATATGGCAGTTGCTGGTGGCGCTGCACGCCAGCCGCTGACGCCTGGTTCAGAAGAGCAGCACCGGCTTGACGGTCCGCCCCTCGGTCATGTCCTTCACCGCCTGCCCGATGTCCTCGAATCCGTACGTCCCGATCAGCTTCTCCAGCGGCAGCCGCCCCGACTTGACCAGGCCGACCAGCGTCGGCACGAGGCTCTGCGTCTCGCTGTCCCCGAGCGTGAGACCGACGACCCGCTTCCCGGTGAGCAACCCGTTGACGTCCAGGGCGACTTCGGTCCCGAAGGGCGGCGCCCCCACGACGACGAGAGTGCCGCGCGCGGCGAGCGCGTCGACACCGGCCCGCAGCACGGCCGTACTGCCGGTCGTCTCCACGATCCCGTCGGCTTGAGTGATTTCGCGTACGTCGGTGAGGGTGCGGGTCGCTCCCAACTCCCGGGCCAGGTCGAGCCGTTCGGGCACCCGGTCGACGGCGACGATCTCGGTGGCCGGGGAGAGCGCGGCGGCCATCACCGCCGAGAGTCCGACGGCACCGGCGCCGAGGACGACGACCGTACTGCCCGGCTCCGGCTTCAGGACGTTCCAGACGGCGCCGACGCCGGTCTGGACTCCGCAGCCCAGCGGGGCGATCGAGGCGAGCGGTACCTCCGGGTCGACCTTGACGAGACTGCGCTCGTCCACCAACGCCCGTTCGGCGAACGAGGACTGCCCGAAGAAGTGGCCGCCGATCTCCTCGCCGTCGCGGGTGATGGTGGCGGTGCCGTCGGCGCGGCGGCCCCCGAGGAGGTTCAGGGGGAGCCAGTCGGCGCAGTAGGCGGGGTGGCCGCCGTTGCAGTTGCGGCAGGTTCCGCAGGAGGTGAAGGAGAGGACGACGTGGTCGCCGGGGGCGACGGAGGTGACGGAGGCGCCGACGGACTCGACGATCCCCGCGCCCTCGTGCCCGAGCACCCCGGGCAGGGGGAACGGCAGCCCGCCGGAGGCGACACCGAGGTCGGTGTGGCAGAGGCCGGCGGCGACGACACGGACGACGGCTTCGTTCGGGCCCGGGTCGGCGAGGGTGACGTCCGCGAAGGTGAAGGGGGCGCCGCCGGACTCGACGAGGGCGGCTCTGGTGGTGAGGGGCATGGGGGTGAACTCCTGCATGTCGAGGGAGGGTTGGGGCGGGGTTGCCGCACGGGGCGGCGTTGCCTCACGGGGCGAGGGCGGCTCCCTCAGTCCAGCGACACGACCACCGACTTCGTCTTCAGATACGACGCCAGCGCCTCCGGCCCGTACTCCCGCCCGAACCCCGAGTCCTTGACACCCCCGAACGGCACCGCGGGGTCCAGCATCGCCCAGTCGTTGATCCAGACGATGCCCGCCTGGAGGCGGTCGGCGACACGGTGGGCGCGGGCGAGGCTGCCGGTCTGGATGCCCGAAGCCAGGCCGTAGGGCGTGGAGTTGGCGAGGGCGACCGCCTCGTCCTCGTCGTCGAAGGGCTGGACGGTGAGGACGGGGCCGAAGATCTCCTCCTGGATCACGCGCGAGTCGTTGGGGAGGTCGGCGATGACGGTCGGCCGGTAGTAGTAGCCGCCGTCCAGGTCGAGGCGTTCGCCGCCGCAGACGATCCGGCCGCCGTCCTTGCGGGCGAGGTCGACGTACTCCTCGACCTTGCGCAGGTGCCGCTCCCCCGTCAGCGGGCCGACGACGGTCGCCGGGTCGCGCGGGTCGCCGACCGGGATGCCGGGGACCGCCTCGGCGAGGATGTTGAGCAGCGTGGCGCAGACCGAACGGGCGACCAGGAGACGGGGGCCGCCCATGCAGAACTGGCCGGTGTTGAAGACGAATCCCTTGATGATCGCGCCGACGGCCTTCTCCAGGTCGGCGTCCTCGAAGACCAGGTGGGGCGCGTTTCCGCCCAGTTCGACCGTGACCGGTTTCAGTGCCTGTCCGGCGATGGCGGCGGCGTGCCTGCCGATCTGCGTGGACCCGGTGAAGGCGACCTTGTCGATGCCGGGGTGGCGCAGGAGGGCTTCGCCGGCGATGGGTCCGGTGCCGGTGACGACGTTGACGACGCCGTCGGGGACGCCCGCGCGCTGGAGGAGGCCCGCCATGTAGAGGGCGCTGAGGGGGGTTTCGTCGGCGGGCTTGTGAACGACCGTGTTCCCGGCGGCGAGTGCGGGCGCGAGTTTCGAACCGGCCAGGATCAGCGGGAAGTTGAACGGCGTGATCGCCGCGACGACGCCGAGGGGGCCGCGCCGGGTGTAGGCGTGGGCGTTGTGCTGGGTCTCGCGGGCGGAGCCGTCGAGGGCGAAGGCGAGGGTGGCGTAGTACTCGTAGTCGTTGGCGGCGTTGGTGACGTCCACGGCGCGGGCCAGCGTGATGGGCTTGCCGACGTCGAGGCTCTCCAACTCGGCGATGGTGTCGGCCTCTTGCCGAATCAGCTCGGCGACGCGCAGCAGGATGCGGCCCCGTTCGCGGCCGGTGAGGTGGGCCCAGGGTCCGGTCTCGTACGCCTCGCGGGCGGCGCGTACGGCGGCGTCGACATCGGCGGGGCCGGCCTCGGCGACCGTGGTGACCGTGCGGCCCCTGGAGGGGTCGATCACCTCGGCGCGCGCTCCGTCGGCGGATTCCCGCCACTGGCCCCCGATGAAGAGCTGCCCGGGGTCGATCTGGAAGGCGGTCATCGCCACTCCTCGGGTCTTGCGGCGCCGTCGCCGCGTCGTGAACCGACAGGATTCCTGGTGGTTCGCAGTCTCTTTACAGACAGGTTTCCTGTCAATGGTTTACGCTCGCTCCATGGCCGGAAGCGCACCCCCCTCACTTCTCTACATGGTCAAGCAGCTCGAACTCGCCGTCCGCTCCCGGCTGGACGAGCTGGTCAGACCGTCGGGCATCACCGCCTTGCAGTACACGGCGCTGACGGTCCTGGAGCGCCACGACGGCCTGTCCGCCGCCCAGTTGGCCCGGGACTCGTTCGTGACCGCGCAGTCGATGGCCGACCTGGTGCGCTCCCTGGAGAGCCGGGGCCTGATCCGCCGCGAGCCGAATCCGCACAGCCGCCGGGAGCTGAGGATCCTGCTGACCGACGCGGGACGGGAGCTGCTCGCGCTGCACGCGACGCCCGTGCGGGAGCTGGAGGACCGTATGGTCAACGAGTTGACGGAGCGTCAGACCGATCAGTTCCGGCAGTCGCTGACCCGGGCCTGGCAGGCGCTGTCGTAACGATTCACGAAGTGGCCGACTCCGAGCGGTCCATTTCCGAAGACATATGTCAATCGAACATGCTGGAATTCACTCCATCGGGGGTAACTTGCTGAGGCAGGCTCCACCGAGCGCTCCCCAGCGTCCGAAGAAACCCATCCGCCGGCCCGTGCTGGAGGCAATGCCATGGTGCCCCAGGAACCCCTGGTCGACACCCCTCACCTGCGTATCCGTGAGGAACAGGGGTACGTCGTGCTGGAGTTCCACGGCGAGATCGACATCGTCGCGGCGATGGAGATCCTGCCGCACATCGACGACCGCGTGGCGGGACAGGCCCCGCGCGTGCTCCTCGACCTCACCGCCGTCGAGTTCTTCGACTGCTCGGGGCTGCGCCTGCTCTACCGCGCCCGCGCCCGGACCCTGGAGCGCGACGGGGAACTGCGCCTGGTCTGCGTCCACCCGCTGACCCTGCGGGTGCTGCGGGCGACGGGCCTGTCCAAGCTCCTGCCGCCCGCGCCGAGCGTGGAGGCCGCCCTCGGCAAACCCGGGGAGACCTTATGAACGCGCCCGGTCGATCCCGCTACTCGATGATCCTCGTCACCTGACCCGCGCCCACCGTCCGCCCGCCCTCCCGGATGGCGAACTTCAGCCCCTCCTCCATCGCGACGGGCTGGATGAGCTGCACCAGCATGCCCGTGTTGTCGCCCGGCATGACCATCTCGGTCCCCTTCGGCAGCGTCACCACCCCCGTGACGTCCGTCGTCCGGAAGTAGAACTGCGGCCGGTAGTTGTCGAAGAACGGCGTGTGCCGCCCGCCCTCGTCCTTCGACAGGATGTACGCCCGCGCCTCGAACCGCGTGTGCGGCGTCACCGACCCCGGCTTGATGACGACCTGCCCGCGCTCCACGTCCTCCCGCTTGACGCCGCGCAGCAGCAGCCCCACGTTCTCCCCCGCCCAGCCCTCGTCGAGCAGCTTGCGGAACATCTCGATGCCCGTCACGGTCGTCCGCGTCTTCTGCTCGTGGATCCCGATGATCTCCACCTCGGTGTTCACCCGCAGCGTCCCGCGCTCGATCCGCCCGGTGACCACCGTCCCGCGCCCGGTGATCGTGAACACGTCCTCGATCGGCATCAGGAACGGCCTGTCGACGTCCCGCTGCGGCTGCGGTACGGCCGTGTCGACCGCGTCCAGCAGCTCCAGCACCGACCTCGACCACTGCGGGTCACCCTCCAGCGCGCGCAGCGCCGACACCCGTACGACCGGGACGTCGTCCCCCGGGAACTCGTACTCCGTGAGCAACTCGCGCACCTCCAGCTCGACGAGTTCGAGGATCTCCTCGTCGTCCACCATGTCCGCCTTGTTCAGCGCGACGACGATGTACGGCACGCCCACCTGCCGTGCCAGCAGCACGTGTTCCTTGGTCTGCGGCATCGGCCCGTCGGTCGCCGCGACGACCAGGATCGCGCCGTCCATCTGCGCCGCGCCCGTGATCATGTTCTTGATGTAGTCGGCGTGGCCCGGGCAGTCCACGTGCGCGTAGTGCCGGGCCTGAGTCTGGTACTCGACGTGCGCGATCGAGATCGTGATGCCGCGCTGGCGCTCCTCCGGCGCCTTGTCGATCTGGTCGAACGGCGTGAACGGGTTCAGGTCGGGAAACCGGTCGTGCAGCACCTTCGTGATCGCCGCGGTCAGTGTCGTCTTGCCGTGGTCGATATGGCCGATGGTGCCGATGTTGACGTGCGGTTTGGTCCGTTCGAACCGTGCCTTCGCCACTGCGGGCCTCCTGTCCCTGAGGGGCGCCGGGCGTCAACTGGCGCCTGTCTCCTGTCTATTCGCTCCCCGGCCCGTCGAACAGGGCGTCGACGGGCCATCGCGCGGCGCCTCAGCCCGTCAGGAAGTCCGTCACCGCCCGCCGGTACGCCCCCGGTTGCTCCAGATCGACCAGATGCCCCGCGCCCTCGACCGTCAACAGGGTCGCGCCGGGCAGGACTTCGCCGTACTCGCGCGCGATCCCCGGGTTCTTGTAGTCGCAGTCGCCCCGGACGACCAGGACGGGGACGCCGGTCCGGCGCAGCGCGGGGCGCGGGTCCGGGACCTTCAACTGGTCCGCCGTGGTGAGCTGGTTGGCGTAGAAACCGGGCAGCGAACCCGGGAGGTCCTCCAGCGGGCGCTCGGGGTGGCAGGTCGCCGCGGGCGCCGCGATCGTGAGCAGTTTCGCGAACACCGGGTCGATCTCCGCGTCCCCGACCACCGCGTGCGCGGCCCGCGGATCGGCCGCCATCAGCGATGACCATGCGACCAGGCGCGGGTTCGCCTCCAACTCGTCGATACGACGCCGGAGTTCCGGAGTCAGCAGGTCCCAGATGTCCCCCTCGTCCCGGCCCTCCCACGCCGGTGCCCACAGCACACCCGGCGAGGTCAGCACCATCCGCGCGACACGCTCGGGGTGTGCGGCCAGGTACTCGGCGGCGAGCGTCGCACCCCAGGAGGCGCCCATCAGAACGACCTTCTCGGCACCGATCCGCTCCCGTACGGCCTCCAGGTCCGCGACCTGGCGGGCGACCGTGTACCCCGTGGGGTCCGCGAGCCGCGTGGAGCGGCCTGAGCCCACCTGGTCGTAGGCGTACACGTCATACCCCCGTCCGGCGAGGATCCGGTCCATCGCGTCGGGGCCGTCGCCGGGGGTGCCGGGGCCGCCGTGCAGCACGATGACCGGGGTCGGGCGGGGTGTGCCCTGGGCGGGGAGGTGGGTGTACGCGAGGCGGGAGCCCGTGGCCAGGGTCCAGTAGCCGGTGGGGCGGGCGTGCGGGGTGGGCGGGGTTTCGTCGAGGGGCTTCAGGACGGTGAGGGACGCGGCGAGGGTGGTGAGGGCCAGGACCGCCGCGGTCACGATCGCGGTGGCTGTCCGGTGGCGGGTTCCGGCGTGGACGAGCAGCGCACAGGTCACCGCCGCCGCGGCCATGCCGGCCGCGGTGAACAGCCACGGGTCCGGGGTGAGGGTCGCGGTGGCCCAGGTCGCGGCCAGGGCTGCCAACGGGGACAGGACGATGCCGAGGAGGGTGAGGAGGACGCGGGCGATTCGGCGGAGGGTGCGGAAACGGTGGGGGGTGGTCGGCGTGGCCGGCTGGATGAGCTGGGTTGTCGTCATGGGGCGATCGTGGGGCTGAGGGGTGGGGTGGCGCGTCCGCCGGGGTGGGCGGGCTGGTCCTCTCGTAGGGGGATGAGGGATAGCTCTGTGGGGGGACGCGGATTCGGGGGTGGGGTTCTTAGGGTTTGGAGGGCGGGGAGATTCGGAGACGGCGGGAAGGAGGGGGGAGATGGTGGGGTGGGGGGTGTGGGGGCGGAAGCGTGTCGCGCAGGGGCGTGGGTGGCATCAAGTGCCGGATGCTGTGCGGGAGTTCGGGGGGCGGTGGCGAGGGGATCGGCTTGGGGAGCGGGGTGTTCGGTGGGTCGTGCTCGATCTCGTCGTCGCCTATCTGTCCGCCGTGATCGCGATCGGGCCGTCGGATCACACGGCGTCGGTGGTCGACGGGAGTGCGGTCGAGCGGGGGTGCGCGGTCGTGTGGTTCGTGGCCATCGCCGGGCGGCGGTTCGCTCCGGGGTGGGCGCTGTGGGCGGGCGGTGGTGCGACGGTCGCGGCGGTGGTGTCCGGCGCCGAGGTGACGAACGTGTCGCTGGCGTCGGCCCTCGCGCTGGCCCTCGTCGTCCGGTCCCGGCCGCCGCGCCGGGCTCTGGAGCTTGCGGCGGTTCCGGTCGCGGGCGTGCTGGTCGCGCTCGCCTCGGACGACCGCGCGTTCGTCCCGGCGGCCGTGGCGCACGGCGTCGCCTGGCTCGCGGGGCGCGCGGGGCGGGCCCGGGACGAGGTGGCCGAGACCTTGCGCGCACGGGACGGCGAACGGGCGGTGACCGCGGAACGCGCCCGGATGGCCCGCGAGTTGCACGACGCGGTCGGCCACGCCGTGACCGTCATGCTCACCCACGCGGGTGCGGCCCGTCTCACCCTCGCGGACGGTTCCCCGCCCGTCCGTGAAGCCCTCACCCGCATCGAGCAGGCCGGCCGCGCCGCGATGACCGACCTCGACCGCGTCCTCGGCCTGCTGACAGAGTCGTACGACCTGGAGGCGGACCTCCACAACCTCGCGGCCCGGCTCCCCGCGGACATCCCCGTGGACCTGCGCCTTCCCGTCGGCGGAGAGCTGCGGGAGCTGCCGTTGCCGGTCGCGGAGGCGGTGGGGAGGGTGGTGCAGGAGTCACTGACCAATGCCGTTCGGCATGCGGGGGCGGGGCGGGTTGTCGTGGAGGTGGGGGTGGGTGAGGGGAGGGTGGTGGTGCGGGTCACGGATGACGGGGGTGCGGGTGCGGGTGCGGGTAGGGGTGCGGCGCGTGTCGTGGTCGGTGGAGGGCGGGGGTTGGGGGTCATGCGGGAGAGGGTCGCGGGGCTTGGCGGGTGGGTGGAGGCAGGGGTCGTGGAGGGGGGAGGTCGGGGGTGGCGGGTGACTGCGGTGGTGCCGGTGGCGGCGGGGTTCCGGGGCACCGGCCCGGTGCCGACCACGCGGCGACGGCGGGGACGGCTCGGTGCTGGGCACGGAGGCGAGACCCCCTCAGAGAAGGTCCCTCCTTGGAAAGGTGCGACATGATCCGCGTACTCCTCGCCGATGACGAAGACCTCATGCGGGCCGGTCTGCGGATGATGCTGGAGACGCAGGCGGATCTCGTGGTCGTGGGTGAGGCGCGGGACGGTGGAGAGGCGGTGCGGCTGGCCGGGGAGGTGAGGCCGGACGTCGTGTTGATGGACGTACGGATGCCGGTGCTGGACGGTGTCGGTGCGGCGAGGGCGATCACGGCGGTGGGGGACGGTGCGCCGAAGGTGCTGATCCTGACGACGTTCGAGCTGGACGAGTACGTGTTCGCGGCGGTGCGGGCGGGTGCGGCCGGGTTCCTGCTCAAGCGGAGCCCGCCGGAGGCGCTGATCGAGGGGATCAGGACGCTCGCGGCGGGCGAGGCGCTGCTCGGGCCGTCCGTGACCCGGCGCCTGCTCGCGGAGTTCGCGAGGGCGACGCCGGTGGAGCCGTCACCGGAGACCGCGCGGAGGCTGGCGCGGCTGACGGAGCGGGAACACGGCGTACTGCTCCTGCTGGGCCGGGGCCTGTCGAACGCGGAGATCGCGGACCGGCTGCACATCGGGGAGGCGACGGTGAAGACGCATGTGGGCCGGGTCCTGGAGAAACTGGGGTTGAGGGACCGGGTGCATGCGGTGGTGTTCGCGTTCGATCACGGCTTGGTGAGGCCGGGTGGCTAGGGCGCTTCTGATGGATATCCGTGGGAGAAGGAGCGGCGTTCGGTGCGTGCTCTCGGTGTGCCGTGTGGAAGTCCTCGATGGGGGTCCCCCCGCTCAAGCGAAGTCGCGAGTGGGGGAGGAGCTACGGGGGCTTTCGCGCGGTGCGGCGAGTGGGGGTCCCCCCTGCTCGGAGAGCTTGGGGGAGCGTGCCGGGCGTCGCGACGCCGCGGAGATCCATCAGAAGCGCCCTAGGGCCCGGGCGACCGGCGCCCACGCCGGATCACGCCTTGTGCTCGCCGAGCGCCTTCTCCTCCTCGAACGCCTGGGCCACGGCGAGGCTGTCCTCGTACACGTGATGCCGGGTCACCAAGCCGTCGTGCAGGGTGAGATGGAGGGCGAACCGGGCCCGGTAGGCGCGTCCGGTCGTCCGTGCGGTTTGCCGGATCTCTCCGAGGACGACCGCGTGGGCGCCGTCGACGAGGATGTTCTCTATCCGGGTGTCGGCCTCCTCGACGACATGGTGCGCGGCCAGCTCCCGGAAGTGCTCGGCGACGTCGGCCCGGGTGGAGCGGTGCCGGATCCAGGGCGTGGCGGGACGCCCGTGTTCCTCGGCGGGCCAGTCGAGCTTCCAGTCGACCTGCTCGGCGTAGAGGGAGGCGATGCGGTCGGGATCGCCCTCGCCGATGGCGCGCAGGAGTTGGCCGACCGCGGTACGGGTGTCGGGGCTCAAGGCGGGACCTCTCTGTGTGAACTCGCGTTGCCTGAGGGATTGTTGCCGACCTGCGGTGATCTCCGCGAATCGCTTTCGGGAGGGCGCGCGGCTGTCACAGGTTGTCGACAAGGCGGTGCGGAGGGGCGTTCGGCGGGAATCCGTAGGGAGGGAACACCAGTACGGGGACCCCGCGAGAGCGGGGACCGCAGGAAGGAGACCGCCATGACGACGACTCCCCCCGACACCGTGACGACTCCCCCGAAGCGACTGCCCCAGCGCATGCCGGTGTGGGCGAAGGTGCTCACCTCGGTCGTAGTGGTGCTGGCCGTCATGTTCGCGGGCATCCGGCTGAGCCTCCTGCCGGGCCTGCGCGACTTCTTCGGCACGGAGACCACCGACCGCACCGGCCCGGCCCTGCTCCAGTCGATCCAGGACATGAGCCGCTACGAGGGAGCCTCCGGCAACTTCCAGGTCGTCGTGGACCTGGAGAAGGACGCGAAGTTCCTGCCCGACGCGATCCGCGGCAGCCGCACCCTGTACGTGGGGGCGGGCACGGTCGACGCGTACGTGGATCTGGGGAAGGTGGGCGACAAGGACGTCACGGTCGACAAGGACCGTACGACGGCGACCCTGCGCCTGCCGCACGCGCGGCTCGCGACGCCGGCGCTGAACCCGGACCGTTCGTACGCCGTGTCGAAGCAGCGCGGCCTGCTGGACCGGCTCGGGGACTTCTTCTCCGGCAACCCCAACAGCGAGCAGGCGGTGCAGAAGCTCGCCGTGCGGCACATCGGCGAGGCCGCGCGGGACAGCGAGCTGACGGCCCGCGCGGAGACCAACACGACCGGCATGCTGAAGGGCCTGCTGCGGTCCCTCGGCTTCAAGGAGGTCACCGTCTCGTACGTCGCGTGACCGGGTGGCGTCCGGGGGTGCGCGGATCGGCATCCCCGGGCGTTTCCTGGGTAACAGCCTTAGGACGCAGGGAAGTTGAAGCCTGGAGGACCGCAATGGCCCGTGCCGCCTCACGTCCGCGTACCGCGAAGGCCGCGCCCACCCCCGCACCCGCTTCGGAGCCCGGTCCAAGAGGGGTGAAGGCGCTCGCGAAGCGCCTGACGGCCGTACGGACCCGGACGTCCGCGAAACCGGCGCCCCCGAAGAAGCCGGCCGCCTCGAAGAAATCGGTGCCCCCGAAGAAGACCGCCCCCGCCAAGAAGCCCGCCGCCAAGAGTCCCCCCGCAGGTCCGCGCCCCCTCCCCTGGTACCTCCGCATCCCCGCGATGGCCGTCGGCTTCGCCGTGTTCATCGGGTTCGGGGCGATCCTGGCCCGGCTCACCCTGGAGCCCTCCCCCGCCTCGGTCCCTCTGGTCCACACAAATCTCCGCCCCGGCCACTCCGTGCGGGCGTACCTGGATCAGCCCGCGCTGCGGGACGCGGTGCGGCAGATCGGCGGCAACATCCTGCTCGGCGTGCCCTTCGGGATCCTCGTCCCGGTGATCGCGCCGAGGGCGCGCGGCTTCGTGAAGGTGCTGCTGCTGACGGCCCTGGTGATGCTCGCGGTGGAGTTCGCCCAGGGCGCGCTGGTCACGGGACGCGCCTTCGACATCGACGACGTCATCCTCAACACGACCGGCGCCCTGATCGGCTACCTGCTCCTGGGCCGACGCCTGGGACGCGCAGTGCACGCCCGGCGCGGCTAGCGGGGCCTCCACGTGTACCGGTCGCCGCCGACCCAGCGGATCATGTCCGGGTCGTCGAGGTCGTGGATGGTGATGCCATAGAGGGCCGCGGTGTCGAGGACCTCGGTGACGGCGTGGGCGGAGCCGACGACTCGGCCGTCGATCTCCATGATGCGGAACGGGGGTGTGCCCGGCTGGACCCCGAGCACCATGACCCGCGGGTGGGAGATGTAGGGGCTCGCTATCTCGGTCATGTAATCGAGGGTAGAGCGACTCCGGCCGACCGCTACCCGACGCCCGGCGGGCGCCCTGGCCGCTCCTGCGCAACCCTGGTGGCATGCTCCCCGTAGAGGCCCTGGAGCGGATCGCGTTCCTGCTGGAGCGTTCCCTCGCCCCGCCGTACCGCGTGAAGGCGTTCCGTACGGCGGCCCGGGTGCTGGCCGCGCTGCCGGAGGCGGAGGTCGCGGAGCGGGCGGCGGCGGGGACGCTGGAGTCGCTCAAGGGGGTCGGCCCGAAGACGGCGCAGGTGGTGCGGGAGGCCCTGGCGGGGCGTACCCCGGCGTACCTGGAGCGTGTCGAGGCCGAGCAGCCCCCTCCCCCGGAGGGCGGCGCGCGGCTGCGGGCCCTGCTGAAGGGGGACTGCCACCTGCACTCCGACTGGTCGGACGGTGGCAGCCCGATCGAGGAGATGGCCCGTACGGCGGCGGCGCTGGGCCATGAGTGGGCGGTGCTGACGGACCACTCGCCGCGCCTGACGGTGGCCCGGGGTCTCACGGCGGACCGCCTGCGCGCCCAGCTCGACCTGGTCGCGGAGCTGAACGCGACGTGGGCCCCGTTCCGCCTGCTCACCGGCATCGAGTGCGACATCCTCGACGACGGCTCCCTCGACCAGGACCCGGAGCTGCTGGCCCGCCTGGACGTGGTCGTCGTGTCGGTGCACTCCAAGCTGCGGATGGACGCCCGCTCGATGACCCGCCGGATGGTGGCCGCCGTCCGCAACCCGCACGCCGACATCCTCGGCCACTGCACGGGCCGCCTGATCGCGGGGAAGGCGCGGCCGGAGTCGGAGTTCGACGCGGCGGCGGTGTTCGCGGCGTGCGCGGATTCCGGGACGGCGGTGGAGATCAACAGCCGTCCGGAACGCCTGGACCCGCCTCGGCGGCTGCTGCGGCAGGCCGTGGACGCGGGGGTGCTGTTCTCGGTGGACACGGACGCGCACGCGCCGGGGCAGCTCGACTGGCAGGTGCTGGGGTGCGCGCGGGCGGAGGAGTGCGGGGTTCCGGCGGAGCGGGTGGTGACGACGTGGTCGTACGAACGGCTGATGGGCTGGGTGGACGCCCGCGTTTGACTTCGAGAGCACTTCAATTCGTACGGTCGTGGTCATGAGCAACAGCGACACTCCTCAAGTCAAGATCGGTTCGGGTTTCGGCGCCCGGAGCACCGCCGACGACGTACTCGCGGGGCGTGACCTCACCGGCACCCTGGCCCTGGTGACTGGGGGCTATTCGGGGCTCGGGCTGGAGACGACGCGGGCGCTGGCCAAGGCGGGCGCGCGGGTGGTCGTACCGGCCCGGCGGGTGGACGTGGCGCGCGAGGCGCTCCGGGGGATCGCCGGGGTCGAGGTCGACGAGCTGGATCTCGGTGATCTGGAGAGCGTGCGGGCGTTCGCGGAGCGGTTCCTCGCGTCGGGGCGCACGCTGGACCACGTGATCGACAACGCCGGGATCATGGCCTGCCCGGAGACGCGGGTGGGTCCCGGCTGGGAGACCCAGTTCGCCACGAACCACCTCGGTCACTTCGCGCTGGTCAACCGGCTGTGGCCGGCGATCGAGCCGGGCGGCGCGCGGGTCGTGTCCGTCTCCTCGCGCGGTCACCACTTCTCCGGCATCCGCTGGGACGACGTGGACTGGCGGCAGGGCTACGACAAGTGGCAGGCGTACGGCCAGGCGAAGACCGCGAACGCCCTGTTCGCCCTCCACCTCGACCGCCTGGGACGCGACGCGGGCGTCCGCGCGTTCTCCCTGCACCCGGGCGGCATCCTCACTCCCCTCCAGCGTCACCTGGCCAAGGAGGAGATGGTCGAGCGCGGCTGGATCGACGAGAACGGCGAGGTGGCGATGCCTGAGCTGTTCAAGACGCCCGAGCAGGGCGCGGCGACGCAGGTGTGGGCGGCGACGTCGACGCAGCTCGACGGTCTCGGCGGGGTCTATCTGGAGGACTGCGAGGTGTCGGAGGCGGTGTCCGCCGAGGACATCGCGTCCGGGGCGGTGACCTCCGGTGTCGCTCCGTGGGCGGCGGACGCGGAGCAGGCGGAGCGGCTGTGGGCGCTGTCGGCTGAGCGGACGGGTGTGAACGCGTTCGCGGGCTGAACCGTCGGTTGTGAGGCGCCGGCTTCCCCGAAGTCGGCGCCTCACGCGTGTCGGTCAGCCCGCCGCGTACACGTCCTCGACGTAACGCCCGTTCGCCATCAGCTCGTCGAGCCAGGTCTCGGCCGCCGTCCCGTCGGCGTCCGGCGTGTGGTCCCGGTACAGCGTGCGGAACGCGTCGCGTACGCCGGGGGCCATGCGGGAGCCGTCGCCGCAGACGTAGACCCGGGCGCCTTCGGTCAGCAGCTTCCAGACCTCCTCGCCCTCGGCGGCGATCCGGTGCTGGACGAACCCGCCGTCGGGTCCGGCGCTGAAGGCGGGCCGGATCGAGATGGCTCCGGCGGCGTCGGCGGCGGCGAGTTCCTCGGCGTGCAGGTAGTCGGCGTCGGGGGCGTCGCAGCCGAAGTAGCAGAGGGCGGGCGGGAGTTCGCCGGTCGCGTGGACGCGGTCGGTGATCGCGCCGCGGAAGGGGGCGAGGCCGGTGCCGGCGGCGACCATGATGACGGGCGTGGTGTGGTCGATGCGGAACGCCTCGCGGCAGGGCTGGATGCGGGCGTACACGGTGTCGCCGGGCGCGAGGCCCGCGAGGTGGCCCGAACCGGTGCCCCGGTAGCGGCCGTTGCCGGAGCGGGCGGGGGCGTCGAGGAGGGAGACCATCAGGTCGACGTGGCCGGGGTCGGCCTGGGGCGAGGAGGAGATGGAGTAGTGGCGGGGGCGCAACGGCGTGAGCAGATCGAGGAGTTGGGCCCAGTCGAGGGCTCCGCGCAGCGCCGGGTTCGCCTCGATCAGTTCGAGCAGGGTGCGCGGGTCGTCCTCGGTGAGGGCGACGAGGGCGGCTCGTTCGGGCGGGCAGGGGTTGGCGGCGGCGAGCGCGGCGCGCTGGGCGGCGGTCGGGCGGTCCTGCAACTCGACGTGATGGGTGAGGAGTTGACGTGCCGTCACCGGGCGGTCGACGGCGAGTCCGTCGCGGCCGGTGGGGCGGACGTCCAGGAGGGTGTCCGGGTCGAGGCCGAGGGCGGTGAGCGTACGGTCCACCAGCGCCGGGGAGTTGGCGGGCAGGACGGTGAGGTGGTCGGCCGTGCGGTACGTGGTGCCCTCGGGGAGGGCGACGCGCAGGAAGCACTTGCGGCGCGGGTGGTCGGGGTCGGTGAGGTCGTGGGCCTCGGTGACGGTCATGGGGACGAGGCCGTGGCGTTCGGCGAGGGCGCCGAGGGGGCCGCCGTTCAGGACGCGGACGGCGTAGGCGTGCTCGGGGGCCTCCGGCGTCCGCGCGTCGGCGGGGGTCGCCTCGGGGTCGCCGTAGCGCTCAAGGAGTGCGGTGCGCAGGGTGCGGGTGAACTCCCGTACGGCGCCCGTGAGATCGCCGGAGGCGTCGACGGCCGTGCGGGCGGTGAGGCGGGTCGCGCCGAGTTCGGCGAGGCGGTCGTCGATGCGGGTCGGGACGTGCTGGTAGGTGGCGGCCCAGTTGCGGTCGCCGACGCCGAGGACGGCGTAGGTGACGCCCGTGAGGTCGTGGTCCTCCTCCAGCCAGGCGGCGAAGGCGGTGGCGTCGTCGGTGGGGCGGCCGTTGTAGGAGGCGGCGGCGATGACGACGGGGCGGTCGGTGGGCAGGCCGCCGGCGTACGCGTCGAGGGGTGCCGTCCGCGTCGTACAGCCGATGTCGCCCGCCTCGTCGGCGAGCCCGGCGGCGAAGTCGCGGCAGGTGCCGTAGTTGCTGCCGTGCAGGAAGAGCGCTTCGGTACCGGGGAGGACGCGGGCCGGGAGGGTGACGGTGTCCGTGCGGGCGGGTTCGGGGGCCGTGACTCCCGGGAGGGGGGCGTGAGTTCGGTCGGCGGGGGTGCGCGGGGTGAGGGTCAGGGTGAAGCCGTCGGGCTTGAGGGTGAGGGTCTCCTTGATCGTGAGGCGGTAGCCGGCGTGGTCGTGGAGGCGGTAGCGGTGGACGAGCATCGCGAGGAGCATCGTCGCCTCATGGAGCGCGAACTGCCGTCCTATGCAGGCGCGTTCACCGGTCCCGAACGGTTTGAAGGCGTGCGGTGAGCGGGCCGCCTCCGCCTCGGGGGTGAAGCGTTCGGGGTCGAACAGGTCGGGGTTGTCGCCCCACACGGGCTGCCGGTGCAGCATCGGCGCGAGGATGGTCACGGCCTGTCCGGCGCGCAGCGGGACGCGTCCGCCGAGGAGGGTGTCCTGAAGGGCGTGCCGGCTGAACGCGGCTGCCGTGGGCCACAACCGCAGGGCCTCGTTGAGGACTTGGCGCGTATAGGTGAGCCTGCCGACCTCGTCGTACGTCGGTTCCGGGTCTGCCTGGTCACCCCACAGGGCGTCGACCTCGCGTCGTACCAGGCGCAGGACTTCGGGGTGCTTGGCGAGGTAGTAGAGGGCGAACGACATGGCGCCGGAGGTGGTTTCGTGTCCGGCGATGAGGAACGTGATGACCTGGTTGCGGATGTTGGCGTGGTCGAGGGTGGTGCCGTCCGCCGGGTGGGCGGCGCTCAGCATGAGGCCGAGGAGGTCGGTGGCGGCCGACTGGTCGGTGCCGGTGCGGGCGGCGATGACGTCGTCGACGACCTGGGCGAGGTAGGCGGAGTCGTCGCGGAACACCTGGTCGGCCGTCGCGTGGTCGGTGCCGGGGACGCGGGCGAGGCGGGTCATGCTCCACTCCAGGCAGCGGACCATCGACTCGACGAAGGGGTGGGGTTCGGCGCGCTCGAAAGAGCCGAAGTCGTAGGCGAATCCGGCGAGTCCGATGGTGTCGAGGGTCATCCGGGTCATGTCGTCCGGCACGTTCACCGACTGTCCGGCACCGGCCGCGCCGTCCCACGCGTCGATCAGGCGGCGGGCCACCTTCAGCATCACGGGGTGGTAGGTGCGCATCGAGCCGAGCGCGAACGCGGGCATCAGGATGTCGTGCGCCTTCGCCCAGTTGGGCTCGTCGTTGTACGCGGTGAACAGGCCGTCGGCGGCGAACTCCCGTACGTTCTCCAGGGCGGGGCCGACGTGCTTGGCGAAGCGGGTCTCGTCCGCGAGGTCGCTCACCAGGTCCAGGTCCGCGACGAACAGGGTGTCCCGCCCGTGCAACCGCCTGACCAGGACCGGCCCTTGCTCCCGCATCAGGTCCATCACCTGCTGGACCGGCGTGCGGCCGGGTCCGGTGGCGCTGATGTCGGCGACGGGGACGGACGTGAGTTCCGGGTGCGGCGCGGTGGGGGACATGGCGCTCGGCTTCCTCTCGCTGGGCGGCGGGTACGTCGTCCAGCGTTGTGCACGGGCGGAGGGCGACCCGGCGCGAGGACTACACGATCGTGCAGTCAAGACTTCGCAATAGCCCTTGTGCGCAGCGGCTTTGGCCCTCCTGGTTAGGCTGGTCGGATGTCTGTCTCCGCGATCGCCCTCGACGAGACCACCGACCCCCCGCTCCTGCCGCTGCCCCTGCGGGCCGTGCACGACGTCGCCGCCCAACTCCTCGACACCGTCGGAGAGTTCGGGCTCGCTGTGGACCGGGAGGCCGTGCTGTTCGGGGCGGCGACGCACGACATCGGCAAGGCCGTGCACCCCGCCGAGTTGTCCGGCCCTGGGTCCCTGCACGAGGAGGCGGGGCGGGAGTTGCTGCTCGCGCGCCG
This sequence comes from Streptomyces sp. 4F14, assembly GCF_048159485.1. Classification (NCBI taxonomy): domain Bacteria; kingdom Bacillati; phylum Actinomycetota; class Actinomycetes; order Kitasatosporales; family Streptomycetaceae; genus Streptomyces; species Streptomyces sp. 4F14. Next base: position 407,821 of record NZ_JBLRVY010000006.1, read on the forward strand.
GGTCCCCGCCGGACTCGCCCGGTTCGCCGGCACGCACGCGGCCTGGCAGTCGCCCGAGGCCGGTCCCGAGGATCTGCTCGTGAGCCTCGCCGACAAGATCTGGAAGAACAAGCGCGTCACCGACCTGGAGGACCTCGTCGTCGCCGAGCTCTCCCGGGCCTGCGGGCGGCCCGTCTGGGAGGTCTTCCTGCGCCTCGACGAGACCCTCACCCGCATCGGCGAGGCCGCCGACAGCCGCCTCGCCTGGCAGGCCGCGCACCCCGTCCACGCAGGTCGGTAGGGTCGCCGTATGCGAGAACCCCGCGTGGCCGGTGCCGGATGACGGCGGACGAGGCCGTCGTCTGGCGCAACCGGGCCCTGACCCTCTTCGACCGGGTGTCCGTCCCGGTCGCCGTGTGCGACGTGTACGGGGCCGTGCTGCTCGCGAATCCCGCGATGGCCGCCGAGTTCGGGGCGACGCCGGGGCGGCTCAAGGGGCGGGACGTCCTGGACCTGTTCCGGCCCGTCGAGGCGGAACAGGTCGAGCGGATCGCGCAGGCGCTGCGGCTGCGGCACCGGTCCCGCTACCAGGTGTCCGTACGGTGGGACGCGCCCGGCGGGCGGGTCCGGCACGGCGAACTCACCGCCGACCCCGTCAGCGACAGCGTCGGCAAGACCCCGGCGCTGCTGGTCATGCTGCGGATCCTCGACGAGGAGCCCGCCACGTGCCCGCCGCCCTCCGACGCCGTCACCCCCGTCGAGGCCCGTATCCTCGCGCTCCTCGCCGGGGGCGCGACCACGGCTCGGGCGGCACGGGAGACGGGGCTCACCGCGGACGGGGTGAGCTATCACCTGCGGCGGCTGTCGGCGCGGTGGAGGGCGGCGAACCGTACGGAGCTGGTGGCCCGGGCTTATGCGGAGGGGGTGCTCGCGGCGGGGGTGTGGCCGCCGGAGGGGAGGGGGTGAGGGGGCGGGGTTCGCGCCGTGCCCGCTCCCTCCGGTGCTCCGAAGCGGGCCAGCGTGTGCCAGATCATCTTGAGGTCCTGGAGTTCGTAGCGGCCCGTGCGTGCCGCGTCGCCGATCACGCGGGGGTCGATGTGGCCGTCGTCGGCGATCTCCTCGCCCAGGGCGGCGTACTCGGCGCCCCGGTAGTCCGCGTGGGCATGGAGTTCGGGGACGGTGAGGTGGTAGCCGGGGTGCCATTCGACTCGGACCGGGAGGAGGCATGCCTCGGCCTCGACCGGCGTACCTCGGTAGCAGGCGTCCAGGACGACCGCTTCGACGTCTCTCGCGAGGTCGACTCCGCCGTGCACCTGGGTCTCGATGTAGTCGTTGAGGGCGTCCTGTTCGTCGGCTGCGGCGAGGGCGGTCAGCGAGGACGACGCGGCGACACCGAAATCGGTCGGTTCGGCGGCGCTGTCGGGGTAGCAGAACGTGGCGCGGGCGAGGGTCTCGGCGGTGAGGCGGAAGTGCGCGGAGCCGAAGCGCGGGGCGGCGCCGACGACCTGGCGGCGGAAGTCGAGCGCGCCGTAGACGGGCCGTTCGTGCGGTGCGGCGTCGTCGTACGCGCCGCCGAAGATGCGGCTCTCCCAGCGCCAGCGGTCGCCGCCGGGGTGCGCGGTGAGGCCGCCGTTGCTGGTGCCGGTGACGAACTGGGAGTGGTAGGCGCCGTCCCGCGCGAGCGCCCGCAGAATCGATTCCCCGCCGGCCGCGCGGTCGGGGTGGAAGTTCAGGGTGATCCGCAGGTTCGGCGGGACGGCGGGCCCGTACGCGCGGGTGGTGACATGGGCGACTGCGGCACGCGCGCGCGGGGACGCGAAATCCACTGGCTCCTCCTCAGGTTGACTGCTTACTCTAGGCCCAAACCTAGGGATACTAGGTTTGAGATTCTCGACCTCTGGAGGCTAACCGTGCGCGCGCTCACCGAGCCGGAGATCCGCAACTCCTTCGTGAACTGTTCAAAAGGGGAGGCCAAACGGCTCGCGGTCCCGCGTGACCTGGAGACACGCCCCTGGGACGACCTCGACTTCCTCGGCTGGCGCGACCCCGGGGCGCCCGACCGCAGCTACCTCGTCACCGAGCACGCGGGCCGCCTGACCGGCATCACCCTCCGCTTCCCGTCCTCCCGGCGCGGCTTCCTGCACCGCAGCATGTGCTCCCTCTGCCTGACGACCCACCGGGGCGGCGGCGTCTCCCTGATGACCGCCCGCAAGGCCGGCCCGGCCGGCCGCGACGGCAACTCCGTCGGCGTCTACATGTGCACGGACCTCGCCTGTTCCCTCTACATCCGGGGCCGCAGACTCCCCGACTCGGGCAGCCGCTTCGAGGAGAGCCTGACCGTGGAGGAACAGATCGCCCGTACGACGGGGCTGCTGGCGGCGTTCCTGGACAAGCTGGCGGTCTGAACTGCCGTGCCGTACCCGGCGCCGGACGGTTCCTCCTTACGGGTGATCGAGTGGGGGTGGGGAACTGGGTGGGGAGGGCCGGGCGTTCACCGGGCAGCAGCGGATGGTGCGGGACGACGGTGGAAGGAGCGAGGTCATGGCGGAGGCGAAGGTCCGGATCGACGGGGACGTGCTGCGGATGCCGGGCGGGGTGGCCGTGCGGTTCATGCGGACGCTGCGGCTGCCCGAGACGGGGACGCATCCGTTGCCGCCGGGGCTCGGGGAGTTTCCGGTGCGGCGGATCGGCGACTATCCCGAGACGGCTCCTGCGCACTGGCTCGCGCGGGGTGGGGTCATGCTGCCGATGTATCTCCGGGAGGCGATGTGGCTGAACTTCACGGGGACGCGGGAGCCTGCGGCGCTTCAGGTGGGGGTGGGGAAGGTGTGCGCGGTCTCGGGGAGGCCGTGGAGTGACCGGCTCTCCCGGGATCCGCAGAACTACGTCGTCCTTCCCCGTCAGCCCTGGCTCGACGGCGTCAACTCCGGGGAGGGGACTGTCCGGCAGTTCGTCGCGGTTCCGCTGGGGCTCGGGGCGACCGTCGAGGGGCAGGTCACCGGCGAGGAGACCTGGGGCGGGGTCCAGCTCCAGTCGTTCACGCTGACCGAGGAGCGACTGCGGGTGTGGCGGGAGGCGCAGCGCCAGCACACGAAGCGGTTCGGTCCCACGGCCTTCGCCGCCGAGGCGGCCACCGCGAGTCCGCTGCGCGCGATGGCCTCGGCGCCTCGCCCCGGCGCCGCGATGGGGCTGGGCGTCGGCGGTGCCATGCGGCAGGAGGTGTACCGCGACGACCGCCCCCTCACGGACTGGTCCCCCGCACCGGCGGCCCGCCTCTTCGTCCACCTCGTCACTCCCCCGGAGTGGCGCCGCATCACCGGCGAGGCCCCTCCCCCGTCCCCGGTGGACCGCGCCGCGTACACGCAGGCCGGGCTCCCCTGGTTCGACTACTACGACGAGCAGGCCGAGGACCTGCCGCCGACCGGGACACTCGGCGAGGTGAAGCCGGTGGGCGACTGGATCGGCGACGACCTGGACGCCTGGCAGGAACCGGGTCCTGGCCAGGTCACGCCGCTGAAGGATGCGCGGGGGAAGGCGGTGGAGGACGGGGAGTGGTGAGCTGAGGGAGGGGGGCTGCCGACCGCAGAGGAACCGGGCCTGCTGGAAAACGCCCCTCCCCGGCTCCCCGTTTTGCCTCCTCGGCCCTCGGCGGGTCATGGTGGCGGGTGGCAGTGGTGGCGAGGATGCGAGGTGTGGGATGAGTGGCGGGTGGAGCAGGCGTCGGTTCGGCGGGCTGTTGGGCGCGGTGGTCGGTGGCGGCGTCGTGGGGTGTGCCGGGGAAGGGCAGGAGGCTGTTGCCGAGCGTCTGACGGAGCCTTCCCGCGCTCCCCAGCCCAGGGTGTCCGGCAGTCCGAGCCCCGTGCCTGCCGGGCCTCGGCCGCTGTACGTCGGGACCTACACCTCCCAGGCCGGCGGCGGGGACGGCATCCGGCTCGCCTCGTACGACCCGGCGACCGGGAAGATCACGACCACCGGGACGGTGACCGGCGTTCCGGACCCCTCGTTTCTGGCCGTGCATCCGGACGGGCGGACGCTGTACGCGGTGAACGAGCGGGAGCAGGGCTCGGTGACCGCCGTGCGGATCGCGGACGGGCAGGTGCTGGGGAGCCGTGGGACAGGGGGCCGCCATCCCTGCCATCTGTCGGTGCATCCCAGCGGGCGGTGGCTGCTGAGCGCGGACTACGGCTCGGGAAGTATCGCCGTGCACCCGATCGGGAGCGGCGGCGAGCTGGGCGAACGTACCCAGTCGATCACCCACGACTCACCCGCTCCGGGCCCCGGCCAGGACGGCCCGCACGCCCACCAGATCATCACGACGCCGGACGGCAGGTACGTCCTGGCGGTCGACCTGGGCACCGACACGGTGTACACGTACCGCCTCGACGGCACCGCGGGGACGCTCACCGAGGTCTCCCGCGCACGCTCCCGTTCAGGGGCGGGTCCCCGGCATCTGGTGTTCCACCCCGGGGGCGGGTACGCGTACCTGGCGAACGAGTTGGACGACACGGTCACGGTGTGCGCGTACGACGCGGAGTCGGGCCGGCTGACGATCGGGGAGCCGCTGTCGACGGGGTCGAAGCAACACCCCAGCTATCCGGCCCAGTTGGCGGTGACGCCGGACGGGGCGTACGCGTATCTCGCGAACCGGGTCGACAACACGCTGGCCAGGTACGGCGTGGAGGCGGACGGCGCGAGGCTGCGGCTGCTCGGCACGGTCGCGGTGGGCGGCGACTTCCCCCGCCATGTCTCCCTCTCCCCCGACGGCCGCCTGCTGTTCGCGTCGAACCAGCGATCGGGCACGGTCACGGTCTTCGGGGTCGACCCGGCCACCGGAGCACTCACCCCGACCGGCGAGCCGTACGCCTCCCCGATGGCGGTCTGCGCGCTCCCCCTCTGACCAAGGCCCGCGCACACCCCGCCCGCGCACACCCCCGCCCCCTCGACAGAACGCCACCACGAACCCGGCGCCCCCGCCGCGAGGCCCCTCACCCGTCCTCCCGCTGCCTCTGCAACGTCCGCCCGCACGACGCCGTGCTCGCCTGCGTCAGCAACGCGTGCATCCGCTCGGTCAGTTGGGAGACGTCGTCGGCCGGTGCGTGGAACGCCAGTCGTACGTCCCCGTGCGTACGGGCGCGCTCGATGCGCAGGGTCAGCCCGTGCCGGTCGACGGCGAGGGGGTGGACGCGTACGGCGCCGTGCAGGCTGTCGCGGCCGACCAGCCGGGTGAGGCGTTCGACGGCGTCGGGGTGGGAGTCGGCGAGGTGGGTGAGGAGTCCGGCCTCGGCGGTGGCGAGGGGGTCGGGCGCGGCGGAGGCGAACTCGTCGCGGTCCACGACGACGGCGCCGGTCGGCTGTTTGAGTACGATGCGCGTGGCGTGGAAGCCGAGGAGGCCGTCCTCGGGGGCGAACCAGCCGGCGAGCCACAGCCGGGAGCGGATCCGGCCCCGGACGGGGACGGGCGCGACGTCGGCGAACTCCAGCACCGCGGAGGGCTCGCCGCGCGGGGCGCAGATCGCGGCGGTGACGAGGGCGCTGTCGTCGGGCACGCACAGCAGTACGCGGCCGTCGTCGGTGACGGTGTGGGCGCCGACGAACTCCTCGCGTCCGCCGTCCGCGGTGACCCCGCAGGACCAGGCGGTGGCGAGGATCGACCGGGCGCGTTGCGCCGCGGAAGGCGCGGCAGTCCAGCTCGGGTTGTCACCCATCCGAAGACCTCCTTAGGTAAGCCTTGCCTAACTTACCGAAGATCGAGGCGCACGCCAACCATCAGCCGGCCACCGGTCCGCCAAGAGGCGCGGCTCACACCGGCCGACGCCGGCTCACGCCAGGACGCCGAGCAACGCCCGCGCGCACAGCTCCCGCACCTGATCCCGCGACAACTCGCTCCCCCGCAGCCACTCCAGGGAGACGGACGTCATGAACGCGAGCCACCCGCGCACCGCGAGCCGTACCTCGGGGCGCTCCCCGAAGAGCGGCCCGAACTCGGGGTCGGCGGCGAGCGCGGCGAGGATCTGCCGCTCCTGCGCGGCGAGCGCCCGCTGATAGACGCGCCGTACGGCCGGGTCGCCGGCGGCGTCGGCGCGGTGGAAGGCGCGGAAGCTGTGGGCGTGGGACTCGACGTACCCGAGGAAGACGTCGAGCCCGGCGGAGAGCTGTTCACGGACCGGCACGCCCGGCACGGCCGCCGTCAGGTGCAGCATCCGCGCGCTCTCGCGTTCGACGACCGCCGCGAAGAAGTCCCGTTTCGTCGGGAAGTAGTGGTAGAGCAGCCCGCGTGAGACCCCGGCGATCTCGGCGACCCGCTCGATCCAGACCTCGTCGTACGGACTCTCGGAGAACAGCCGGGCGCCGACCGACAGCAACTGCTCGCGACGCTCCCGCGTACTGAGCCGGCGCCGGACGCGCTCCCCCTGTTCGGCGGTCATGGCAGCACTTTACTTGACGTGGATTCAATAGGCGGATCAGACTGAAAGCCGCTATTGAACTCACGTACAACAGGCTCAACGTGCCGCAGGATCAAGGGAGATCGCGCCATGGACGCCGCACAGGGCTGGCCCGAACTGCATCGCGTACCGCACCCGAAGGGCCGGATACCGCTCCTCGGTGACGTGCGCGGCGTGAACCGCGCGACCCCGCTCCAGGACACGATGCGCTTCGGCGCCGAACTCGGGCCGATCTTCCGGCGCAAGGCGTTCGGCAAGGAGTTCGTGTTCGTCGGCGGCGCGCGGCTCGCGGCCGACCTCGCGGACGAGTCGCGGTTCGCCAAGCATGTCGGGCTCGGCATCGCCAACCTCCGCCCGGTCGCCGGGGACGGCCTGTTCACGGCGCACAACCACGAGCCCAACTGGCAGCTCGCGCATGACGTGCTGGCGCCCGGGTTCAGCCGGGAGGCGATGGCGGCGTACCACCCGATGATGCTGGACGTGGCGGCCCGGCTGACCGCCGGCTGGGACCGGGCGGCGGCGTCGGGAGTCACCGTGGACGTGCCCGGGGACATGACGAAGCTGACCCTGGAGACGATCTCCCGGACCGGTTTCGGCCACGACTTCGGCTCCTTCGAGCGGTCCCGCCCGCACCCCTTCGTCACCGCGATGGTCGGCACCCTCAGCTACGCCCAGCGCCTCAACGGCCTCCCGTTCCCTGCCCTGTTGAGGCGCGCGGCCAAGCGCAACGAGGCCGACATCGCGTTCCTCAACGACACGGTCGACGACCTCGTCCGCGCCCGGAAGGCGGACGGCGGCGGGGACGGCGACCTCCTCGACCGGATGCTGGACACGGCCCACCCCGAGACCGGTGAGCGGCTGTCCGCCGAGAACGTGCGCCGCCAGGTCATCACCTTCCTGGTCGCCGGGCACGAGACGACCTCCGGGGCGCTCTCCTTCGCCCTGCACTACCTCTCCCTGCACCCCGAGATCGCCGCCCGCGCCCGCGCGGAGGTGGACCGGGTGTGGGGGGACAGCGAGGTGCCGCAGTACGAGCAGGTCGCCAAACTCCGTTACGTACGGCGGGTGTTGGACGAGACACTGCGGCTGTGGCCGACCGCGCCCGCGTTCTCGCGGGAGGCGCTGGAGGACACCTCGCTCGCCGGGGAGCATCCGATGCGGCGCGGCGCGTGGGCGCTCGTCCTGACCTCGCTGGTGCACCGCGATCCCGAGGCGTGGGGCCCGGACGCGGAACGGTTCGACCCGGACCGCTTCGACGCGGCGGCGGTCCGCGCGCGGCCGGCGCACACCTTCAAGCCCTGGGGCACAGGCGCACGCGCCTGTATCGGACGGCAGTTCGCGCTGCACGAGGCGACCCTCGTCCTCGGACTCCTGCTGCGCCGCTACGAGTTGCGCCCCGACCCCGCCTACCGACTCCGGATCACCGAACGCCTGACCCTGATGCCGGAGGGCCTGCGCCTGGGCCTGGACCGCCGAACGGCCGCCCCCGGCAAGACCGTTGCTGAACACACGAGGACCCGCGAGGACACCGAGCCCACCTCCTGCACCGCCCCCGCCTCAGCCCCCCGCTGCCCAGTGCACCGGCCTGCCGACTGACCCCGGCAGCCGCGTCCCCGCACTCCCCCGCGCCGCGTCGACCTGCGGCTGGAGCAGGAAGAGCGCCCCGGTCAGATCCGCGTCGCTGAGGTCCGCGTCCCGCAGATCCGCCCCGATCAGATCCGCACCCCGCAGATCCGCGCCGGTGAGGTCGGCGGCGATCAGATAGGCGCCCCGCAGATCGGCCCCGCGCAGGTCGGCGCCCTTGAGCCGGGCGCCCATCAGATCCGCGCCCCGCCGCCGCTTCTTCTTCCCCGGCACCCCGGCCCGCGTCAACTCACTGGCCCGCGACAGCAGTTGGGCCACGGACTGCCGGTGCTCGGCGACGTCCAGAGCGAGCAGCTCGTCCGGCGTCCCCCGGGTCAGCACGTCCGTACGCGCCAGCGCCTCACGGAGTCCGGCGTGCACAGGGCGGGCGGCGGGCAGCGTGAGGGCTTCGGTGAGGTACGTCAGGAGTTCCTGCAACTGCCGTACCACCGGGAAGACTTCGTGCATACGACGGCCTCCGTCGCGGCCCTCGAAGACGACCTGGGAGACCTTCTGGCCGGCGCCGAGGCAGTCGTACACCGTGCAGCCGGTGAAGCCGCTCTGCCGCAACCGGTCGTGGATACCGCAGGTGTGGTCCGCGAGGAGGTTGCGGCAGGGGGTGCCGGCGGGCTTGTCGAAGGCGAAGTCCGCCGAGAGCGCGAAGGGCAGGGCCACACAGCACAGCCCGAAGCAGTTCGTACAGTCGCCGCGCAGGTCAGCCGGGGCGGGCATCGTTTCTCCCATGCCCCCACCCTACGGGGGCGCACATCACGCTTCGTCCCGTGTCAGGGCCAGCAGCCGGTCCAGGACGCGGGGGCCGCCGGCCCGGATGCCGTCGTGCTCGAACTCGTCCGTCACCCAGGTCCTGAGGCCCTTGATCGCCCTCGCCGTCTCCAGGGAGTGCGCGGTGTCGACGTACAGGTCGTCGTGGTAGACGGCCGCCGCGACCGGGACCTCGTTCGCGGCCAGGCGGGCCCTGTCGTAGAGCGGGGTCCAGTCCGTGCGGGCGGCCAGGAGGTCGGCCGTCTCCTTCAGGGGGCGCAGGGCGGGGTCGGTCTCGAACATCCACGGGTGGATCGTCTCGCCGGTGAACAGGAACGGGTCGGTGCCGGTGAACTGCGGGAACTCCGCGCGGACCCGGTCCGCCGACCAGGCCGTGGGGCGGGTGTCCTGGCCGTAGATCGACTCGTGGACCAGCGCGTAGAGGGGGTTCTTCGCGTACGAGAGGTGGTTCTGGAGGTTCTCCCGGAACTCGTCGGAGAGGGCCTCGCCCGCGAGCGTCGGGACGAACGCGGACTCCAGGAGGTGGTGGAGGCGGTGGCTGCCCTCGCCGCCGCCGAGGAGGATGCCGAGGCTGCGGAAGCCGTCGACGGTGAGGAGGCCGCCGTTGGGGAGGGTGAGGGGGGTGTCCGTCAGGTGTTCGGCGATACGGCGGGCCCGGTCGACGTCCTGCGGGTAGCGGGCGTAGTGGGCGGTGACCTTGCGTTCCATGCGCGGGTAGGCCGCGCGGTACACGTCGTCCGCGTGGGCGTCCAGGGACGGCAGGCCGCCGGTGACGACGGCGGCGGCGAGGCCCTCGGGGGCGAGCGAGAGGTAGGTGACCGTGCAGAAGCCGCCGTAGCTCTGGCCGAGGACGGTCCAGGGGGCGTCGCCGGTCAGCTCGCGGCGGATCAGTTCGCAGTCCCGGACGATGGAGTCGGCGCGGAAGTGCGTGAGGTACGCGGCCTGTTCGCGGGGCCCGCCGCGCAGCGGGAGTGTCTGCCGGGTGGCCGGCGTCGAGTGGCCGGTGCCGCGCTGGTCCAGCAGCAGCACCCGGTACTCCCGCAGCGCCCTCCCCAGCCAGCCGGGGCGTCCGACGCTGCGGTCCGCCCCGAAACCCGGCCCGCCCTGGAGGTACAGCAGCCACGGCAGCTCCCGCCCGGCCTTCTCACTGGCGACGACCTCGCGCGCGTACAGGGAGATCGTCTCCCCGTCGGGGTCGGTGTGGTCCAGGGGCACGGTGAAGCGGTGGTCGGTGAGGACGACGCCGGGCTGGCGGTAGTGCGGGACGGTCACGGGGGCTCCCGGGGTGAAGGCGGACAGCCTCCATGATCACTCACCGTGCCGACAGGCTCGACCTCCGCACCACCAGTTCCGGCTGGAGCACCACCCTGCGGTGCTCGTGCGCCCGCTTCGGCGTGTCCTCGTCCGTCTCCTCCAGGAGGAGTTCCGCCGCCAACGCCCCCATGGTCACGGCGGGTTGGCGGACCGACGTCAGCGGCACCGCAGCCGCCGCCGCGAACTCGATGTCGTCGTAGCCGACGATCGCGAGGTCGTCGGGGACGTTCACCCCGGCCGCGTACATGGCCTGGAGGACCCCGAGCGCCAGCAGGTCGTTCGCGCAGAACACCGCCGTCGGCCGGTCCGCGAGGCCGAGGAGGCGGGCGCCCGCGTCGCGTCCGGCGGCGACGTCGAGGCGTTCGGTGGGCAGTTCCCTCAGCCGTTCGGGACCGAGGCCCGCCTCGGCGAGCGCCTGGAGCGCGCCGGTCCGGCGGTCCCGGACCTGGTTGAAGCCGGGCGGCCCGCTGACGTACGCGATGGAGCGGTGGCCGGCGTCGATGAGGTGGCGTACGGCGAGGGCGCCGCCGGCGACGTCGTCGACGGAGACCGAGCACTCGGTCGTACCGTCCGAGACGCGGTCGACGAGGACGAAGGGGATGCCGTGCCGGCGGAAGGACTCTATGTTGCGCCCGGTCGCGTCGGCGGGGGTGAACAGGACGCCCCGCACGCGCTGTTCGGCGAAGAGGGAGAGGTAGTCGGCCTCTTCGGTGACGCTCTCGGCGCTGTTGCAGACCATGACGCCGAGCCCGGCGTTGCGGGCGGCGCGCTCGGCGCCCCGGGCGACGTCGACGAAGAAGGGGTTGCCCATGTCGAGGACGAGCAGCCCCATGATCCGGCTGCGCCCGGCGCGCAGTTGCCGCGCGGACTCGCTGCGGACGTACCCGAGACGGTCGATCGCGGACAGGACGCGCGCCCGGGTCTCGGTCGCGACCGTGTCCGGGCGGTTGATGACGTTGGAGACCGTGCCGACGGAGACTCCGGCGGCGCGGGCCACGTCCTTGATACCCACCGACTGGGCCATCGGACGGATACCTCCAGGTGAACGGGGTACGGCGGGCGGGACCTCACAGTACCGGCCCGGCCGTACCCCTGACGGATCAGGCGGGCAACGTGAAGTCGACGACGTGCAGCGCCGACGGCGTCGTACCGCTGGATTTCTCCTGGTACATGAAGGACAGGACGTTGTCGGCGGCGACCCGCGACTCGTCGATGACGACCTCGCCGAAGGCGTTCAGTCCGGAGCCGTCGTACAGGATCGTCCAGTCGGTGTAGCCGGACGCCTTGGAGGCGGCGGCGATCCGGCCGAAGGGGAAGATCGCGTAGGCGTTGCCGTACTTGTCCAGGAGCAGCTTGGTGCGCTGGCTGGAGTTCAGGGGGACCGGGATCTCGGTCTTCTGCCAGCTGCCGGAGCTGTTCTTGCGCAGGTGGAAGGCGCGTCCGTTGGCCGTGCGGTCGTTCACGTAGTTCGTCGTGCACTGGCCGAAGCGGCCGGGGACGTACGAGATGATCGCGTGCGGCAGGCCGGCGGCGTCGGTGGTCTGGCTCTCCTGGTTCATCAGGGAGTGGTCGGGGTTGAGGGCGTCGACCACGAGCCCGCTGTCGGTGACGGCGACCTTGTCGGAGCCGCCGGTGGTGCCGACGACGGCCCCCGCGTTGTTGCGCCAGGTGCGGCCCCGGTCGTCGGAGTAGACGTAGCCGGTGTCGTGGTTGGTGATGCCGCCCGAGGAGCACATCACCGAGCCGTTCTGCTCCCGCCAGGTGAAGAAGGAGTGCAGGCGGCCGTTCTTGTCGTAGTCGATGCCGTGCAGGTACATGTTGCGGGCCGTCGAGGAGCCGTGCTCGCTCGTGTACGTCCCCGTCGAACTGGACCACTCCCCGAGCGCCGTCCAGCCCGAACCGTCGTACTCCGCGAGGGCGTTGCGGCCGTTGCCGGAGATCGCGACCCGGTAGCTGAGCTGCAACTTCCCCTCGGGCGTGGCGATGAACTGCGGGTAGGTGAACTGGGTCGTCAGCGCCAGCCCGTCCAGCGTGGTCTGTACGGCGCCGAACGCGGCCGAAGTCCACGCCGTGGTACCGGGGTTGTCCATCAGCCCGGCGACCGACTTGACGTAGAAGAAGCCGTCGCTGTGGGAGTCCATGTTGAGGTGGAGGCGGCCGTCCACCTTGGAGACGCCCATGGAGATGACGTTGTGGGAGTCGTTCGCCTTGAGCTGGTGGGAGAGGGTGACCGTCGACCAGGACGAGGCGCCCAGGGCGCGGCGGGCGACGACCGCGTTGCGGGCGGCCGTGTACCAGACGGCGTACTGGTAGCCCTTGTAGGTCAACAGGCCGTTCTTCTGGAACGAGTTGTTGTTCACCAGGCCGTCGTAGGAGACGAAGAAGACGGCCTGGGCGTCGAGTTGGGTGTTCTGGCGGAGGCTGACGGAGGGGCCGGGGTCGGCCGCCCGTGCGGTGCCTGCTATGCCTGGCGTGCTCACGGCGGCAAGTATCGCCGTCGTGAGGACGGTACGTCTTTTCATGCGGCTCCTACAGAATCACGCTAGGTGGAAGACCTCGGTGAGCGGTTTCATGGCCTCGTCCGGGCGGGCGCCGTCCAGCGACTCGAAGAACGGCGCCATCTCGGCCTGCCAGCGGGCGTTGACGTCGGTGGCCTCCATGCCGGCCTGCGCGGCGGCGAAGTCGTCGGTCTCCAGGTAGCCCACCAGGAGACCGTCTTCGCGCAGGAAGAGCGAGTAGTTGCGCCAGCCGGTGGCGCTCAGCGCCGCCAGCATCTCCGGCCACACCTCGGCGTGGCGCTCGCGGTACTCGTCGAGCCGGTCGGCACGGACCTTGAGGAGAAAACAGACTCGCTGCATCAACGCCCCCTGAGTTTTAGACAACTGACTGTCAATCAGAAGTTGAACTGGTCGATGTTCTTCGCGTCGAACACGGTCGGCTTGCCCAGCGTGATCACGCCGTTCGCGCCGATCGTGTAGGTCGTCGCCCCCGCCTTGAAGGTCTCGCCCTCCTTGCCGGTGATCTGCCCCGAGGCCAGCGCGACGGCGGTCCGCGCCGCGAGGTCACCGAGCTTCGCCGGGTCCCACAGCTCGAACGCCTCGACGGTGCCGTTCTTGACGTAGTTGCGCATGTCGTTGGGGGTGCCGAGGCCGGTGAGCTTGACCTTGCCCTTGTACTTGGAGCCGGAGAGGTACTGGGCGGCGGCCTTGATGCCGACGGTGGTCGGGGAGATGATCCCCTTCAGGTTCGGGTACTCCTGGAGGAGGCCCTGGGTCTGCTGGAAGGACTGCTGCGCGTCGTCGTTGCCGTAGGCGATCTTGACGAGCTTGATGTCCTTGTACTTCGGGTCCTTGAGCTCTTCCTTCATGAACTCGATCCACGCGTTCTGGTTGGTCGCGGTCTGCGCGGCCGACAGGATCGCGATCTCGCCCTTGTAGCCGATCTGTTCGGCGAGGAGCTGCACCTCGGTGCGGCCGAGGTCCTCGCCGCTGGCCTGGGAGATGAAGGCGTTGCGGCACTCGGGGTTGGTGTCCGAGTCGTAGGTGACGACCTTGATGCCGTTGCCCATGGCGGTCTTCAGCGCCGGGCACAGCGCGCCCGGGTCCTGCGCGGAGACGGCGATCGCGTCGACCTGCTGCTGGGTGAGCGTGTTGACGTAGCTCACCTGGCCGGAGGTGTCGGTGGCGCTGGAGGGGCCGACTTCCTTGTAGCTGGAGCCGAGTTCCTTCAGCGCGGTCTCGCCGCCCTTGTCGGCGGAGGTGAAGTAGGGGTTGTTGACCTGCTTCGGCAGGAAGCCGACGGTCAGCCCCTTCTTGGTCGCGGCGTTCGGGTCGGCCTTGCCGCCGGTGTTCGCGGCGCCGCTGTTCTCGGTCTTCACGTCCTCCTTGGTGGTGCCGCCGCACGCGGTGGCGGTCAGGGCGAGGGAGGAGACGGCGGCGAGGGCGACGCAGGCGCGGCGGAGAGTGGTCTTGCGCATGGCGGGTTTCCTTTACGAGAGCGGAGTTACGACGTCGGTGTCGAGGCGGCTTGTCTGCCCGCCCTCGCGACGGAGATCTGGCGTGCGACCTTCGGGCCGAGCACCGAGATGACCAGCAGAACGCCGGTGACGACGATCTGCGACTGTGCGGAGACGTCCTGGAGGCTCATGACGTTCTGCGCGGTGCCGAGCAGGAACACCCCGGCGATGGCCCCGCCCAGCGTCCCCTTGCCCCCGTCGAAGTCGATGCCGCCGAGCAGTACGGCGGCGATGACGGAGAGTTCGAGGCCGGTGGCGTTGTCGTAGCGGGCGCTGGAGTAGTGCAGCGCCCAGAAGATGCCGGTCAGCGAGGCCATCAGACCGGTGACGACGAACAGGATCAGCTTGCCCCGCTTGACCCGGATGCCGGCGAACCGCGCGGCCTCCTCGCTGGCGCCGATCGCGAACACGGACCGCCCGAAGGGGGTGGCGTGCAGGACGACGACCGCGATGGCCAGCAGCACGAGGAACGGCAGGAACGCCTGCGGCAGGAAGCTGTCGCCGACCCGTCCGGCCGCGAAGTCGAGGTACTGGGACGGGAAGTCGGTGACCGCGTCGGAGCCGAGGACGATCTGCGCGATCCCCCGGTAGGCGGCGAGGGTACCGATGGTGACGGCGAGGGAGGGCAGGCCGAGGCGGGTCACGAGCAGCCCGTTGATCAGCCCGCACACCACGCCGAGGGCGAGGCAGATCGGGATGATCACCTCGATCGTCATGCCCTCGTTCCACAGCCGCCCCATGACGGCCCCGGAGAGCCCGGCGGTGGAGGCGACGGACAGGTCGATCTCGCCGGACACGACGAGCATCGTCATCGGCAGCGCGACGAGCGCGATCGGCAGCGTGTTCCCCAGCAGGAACGACAGGTTGAGCGCGTTGCCGAACCCGTCCACGGTGGTGAAGGAGAGCAGCAGCAGGACGACCAGCAGAGCACCGACGACGGTGTCCCAACGGACGGCCCTGGTCAGGGACTCAGGCACGGGGATCACCCTTCTTCTCTACGACGGTCTTCTGTGCGCCGTCGCCAGGTACGCCATTGCCGCCCGCGGCGATCCGCGCGGCCCCCGCCTTCTTCTTCAGCGAGGCGGCGACCCGCAGCGCGACGACCCGGTCGACGGCGATGGCGAGCAGCAGCAGGACGCCGTTGATGGCGAGCACCCACACGGAGCTGACCCCGAGTGCGGGCAGGACGCTGTTGACGGACGTCAGCAGCAGCGCGCCGAGCGCGGCGCCGTACACGCTCCCGGAGCCGCCGGTGAAGACGACCCCGCCGACGACGACGGCGCTGACGACGGTGAGTTCGTAGCCGTTGCCGGTGCCGGAGTCGACGTTCCCGAACCGCGCCAGGTACAGCGCGCCGGCGAGCCCGGCGAGGGCCCCGCAGAACGTGTACGCGGCGAGGATCCGCTTGCGGACGGGGATGCCGGCGAGCCGGGCGGCCTCGGGGTTGGAGCCGAGCGCGTACAGCTCGCGTCCGCTGCCGAAGTGCTTGAGGTAGTAGGCGGTCGCGACGAGCACGGCCAGCGCGATCAGCGCGAGGTAGGGGATCGCCGAGATGCCGCCGGAGCCGAAGTCGACGAACCCTTCGGGCAGGTCGGCGGCGGTGATCTGGCGGGAGCCGACCCAGATGGAGTCGATGCCCCGGATGATGTAGAGGGTGCCGAGGGTGACGACGAGCGCGGGGACCTGGCCGAGGCTGACGAGCAGGCCGTTGAGGAGCCCGCACCCGATGCCCAGCAGGACGGCGAGGGCGATGGCTACGGCGGAGTTCCCGCCGCCGTGCAGGTAGGTGCCGGCGGCGAAGGCGCTGATGCCGAGGGTGGAGCCGACGGACAGGTCGACGTTCCTCGTGATGACGACCAGCGACTGGCCGGTGGCGACCAGGACCAGGATCGTCGCGTTCAGCAGCAGGTCCTTGATGCCCTGCTCGGAGAGGAACTCGCTGTTGCCGGCCTGGGTGATGGCGATCATCACCAGGAAGACGACCAGGATGGCGAGTTCGCGCATCTTGAAGACACGGTCGACGAGCCGGGTCCCGGAGGACTTCGGCACCTCGACGGGGACGGCGCTCATGCGGCCCTCCCGGTGGCTGCGGCCATCACGGTTTCCTCGGTGGCGTCGGAGCGGGGGATCTCGGCGGTGATCCGGCCCTCGTGCATGACGAGGACACGGTCGGCCATACCGAGGATCTCGGGCAGGTCGGAGGAGATCATCAGGACGGCGACCCCGTCGGCCGCGAGTTCACTCAGCAGGCGGTGCACCTCGGCCTTCGTACCGACGTCGATGCCCCGGGTGGGTTCGTCGACGATCAGCACCTGGGGGCCGGTGGCCAGCCATTTCGCGAGGACGACCTTCTGCTGGTTTCCACCCGAAAGAGTGTTGACGGTGTCGGCCAGCCGGGCGTACTTGACCTGGAGCTTGACGGCCCAGTCGAGGGAGCGGCTGCGCTCGGCGCCCCGGTCCATGAGGCCGGCCTTCACGGTCGTCCGCAGCCCGGTGAGGCCGATGTTGCGTTCGATCGACATGTCCATCACGAGGCCCTGGGCGCGGCGGTCCTCGGGGACCAGGGCGAGCCCGGAGGCCATCGCGACGGACGGGGCGCCGTTGGTGAGCGGCCTGCCGTCGACGGTGACCTCGCCGCCGTCCCAGCGGTCGATGCCGAACACGGCCCGCGCGACCTCGGTACGGCCGGCGCCGACGAGCCCGGCGAGGCCGACGATCTCGCCGCGCCGTACGTCGAAGGAGACGTCGGTGAAGACGCCCTCGCGGGTCAGGCGGCGCACGCTCAGGGCGACGGCGCCGGGGGTGACGTCCTGCTTCGGGTACAGCTCGTCCAGGTCGCGGCCGACCATACGGCGTACGAGGTCGTCCTCGGTCATGCCGTCGATGGGCTCGCTGGCGATCCAGGCGCCGTCGCGCAGTGTCGTCACCCGCTGGCAGATCTCGAAGATCTCCTCCAGCCGGTGCGAGATGAACAGCACCGCCGCGCCCTGTTCGCGCAGGGTGCGGACGACGCCGAAGAGGCGGGCGACCTCGCTGCCGGTGAGGGCGGCGGTCGGCTCGTCCATGATCAGGACCCGGGCGTCGAAGGAGAGCGCCTTGGCGATCTCGACGATCTGCTGGTCGGCGATGGACAGGCCGCGCGCCGGGCGGTCGGGGTCGAGGGCGACGCCCAGGCGGGTCATCAGGGCGGCGGTGGCCGCGTGGGTGGCCTTGTGGTCGATCCGGCCGAGGGCGCGGCGCGGCTGGCGGCCCATGAAGATGTTCTCGGCGATCGACAGGTCGGGGAAGAGCGTGGGCTCCTGGTAGATCACGGCGATCCCGGCGTCGCGGGCGTCGCCCGGGCCGTGGAAGGCGACCGGTGAGCCGTCGAGCAGCACCTGGCCGGCGTCCGGCCTGTGCACCCCGGCGAGCGTCTTGATCAGCGTCGACTTGCCCGCGCCGTTCTCCCCGGCGAGCGCGTGCACCTCGCCGGGGAACAGCTCCAGGGAGACGCCGCGCAGGGCGCGGACGGCGCCGAAGGACTTGGCGACGTCCTTCAGCGCCAGCACCGGGGCGGGTCCCGAGTCGGACGGGTGGGTCATGGGGACTCCTCGACGACGACGTCGGCGGTGGGCCCCACGACGTCGTGAAAGGTTTCAACTGGATTGCCGGGACCGTAGGCACCACGGGCATGTCACGTCAATGGGTCCGTCTCGAAAAAATTTCGATAGCCGAAGGTCACGCGACGGTCACGGAGAACCCGCCCGGCCGGAGGGGTTGACACTCCCCCGACGTGCTCATAGCTTCCCCTTCTGAATCGTTTCATCCGACGCCTGCCTCTGGAGCCCGAAGTGACCGATCTCGCCGCGGTGAAGTCCGCACTGAAGAACCAGGCCGTCGAGACGCCGTCGTGGGCGTACGGGAACTCCGGGACCCGCTTCAAGGTGTTCGCCCAGCAGGGGGTTCCCCGCACGCCCTGGGAGAAGCTGGACGACGCCGCCCAGGTCCACGCGTTCACCGGCGTGGCGCCGACCGTCGCCCTCCACATTCCGTGGGACAAGGTCGAGGACTACGCGGCACTTGCGAAACATGCCGAGGAGCGGGGCCTCAAGCTCGGGGCCATCAACTCCAACACGTTTCAGGACGACGACTTCAAGCTCGGCAGCGTCTGCCACGCGGACGCGGCCGTACGGCGCAAGGCCGTCGGCCATCTCCTTGAGTGCATCGACATCATGGACGCCACCGGGTCCCGTGATCTGAAGCTCTGGTTCGCCGACGGGACGAACTATCCGGGGCAGGACGACATCGTTGCCCGGCAGGACCGGCTCGCTGAGGCGCTGGCCGCCGTGTACGAGCGGCTCGGCGACGACCAGCGGATGCTCCTCGAATACAAGTTCTTCGAGCCGGCCTTCTACACGACCGACGTCCCGGACTGGGGCACCGCCTACGCGCACTGCCTCAAGCTCGGGCCCAAGGCCCAGGTCGTCGTCGACACGGGGCATCACGCGCCGGGCACCAACATCGAGTTCATCGTCGCGCTGCTGCTGCGCGAGGGGAAGCTCGGCGGGTTCGACTTCAACTCGCGGTTCTACGCGGACGACGACCTGATGGTGGGGGCCGCGGACCCGTTCCAGCTGTTCCGGATCATGTACGAGGTGTCCCGGGGCGGGGGGTTCACCTCCGACGTCGCGTTCATGCTCGACCAGTGCCACAACCTCGAAGCGAAGATTCCGGCGATCATCCGGTCGGTGATGAACGTCCAGGAGGCCACGGCGAAGGCGCTGCTGGTCGACCGGGAGGCACTGGGCGCGGCCCAGGTCGCCGGGGATGTACTGGCGGCGAACGCGGTGCTGATGGACGCGTTCAACACGGACGTGCGGCCGCTGCTGCGGGAGGTGCGCGAGGAGATGGGGCTGGACGGGGACCCCATCGCGGCGTACGCGCGGTCCGGGTGGGCCGAGAAGATCGTGGCGGAGCGTGTGGGTGGGCAGCAGGCCGGGTGGGGGGCCTGAGCCTCCGACAGCCGACGTAAGAAACAGTCCCCTTCTCCCCAGAAAGCTAAGGAAAGATCCGTGAGCGTTCATCCCGAGGCTGCTGCCCTCATCGCTCGGTCGCGTCGGCTCGGTGCCGATCCTCGTAACACCAACTACGCCGGTGGCAACGCGTCCGCGAAGGGCGATGCCGTCGATCCCGTGACCGGGACCGACGTGCCGCTCATGTGGGTCAAGGGGTCCGGGGGCGACCTCGGGACGCTGACCGAGGCGGGGCTCGCCGTGCTGCGGCTCGACCGGCTGCACGCCCTGAAGGACGTGTACCCCGGTGTCGAGCGCGAGGACGAGATGGTCGCCGCGTTCGACTACTGCCTGCACGGCAAGGGCGGTGCCGCGCCCTCCATCGACACCGCCATGCACGGCCTCGTCGACGCCGCGCACGTCGACCACCTCCACCCCGACTCCGGGATCGCGCTCGCCTGCGCGGCCGACGGGGAGAAGCTGACCGCCGAGTGTTTCGGCGACACCGTCGCCTGGGTGCCCTGGCGGCGGCCCGGGTTCCAGCTCGGCCTCGACATCGCCGCCATCAAGGAGGCCAACCCGCAGGCCATCGGCGTGATCCTGGGCGGACACGGGATCACCGCCTGGGGCGACACGGCCGAGGAGTGCGAGCGCAACTCGCTGCACATCATCCGTACCGCCGAGGAGTTCCTCGCCTCGCGCGGCAAGGCCGAGCCGTTCGGTCCCGTGATCGAGGGGTACGAGGCTCTCCCGGACGCCGGCCGGCGGGAGCGGGCCGCCGCCCTCGCGCCGTACGTACGGGCGCTCGCGTCGCAGGACAAGCCGCAGGTCGGGCACTTCGACGACTCGGCGCCGGTGCTGGAGTTCCTCGCGCGCGCCGAGCACCCTCGACTGGCCGCGCTGGGGACGTCCTGCCCCGACCACTTCCTGCGCACGAAGGTCCGGCCGCTCGTCCTGGACCTGCCGCCGGCCGCGCCGCTGGAGGACGCGGTGGCCCGGCTCAAGGAGCTGCACGCCGAGTACCGTGAGGAGTACGCCGCCTACTACGCGC
The DNA here is from genome assembly GCF_048159485.1 of Streptomyces sp. 4F14. Classification (NCBI taxonomy): domain Bacteria; kingdom Bacillati; phylum Actinomycetota; class Actinomycetes; order Kitasatosporales; family Streptomycetaceae; genus Streptomyces; species Streptomyces sp. 4F14. The sequence continues at coordinate 428,020 of NZ_JBLRVY010000006.1, forward strand.
GGCACGCCGACGCCGACTCCCCCGCCCTGCGCGGCGCCGACCCGGCGATCGTGCTGATCCCGGGCGTCGGGATGTTCTCCTTCGGCAAGGACAAGCAGACCGCCCGTGTCGCCGGGGAGTTCTACGTCAACGCGATCAACGTGATGCGCGGGGCCGAGGCGGTCTCCTCGTACGCGCCGATCGAGGAGTCGGAGAAGTTCCGGATCGAGTACTGGGCGCTGGAGGAGGCGAAGCTCCAGCGGATGCCGAAGCCGAAGGCGCTGGCGACCCGGGTGGCGCTGGTGACCGGGGCCGGCAGCGGGATCGGGAAGGCGATCGCCGAGCGGCTGGTGGCCGAGGGCGCCTGTGTCGTCGTCGCGGACCTCAACGGCGACAACGCCGCTGCCGTGGCAGAGGAGTTGGGCGGTTCCGACAAGGCGGTGGCGGTCACGGTCGACGTGACGTCCGAGGAGCAGATCGCCTCCGCCTTCAAGGCCGCCGTGCTCGCGTTCGGCGGTGTGGATCTGGTCGTGAACAACGCCGGGATCTCCATCTCGAAGCCCCTCCTTGAGACTTCGGCGAAGGACTGGGACCTCCAGCACGACATCATGGCGCGCGGCTCGTTCCTGGTGTCGCGGGAGGCGGCGCGGGTGATGACCGCGCAGGGGATCGGCGGGGACATCGTCTACATCGCCTCGAAGAACTCCGTCTTCGCCGGGCCGAACAACATCGCGTACTCGGCGACCAAGGCCGACCAGGCCCACCAAGTACGGCTGCTCGCGGCCGAGTTGGGTGAGCACGGGATCCGGGTCAACGGCGTCAACCCCGACGGGGTCGTCCGCGGGTCCGGGATCTTCGCCGGGGGCTGGGGTGCCCAGCGGGCGGCGACCTACGGCATCGAGGAGGAGAAGCTCGGCGAGTTCTACGCGCAGCGGACCATCCTCAAGCGCGAGGTGCTGCCCGAGCACGTCGCGAACGCCGTGTTCGCGCTGACGGGCGGGGAGTTGACGCACACCACAGGGCTGCATGTACCGGTCGACGCGGGTGTGGCCGCCGCGTTCCTGCGGTGAGCGGGCGTCAGAAGGCGTACGCCGCCGTCGATTTGGGCGCGTCCAGTGGGCGTGTGATGGCCGGCCGGGTGAGTCCGGAGTCGCTGGAGCTGACGGAGGTGCACCGGTTCGCCAACCGGCCGGTGCGGCTGCCGGAGGGGCTGCGGTGGGACGTACTCGCCCTGTACGCCGGGGTGTTGGACGGGCTGAAGGCGGCCGGGCAGGTCGACTCCGTCGGCATCGACAGCTGGGCCGTGGACTACGGGCTGCTGGACGCCGACGGGGTGCTGCTCGGCAACCCCGTGCACTACCGGGACTCCCGTACGGAGGGGATCGCCGAGAAGGTGTGGGCGTCGGTTCCGGCCGCCGAGCTGTATGCGGCGACCGGGTTGCAGTACGCGCCCTTCAACACGCTGTACCAGCTCGTGGCGGCGCAGGGGTCCGATCAACTCGCGCACGCCTCACGGCTGTTGCTGATCCCGGACCTGCTGGCGTACTGGCTGACCGGGGAGCAGGGCACCGAGCTGACCAACGCCTCGACAACCCAGTTGATCGATCCCCGGACGCGGGACTGGTCGGCCGAGGTCGCCGAACGGGTCGGTGTCGACCTGGGGTTGTTCGCGCCCCTGCGGCAACCCGGCGACCACGCCGGGGAGTTGCTGCCCGCCGTGCTGGAGGAGACGGGGCTCACCGGCCCCGTCCCGGTGACGGCCGTCGCCTCGCACGACACCGCGTCCGCGGTGGCCGCCGTCCCCGCCGGGAGCGAGCGGTTCGCGTACATCAGCACGGGGACCTGGTCGCTGGCCGGTCTGGAGCTGGACGCGCCCGTGCTGAGCGAGGAGAGCCGGGCCGCGAACTTCACCAACGAGCTGGGGATCGACGGCACGGTCCGCTACCTGCGCAACATCATGGGGCTGTGGCTGCTCCAGGAGTGCGTACGGGCCTGGGGCGAACCGGATCTGGGGGCGCTCCTGCGGGAGGCCGCCGCCGCTCCGGCCCTGCGGTCGGTGGTGGACGCGGGCGACGCGGCGTTCCTCGCGCCGGGGCGGATGCCGGAGCGGATCGCCGAGGCGTGCCGGGCGTCGGGGCAGCCGGTCCCGGAGTCCCGGGGGGAGATCACGCGCTGCATCCTCGACTCCCTGGCCCTCGCGCACCGGCGGGCGATCGAGGACGCCCAGCGGCTCGCCGACCACCCCGTCGACGTCGTCCATGTCGTCGGCGGCGGGACCCGTAACGCGCTGCTGTGCCAACTGACCGCCGACGCCTGCGGATTGCCGGTGGTGGCGGGGCCGACGGAGGCCGCCGCGCTGGGGAACGTGCTGGTCCAGGCGCGCGCCCACGGGCTGGTGGGCGACCGTGCGGACATGCGGCGCCTGCTGGTCCAGAGCCTGCCGCTCACCCGGTACGAGCCCCAGGGGGGCACGGACCGGTGGCGCGAGGCGCAGGAGCGGCTCGGGGGGCGGTGAGGGTACCGGGGGTGGGGCGCGCATCCCGGGGACCGCGCCCCACCCCTTCTCCCCTCCGCGCTCGTCTCCGACTACTCTGCACTCATCCGATGACTGACCACGAGGAGCCGCGATGCGTGTCGCTCTGTTCCTGACCTGTGTCAACGACACGCTGTATCCGGACACCGGCCGGGCCGTGGTGAAGCTGCTGACCAGACTGGGCGTCGAGGTGGACTTCCCGATGGCGCAGACGTGCTGCGGGCAGGCCCACTACAACACCGGGTACCGGCATCAGGCGGAACCGCTGGCCCGGAAGTTCTCCGATGTCTTCGGGGGGTACGACGCGATCGTCACCCCGTCCGGATCGTGCGGGGCGATGGTCCGGGAACTGTATCCCCGGATGGGCGAGCGGGCCCGGGCGGAGGGCCGGGGGGACTCCCTGGCCGCGGTGCTCGCGCCGGTCGTACCGAAGACGTACGAGCTGACGGAGTTCCTGGTGGACGTGCTGGGGGTGACGGACGTGGGCGCGTACTACCCGCACACCGTGACCTACCACCCGACCTGTCACGGGCTGCGCAGCCTCGGGCTCGGCGGGCGGCCGTACCAACTCCTCAAGGCCGTCAAGGGACTTGAACTGATGGAGCTGCCGGGCGCGGACGAGTGCTGCGGGTTCGGGGGGACCTTCTCCGTGAAGAACTCCGACGTCTCGGCGGCGATGGGCGCGGACAAGGTCCGCAACGCCGCCGCGACCGGCGCGGAGGTGCTGTGCGCCGCCGACAACTCGTGTCTCATGCACATCGGGGGGACGATGACCCGGCTCAAGACCGGCATGCGGCCGGTGCACATCGCGGAGATCCTGGCGAGCACGGAGGAGGAACCCGCCGTATGAGCGGAACGTTCGTAGGGATGCCGGCGTTCCCGGTGGCCGCGAAGGAGGCCGTCGGCAACACGACGCTGCGCGGGAACCTGCGCCACGCCACGCACACGATCCGCGCCAAGCGCGCGAAGGCGGTCGCCGAGGTGTCGGACTGGGCGGAGCTGCGCGAGGCCGGCAAGCGGATCAAGGACCACACGCTGCGCCAACTCGACCGGTATCTGGTCCAGTTGGAGGAGTCGGTCACGGCTGCGGGCGGGATTGTGCACTGGGCGGCCGACGCCGCCGAGGCGAACGCGATCGTCACCCAACTCGTCAAGGAGACCGGCGAGACCGAGGTCGTCAAGGTCAAGTCGATGGCCACGCAGGAGATCGGCCTCAACGAGGCGCTCGAAGCGGAGGGCATCCACGCCTACGAGACCGATCTCGCCGAGCTGATCGTCCAGTTGGGCAAGGACCGGCCCTCGCACATCCTCGTCCCGGCGATCCACCGCAACCGGGGTGAGATCCGGGACATCTTCGAGCGCGAGATGAGCGAGTGGGGCCGCCCCGCCCCCGAGGGCCTCACCGACACGCCCGCCGAACTCGCCGAGGCGGCCCGGCTGCACCTGCGGGAGAAGTTCCTGCGGGCCAAGGTCGGCGTCTCCGGCGCGAACTTCATGGTCGCCGACACCGGCACCCTCGTCGTCGTCGAGTCCGAGGGCAACGGCCGGATGTGCCTGACCCTCCCCGAGACGCTGATCTCGGTCGTCGGCATCGAGAAGATCGTCCCGACCTGGCGGGACCTGGAGGTCTTCCTCCAGACCCTGCCGCGCTCCTCGACGGCCGAGCGCATGAACCCGTACACGAGCACCTGGACGGGTACGACGGACGGCGACGGGCCGCGCGTGTTCCACCTGGTCCTGCTGGACAACGGCCGCAGCGACACCCTCGCCGACGAGGTCGGACGGCAGGCACTGCGGTGCATCCGGTGCTCGGCGTGCCTGAACGTGTGCCCGGTGTACGAGCGGGCCGGGGGGCACGCGTACGGGTCGGTGTATCCGGGGCCGATCGGGGCGATCCTCAGTCCTCAACTCCGGGGCACGGGAAGCGAGATCGACGCCTCGCTGCCGTACGCGTCGTCGCTCTGCGGGGCGTGTTACGAGGTGTGCCCGGTCGCGATCGACATTCCCGAGGTGCTGGTGCATCTGCGGGAGCGGGTCGTGCAGGGCGGGCCCGTCGTGCGGGAGGGGAACCGGGTCGTGCTGAAGCCCGCGAAGGGGCATGCCGCCGAGCGGGCCGCGATGCGGGCGGCGGGGTGGGCGTTCGGACGGGCGGGCGCGTTGCGGGCGGGGCAGCGGGTCGCCTCGCGGAGCCGGCGGTTCCATCCGCGGACGCTGCCCGGGCCCGGCAAGGCGTGGAGCGGGACGCGGGATCTGCCGACGGTGCCCGTCGAGCCGTTCCGTGACTGGTGGCAGCGGACCCGAGGGGGCGCGAAGTGAGCAGCAGGGAACGGGTGTTGGGGCGGGTGCGGCGCGCTCTCGCGGAGGTGGCGGTCGATGACGCGCCGATCGAGCGGGGGTATCTGCGGGAGCACGGGGGGCTGAGCCCGGCGGAGTGTGTGGAGCTGCTGGCGGAGAACCTCGCGGACTACCGGGCGATCGTGCACCGGGCGGACTCCAAAGAGCTGCCTGGTCTGATTGTGCGATTGCTGGCCGATCGGGGTTCCCGGCACGTCGTGGTCCCGCCCGGACTGGACGCCGAGTGGCTCTCGGCGTCCGACGTCGAGCGGGTCGAGGACGTCGAGAGCAGCACCCCGGACGAGCTGGATCGCGTCGCCAGTGTCGTCACGGCGTGCGCGCTCGCCATCGCCGAGACCGGCACGATCGTCCTCGACGGCAGCCCCGACCAGGGGCGACGCCGGATCACGCTGGTCCCCGACCACCACATCTGCGTCGTCCGGGTGCCGGACCAGGTCGTGTCGTCCGTACCGCAGGCGCTCGAACGGCTCGATCCGCTGCGGCCGTTGACGTGGATCTCGGGTCCTTCGGCGACGAGTGACATCGAGCTGGACCGCGTGGAGGGGGTGCACGGGCCCCGGACGCTGGAGGTGATCCTGGTGGACAGTGACAAGGGGAGTGAACAAGCGCTTAGATAGGGGGGTCCGTCCGCACCGCTCCCCCGTCGGAGGCCCCGTTGTTCACGTCCGTCGACGACGTCTCCGCCCGCCTCGCCGAGGCCGGGTACCTCGCCTCCCCGGCGATCGCCACGACCGTCTTCCTCGCCGACCGCCTCGGCAAGCCGCTGCTCGTCGAGGGTCCGGCGGGGGTCGGGAAGACGGAGCTGGCGAAGGCCGTCGCGGCGGTGGGCGGCGCCGAACTGGTCCGCCTCCAGTGCTACGAGGGCATCGACGAGTCCCGCGCGCTGTACGAGTGGAACCACGCCAAGCAACTGCTGCGGATCAGCGCGGGGCGCGACGAGTCGTGGGACGAGGCGCGGACCGACATCTTCAGCGAGGAGTTCCTCCTGCCCCGGCCGCTGCTGACGGCGATCCGCGGGGACGCGCGCAAGGTGCTGCTGATCGACGAGACCGACAAGGCGGACGTCGAGGTGGAGGGGCTGCTCCTGGAGGTGCTCAGCGACTTCCAGGTCACCGTCCCGGAGTTGGGTACGGTCACCGCGACGCACCGGCCGTTCGTCGTCCTCACCTCCAACGCCAGCCGGGAACTGTCCGAGGCGCTGCGGCGGCGCTGCCTCTTCCTGCACATCGGGTTCCCGGAAGAGGAACTGGAGCGGCGGATCGTCCGGCTGAAGGTGCCCGGCGTCGAGGAGGCGCTCGCCTCGTCGGTCGTCCGGGTCGTGGGGGCGCTGCGGGCGATGGACCTGCGCAAGGCGCCCTCGGTCGCGGAGACCGTCGACTGGGCGCGGACCCTGCTCGCGCTCGGCGCGGACACGCTGGACGAGACCGTCGTGCGCGAGACCCTCGGGGTCGTCCTCAAGCACCAGGACGACATCCTCAAGGCCGCCGCGAAGCTCGACCTGGACTCGGTGTGAACGACGTCGCGGCGCGGCTGGCCGCGTTCACCGGCGTGCTGCGCGAGCACGGGGTGTCCGTCGGGACCGGCGAGACCGTCGACGCGGCCGAGGCGGTGGCCGTGCTCGGGTTCGACGACCGGGAGGTGCTGCGGGAGGGGCTCGCCGCGACCCTGCTGCACACGCCGGGGCAACGGGCCGTGTTCGACGCCGTGTTCGACCTGTACTTCCCGCGCTCCGTCGGGGCGCCCGGCGGGGTGCCCGGTGACCGGGAGTCGCTGCGGGACCGGCTCGCTCGGGCCCTCGCGGACGACGACTCGGTGGCGCTGGGGCAGTTGGCCGTCGAGGCGGTCGACGGCCTCGGCGGGTACGGGAGTTCGCCGGGCTCGGACGGCTGGTCGGCGCACCAGACCCTCGAACGGCTGCGCCCGCAGACCCTGTTGGCGCGGGTCCGCGACGATGTGCGCTCGCGGGGCGGCGGTTCGGGGTTCACCGGCCGGCTCCTCGACGACGAACTCCGGCGGCGCATCGAGGAGTTCCGGGGCCTGGTCGCCGCCGAGGCGCGGCGCCGGGTGGCCGAGCGGCGGGGGCGGGAGATGATCGCGCGGCGCGCGGTCGCGCCCACCGCGGACCGGGTGGACTTCCTGTACGCCGGGCGCGACCGGCTGGCCGAACTGCGGCGTACGGTGCAGCCGTTGGCGCGCAAGCTCGCGACGCGGCTGGCGGCGCGGCGGCGGCGTGCGTCGCGGGGGACGATCGATCTGCGGCGTACGCTGCGGGCCTCGCTGTCGACGGGCGGGGTGCCCGTCCGTCCGGTGCTGCGCCGGCGGCGGCCCGTGCGGCCCGAACTGGTCCTGCTCTGCGACATGTCCGGGTCCGTGTCGGGGTTCTCCGACTTCACGATGCTGCTCGTGCAGGCCCTCCACGACCAGTTCTCGAAGGTCCGCGTCTTCGCGTTCGTCAACCGCGTCGACGAGGTGACCGGCTTCCTGCGGCACGGCGCCGCCGACCCGGCGGGGCTCGGCGCGGCCATCCAGGCGTCGGCGAACCTCACCCGGTGGCACGGGAGCAGTGACTACGGCGTCGCCCTGGGCGAGTTCGCCGAGCGGTACGCCCTCACGCTGACCCCCCGCACGACCGTCTTCGTCCTCGGTGACGCCCGCACCAACATGAGCGACCCGAACCTGCCCGCCCTGCGCGAGATCGCCGACCGCGCGCGGCGTGTGCACTGGCTGAACCCCGAGCCCCGCTCCCTCTGGGGTACGGGGGACTCCGCCGCCCCCGAGTACGCCGAGCTGGTCGCGATGCACGAGTGCCGCACCGCCCGCCAGCTCGGCGAACTCGTCAGCCGACTGCTCCCCGTCTGACCTACTGGTCCGCCTTCGCGTACTCCTTCGCCATCGACCCCGCGAAGTCGTACACGATCACCTGGTCGTCGCCCACCACCCACGCGTCGTGCCCGGGCGGGCAGACGAACACGTCGCCGGGGCCGACCTCGCCCTCGCCTCCGTCGTCCATCCGGATGTGCATACGGCCCTGGACGACGTAACCGTTGTGGTGGATCTCGCAGCTGTCCGTGCCCGCGAGGGGGGCCACCGACTCGGACCAGCGCCAGCCCGGTTCGAAGGTCGCCACGGCGAAGTCGAGCCCCGTGAGGTGGACGGCTTCGAGGTGACCGCGCGGGAAATCGCGCCGTTCGTCGGGCTTGTCGAGCGTCTTCGTCTCCAGCATGACGCTCCTCCCTTCCGGCCACGCCAACATCACGGCCGGGACCGGCCCCCCGGCCTCCGCTTCCGGCCCTACCTCTCCATGGTCCGCCTGTCCAGCGGGGTCCGCCATTCGGGGGAACCGGCGTTACGGAGGGGCTGCCGGGGAACCGGCGTTACGGAGGGGGTGCCGGGGAACCGGCGTCATCGGGGCCGCCGGACCGGCATCGCCACAGAAGCCCCCTCACGCCCCTCCCCCGCACAGCGCCGCGAACCGCTCCGCGTCCACGTTCCCGCCCGACACGATCAGCCCGACCTTGCCGGTCAGCCCCTCCACCCGTCCCGCGAGCAGCGCCGCCAGCGGAGTCGCCCCGCTCGGTTCGACCACGATCTTCAGGCGCTCGAACGCGAACCGCATCGCCGCCCTGATCTCGTCGTCCGAGACGAGCTCCACGGCCTCGACCAGCTGCTGGATCACCGCGAAGGTCAGCTCCCCCGGCGTGTCCAGGGCCTGTCCGTCGGCGATCGTGCGCGGGATCGGGACGCTGACGCGGTGACCGGCCTCCAGGGACCGCTTCGTGTCGTCCCCGGCCTCCGGCTCCACGCCGATCACCCGGGCGCGGGGCGCGAGCCCCTTCACGGCGGTGGCGGACCCGGCGATCAGCCCGCCGCCGCCGACCGGCACCAGCAGGGCGTCCAACGCGCCGGCCTCTTCGACGAGTTCGAGCGCGGCCGTGCCCTGGCCGGCCATCACGTGGGGGTGGTTGTAGGGCGGGATCAGGGTCAGGCCCCGGTCGGCGGCGAGGGCCTCACTGATGGCCTCGCGGTCACCGGTGTACCGGTCGTACAGGACGATCTCGGCGCCGTACCCGGCGGTCGCCTCCAGCTTGGAGCGCGGGGCGTCCTCCGGCATGAGGATGACGGCCGTCGTGCCGAGTTCGCGGGCGGCGAGGGCGACGGCCTGGGCGTGGTTGCCGGAGGAGTACGCGGCGAGGCCCCGCGCCAACTGCTCCGGGGGCAGCCGGGAGGCCGCATTGTAGGCGCCCCGGAACTTGAAGGCGCCGATCCGCTGGAGGTTCTCGCACTTCAGGTACACCTCGGCGCCGACCCGCTCGTCCAGCGTCCGGGACCGCAGCACCGGGGTGCGGTGCGCGACGCCGTCGAGGCGGGCGGCGGCCTCCCGGACGTCGTCGAAGCTGATCGGCAGGGCTGTGGTCGTCATCGGTGGTCCACCTCTCAAGTCGGTCACGTGCATTCAGCGAGACTCTTCCGCTCTCGCCTGCGACAGATAGCTGTACGCCGAGGCCCTGGAGATCCCGAGCCGGGTCGCGACCTGCTCCACGGAGTGCCGGACGGCGAACACCCCTCGCGCGTCCAGGCTCCGGAACAGTTCGAGGCGGCGTGGGCGGTCGAGGTCGGACCAGGTCCCCTCGCGGGCGGGAAGGTGCGTGTCGACTAGGACGTCCACCACGGAGTCGATGTCGTGCTCGAACGTCGTCACCGGCGTCTGCGCCACCGGCACGGCCGGTCCGGCGAGCGCGCCCAGCAGCGTCTGCACCTTGGCGACCTCGGTGATGTCCACGTTCACGCACAGGGCGCCGAAGACCGAGCCGCCCGAGTCCCGCAGCACCATCGTGGACGACTTCACCATCTTGCCCCCGACCGTGCGGGTCACGTAGTTCAGGTCGTCCGACGCCTTGTCTCCCCCGGCGAGCACCCGCAGCCCGATCTCGCTCATCGCGGCCCCCACCACACGCCCGGTGACCTCACCCGCGACCGCCACCACGGAGCGCTCGGGGCGCCGGTAGTCGTGCAGCACCACCTCGCACACCGGCCCGAACGTCGCCACGAGCCCCTCGACGACCGGCCGCAGCGCCGCCAGGATCGCGTCCCGCTCGGCGTCCCTGCTCCCGCTTCCCGCCATCCCTCCGCCCTCCTCTCCGCCATTTAGACTACACATCCAGAGCCTGGACGAACAGTCCACCTTCGAGTGAACCCCCACGGCCCGAACCCCCGGCGAACCCCCGACGGACCCCTGGCGCCCCCGATTCCCGCTTCCCTACGATGAGTTCGCCTCCGCGCCCCGGCGGAGCCGACCTGGGGGGAGCCTCATGCGGCCCGGTGAACGCCTGTCCATGGACATCGACGCCGCGGTGCCCACCGCGGCCCGGATGTACGACCACTACCTCGGCGGCAAGGACAACTACGCGGCGGACCGAGCGGCCTGCGAACAGCTCGACAAGGTCGTCCCGAGCACCCGCGCCCTCGCGCTGAACAACCGCCGCTTCCTCCAGCGGGTGGTCCGCACGCTCGCGCGCGAGTACGGCGTCCGGCAGTTCCTGGACCACGGCTCGGGCCTGCCCACGCAGGACAACGTCCACCAGGTCGCCCAGCGCGTCGACCCGGCGGCGCACGTGGTGTACGTCGACAACGACCCGATGGTCCTCGTGCACGGCCGTGCGCTGCTGGAGGAGGACGGGCGCACGGCCGTCATCCACGCGGACCTGCGGCGCACGGAGGAGATCTTCACCCACCCCGACACCGAGCGCCTGATCGACTTCTCCCAGCCGGTGGCCGTGCTGTTCAACTCGGTGTTCCACTGCATCCCGGACGACGAGCAGGACGGTCCCGACGCCGTCGTCCGCAGGGTCGTCGAGCGGCTCGCGCCCGGCAGCTTCCTGGTGATGTGCCAGCTCGTCAGCGAGGACGCGGAGGTGCGGAAGTTCGTCACGGACTTCATGGACCAGGCGACGCAGGGGCACTGGGGCCGGGTGCGCCAGGAGCGGGACGTCGCCGCGTGGTTCGAGGGCCTGGAGATCCTGGAACCGGGCCTGCTGGAGGTGTCCACCTGGCGCCCGGACACGGAGGTCGCGCCGCGCCAGCAGACCCTGGAGTGGATCGAGTTCGGCGGAGTGGGCCGGATCCCGTCCTGAACCCCGCCGGCCGGGCCGTCCGCTATCCGGGGTAGCGCTCCGCCATCACCTGTCTCAGCAGCCCCAGCGAGTCACGGGGGTCGAGGGCCTGGTCCGCCAGCCGGTCCAGCGCCGCCCGGTACTCCTCGGTCTCCTCCTGCGCCTCCACGAAGACCGCTCCGGCGAGGTGCTCCAGGTAGACGACGTCGGGCAGGTCGACGCCGCCGAAGCGCAGGTAGGTCACCGGCAGGGGCGGTGCGGAGGCGACCGCGCCGTCCAACGGGACGACCTGGAGCGTGACATGGGGGCGCCCGGCCATCTCGACGAGGTGGGCCAGCTCCTCGCGCATCACGTCCCGCCCGCCGATCACCCGCAGCAGCACGGACTCGTCGACGATCGCCCACAGCGCGGGCGCGTCCGGGCGGTGCAGGAGTTCGGCCCGCCGCATCCGCAGGTCGACCCGGCGCTCGACCTCGCGCGAGGGGGCGCGGGGCAGCCCGCGTTCGACGACGGCACGGGCGTACGCGGGGGTCTGCAACAGGCCCGGCACGTACTGGATCTCGAAGGTGCGGATCGCGGTGGCGCCCTCCTGGAGGCCGACGAGCCGGTCGAACCACTCGGGCATGAGCCGCTTGTCGTACCGCTGCCACCAGCCGGGTTCGCCCGCCCGGCGCAGGAGTTGGAGCAGGACGCTCGCCTCGTACTCCTCGGCGTCGTAGAGCCGCAGCAGGAGGCGTACGTCGGTCTCGGCGGGCGGTTTGCGGCCCTTGCCGGACTCGATGCGGGAGAGCTTCGCCGGGGAGAACCCGGCGGCGCGGGCCGCCTCCTCCTGGGCGAGGCCCTTGTCCTCGCGCATTCCGGCGAGCTGGAGGCCGACCAGCGTCTTCAGCAGGGTCGGCGCGGGCTCTTGCCGGTTCAGATACGGTGCGAGGCGGGAGACGCGAGGTGACTCCGCGGACATCCTGAACTCCTCAGGGCCGGGCACATGACGAGGCCGTGCTTTTCCGACCGGATTATCCCATCAAGTGGTCGAACTCGCCGTCCTTCACGCCCGCGAGGAACGCCGCGATCTCGTCCGGCGTGTAGACGAGCGCGGGGCCGTCGGGGTCGCGGGAGTTGCGCAGGGCGACGGAACCGCCGGGCAGGGCCGCTGCCTCCACACAGTTGCCGGTCGCGTTGCTGTGGCGGCTCTTGGTCCAGCGGGCGTCCAGCGAGCTCGCCCGTACTCCGTTCTCCACCGGCACGGCTGCCTCCTGGGTGGTGAGGGCAATTTCCCGTGAAATTGCACGCGGCCATCGACACCGTGGATAATAGACAGGCCGACAACCGGTGTGCCAGAGCCCCGACTTGACGTCGTCCCAGGGAGAAGCCGTGCCGCCACGCGCCCCGTTCCCCACCGCGAAGTCCGCGACCCTGGATCTCACAGGCAGCCGGGAGGGGTTCGCCGAGGCCCGCGACTTCACCCACCGCACGCTGGACGACTGGGAGTTGGAGCACCGCCTCGACGTCGACGACGCGGTCGCGGTGGTCACCGAACTCGCCGCCAACGCCGTGCTGCACGCCCTCCCGCACGCGGATACGTGTGACGTACGCGTCCGGCTCACCCTGCGCCGTACGCATCTGATGTGCGCGGTCACCGACCGCAGCGACGACGTCCCCGTGTACCCGCACACGGCCGATCCGCTCGTCGAGCACGGCCGGGGGCTCAGGATCGTCGAGGCGCTGTCGCAGCACTGGGGGTGGACGAAACGCGCGCCTGTGGGCAAGACCGTCTGGGCCATGCTCCCGACCCGCGGTCCGGCCTGATCCGATCGCCCCGATCACCGGCGTCAGCTGCCGGTACTGGGCTAGCCTCGTACTTCCCGTCCCAGACGAACTGACGTACGGCGAACATCACTTCGGGGTTGATCTGTGTCAGACCAGCGACCGGTCCCACCGGGTCCGGTGACGAACGAGGCCGGTGCCCTCCGGCGGACCGGCGCGCAGCCGCTGCGGCCCGGCGACCCGGACCGCGTCGGTCCGTACGCGACTCTCGCGCTGCTCGGCAGCGGCGGCATGGGCCGGGTGTACCTGGGGCGGGCCGCCGACGACGGACCCGGGCTGTTCGCGGTGAAGGTGATCAGGCCCGAGTACGCCGAAGACCCCCGTTTCCGCCGCCGGTTCGAGCGCGAGGCGCTGGTCCACGACCGGATCCGCACGGCTCGCGCGCCGCGCTTACGGGGCACCGGCTTCGAGGCCGAACTCCTGTGGATGGCAACGGAGTACATCCCGTCCCTCGACCTCGCCGACTCGGTCCGCGAGGACGGCGCGCTGCCGACGGCCGCCGTGTGGCGCCTTGTTGCCGAACTCGGCGAGGCGCTGGGCGTGTTGGCCGAGGCGCATGTCGTGCACCGCGACCTGAAGCCGTCCAACGTGCTGCTCTCGGACCGGGGGACGCACGTCATAGACTTCGGCATCGCCAAGGCGGTCGACGTCAGCGCGATCACCGGCACGGGCAACCGGGTCGGCACGCCCGCGTACATGTCCCCGGAGTATCTGCGCACGGGCCACTGCGACACCGCCTCCGACGTGTTCTCGCTGGCCGGGACGCTCATCTACGCCGCCGCGGGCCGCGCCCCGTTCGGGGACGGCACGGGCGTGGACGTCATGCACCGCGTGGCGTTCGAGGAGCCCGACGCGGAGGTCCTCGCGAAGGTGACGGCCGCCGACCCCGGCCTCGGCGCCCTGCTCGCCTCCTGCCTCGCCAAGGACCCCGCCGAGCGCCCCACCCCGGCCGCGCTGACCGCGTCCGCCGCACCCCACGTCACCTCCCCCGACTGGCCCGAGCCGCTGCGCACCCGGGTCCGTGAACTGCGCGAGGCGTACGACGTGTTGCACGACATGCCGGTGGCGCTGGTGCCTCTCCTGCGCCCGCGCGGCCACCGCCCGCCGCTCGGCGCGACGCCCCCGCCGGGCCCGCTGAGCCGCCCGGCGCCGGAGGCCGTGGTGATCCCGCCGGTCGCGGACAGCGGGGTGGCACAGACGCCGGGGTCGCTGGCGTACGGGGCCGCGGAGCCCGGGGAGTCGGCGTACAGGGCCGCGGAGTCAGGGGAGTTGGCGGAGCCGGCCTCCCCGCAACCGGAGCATGAGGGCAACTCGCCGGACTCGAACGGCACTTCAGGAGAGACAGGAGCCGGCGCCGCCAAGCCCTTCCTCGCCGGACCCGGCCGCCGTCGCCGCAAGCGGCTCATCATCGCCACCACCGGCGTCTCCCTGTGCGCGGTCGCGGCCGGCACGTTCGTGCTGACCCGCCCCGGCAGCCCCGCGTCCGCCGCCCCGCCGAGGAACAGCGTCGTGACCACCGACGGCACCCCGGGCCCGGGCGCGGCGTCCTCGTCGGGCACGCCGAGCGGCACGAAGACCATCTCCGGCGACCGCGCCGGTTCGCGGCCCGGCACGGACGGCGGCGAGAGCTCCTCCGCGCCCACCCCCGACGGCTCGGCCGGCGAAGGCTCCGTGCCCGACGTGCCGACCCCCTCGGCGGGCCCGAGCGGCGGCGCCGTCGACCCGGGCCCCACGCCGGGCGTGGAGTCCCCGTCCACCGACCCCGATCCCCATCCCGCGACCTGCGCCTACTACTCGGGCAACGGCCCGGTCGGCCCCGGCGACAGCGGCAAGAAGGTCAAGCAGGCGCAGTGTCTGCTGGTCGCGCGAGGATACGGCGTCGGCGGCGAGGACGGCACTTTCGGGCCAGGCACGGAGGCCGCGGTACGCAGTTTCCAGGACGCGGCGGATCTGGGTGTGACAGGCTCCGTGGACCGGGCGACGTGGGGAGCGCTGCGCTCCGGTTGACGGTCCTCCGACGTGACACGCCGGTCGTGGAGATCGACCGGGCTGTGTGAAACTTGGACGGCTTGGGCCGAACGATGAACACCGGCGATCGCTCGATGCTAAGAATTGGCCAGATCAGATCGAGCCCCGCCCCACCCTGCCCGGACGTGTGCGGGCTCGGAACCGAATGGGACGCACTTGCCGAACACCTCAGCCGACGCCCCGGCGGCCGAGCCCACGAGAGGGCCCGCGGAGAAGCCCGCGAGGACGCCGCTCACCAGCAACTGGCCGGTGGCCAGGCGGCTTCGGGCCGTGCTGCTGCTCCCGGTGCTCGTGACCCTGGTTCTCGGCGGGATCCGGGTGCGGGACTCGCTGGAGACCTGGCGGGCCGCCGACGACGCGGTCCGGGTGGCCGAACTCGTGCGCGCCGCCAGCCAGTACGCGAGCGACGCGATCAACGAACGGGACGTCTCCGTCGTCCCGTTGCTCAGTGGCCAGCGGGACGCGGCGGTCGTCGCCGAGGCGCGCAGAGTGACCGACGCGGACGCGAAGGCGTTCGCCGAGGCCGTCGAACGGATGCCGCAGGAAGGCCGGTTGATCCGCCGGGTCGCCCTGGTGCGGGCCGGGGAGCGGCAGTTGCCGCAGGTGCGGGCCGCCGCGTTCACCGCGCAGACGACGGGCGTGCAGACCGAGGAGAGCTACTACGCCGTCCAGCACCCCTTGATGGAGATGTCCAACGAGCTGGGCTACGGCCGCTCCAACCAGTCCAGTTTCGGCCGTTCCCTGTACGCGATCTCCCTCACGCAGGCCGCCGAGTCGCTGATCCGGTCCATCGGCACCCACCTCCTGGTCGGCGACCGCGACAAGCTCGCCCGGGGCGAACTCGCCGCCCAGCTCAGCGCGTTCAGCTCGTACGCCTACCTCGAACAGGTCGCGCTGCTCGAATACGCGGCGGCGGGCACCCCCGACGACACGACCCGCCTCCAGCAGGCCCTGGCGACGGCGCAGGCGCGCGGGCAGGAGCGCAACGCGCAGGCCGAGGCCGAGGCGAAAGCCGCCGGGCGGACGTACGTGGCGCCGCCGACGATCGCCACGATGGTCGAGCGGATCTCCACGGGGGCGTCCATCGAGGACCTCGCCGAAGAAGGCATCACCGCCGAGTCGTTCTTCGCGTCCTCCACGCTCGGCTTCGACGCCTACCGCAGCGTCCAGGTGCAGCTGGTGGACAGCGCGCTCACCAACGCCCGTGCCATCGCGGACGATTCGCGTGACGACGCGATCCTGACCGGCGCTCTGGTGCTGGCGGCGATCCTGCTGGCGTTCCTGTTCGCGGCGTGGATGGCCCGCCTCACCAGCCGGGGCATGCGCTCCCTGAGCGCCTCCGCGATCGACATCGCCGAGCGTCAACTCCCCGAGCTGATCGGCCGGTTGTCGCAGAACGACCCGCACACCGTCGACCCCCGGGTGCGGCCGATCCCGATCACCTCCACGGACGAGATCGGCGAAGTCGCCCGCGCCTTCGACCACGTCCATCGCGAGGCGGCCCGACTCGCCGCCGTCCAGGCGAGGTTGCGGGGTCAGGTGAACGCCATCTTCACCAACCTCTCGCGCCGCAACCAGTCCCTCGTCGAGCGCCAGCTCGCCCTGATCGGCGAGCTGGAGGACCACGAGACGGACCCGCAGCAACTGGAGAACCTCTTCCGCCTCGACCACCTCGCCACCCGGGTCCGGCGCAACGGGGAGAACCTCCTCGTCCTCGGCGGCGAGCGGCCCGGCCAACTCTGGGACCGGCCACTGCCGTTGGTGGACGTGGTGCGGGCGGCGTCCTCCGAGGTGGAGAGCTACGAGCGGATCGAGCTGGCGGGCGTCCCGGACGTCGAGATCGGCGGCCCGGCCGTCACCGACCTGGTGCACCTGCTGGCCGAACTCCTGGAGAACGCCACGTCGTTCTCGTCGCCGAAGGCGCCGGTGCGGGTCCTGGCGACCCGGCTGCCGGACGGCGGGGTCATGGTCGAGATCCACGACCAGGGCATCGGGCTGCGCCCCGAGGACTTCGCGACGATCAACCGCAAGCTCGCCGATCCCCCGGCCCCCGACGCGACCGCCTCCCAGCACATGGGCCTGTTCGTGGTGAGCCGGCTCGCCCACCGTCACGGCATCCGGGTCCAGCTGCGGCCGTCCGCCGCCCGGTCGGGCACGACGTCCCTCGTCATGCTCCCGGTGACGGTCACCGACCACACCCTTCCCGACTCCGACACGCTGACCCTGCGCCGCAAGATCCCGGCTCAGCGGGTGGCCGAGGACCCGTTCGCCGGCTACGAGTCGTGGAGCGACCACACGCCCTCCGACGACACGCAGGAGAAGGTGGAACGCTCCCTGCTGCGGCCGCGCTGGGGGCGCAGGAAGGCGTCCGCGAAGAAGGAACCCGCGAAGGACTGAGCGGTACGGGCCGGGGCGTGCCGCGCTCGCCCCGGCCCGTCATGATGGTCCGTCAGCTCTTCGCGCAGGTCGTGCCGTTGAGCGTGAAGGCGGCCGGAACACTGTTCGTGGCGCCCTTGGTGGCGATGAACCCGACGGTCACCGACCCGGCCACCGGGATGTTCGCCGTGTAGCTGGCCGGTTTCACGGTCACGGCGCCCCCGGACTGGGTGGCCGTGCCGCCCCACATGTTGTTGATGGTCTGGCCGTCGGCGAAGGAGAACCCGAGGGTCCAGCCGTTGATCGCGGTCGTCGAGGTGTTCTTGATGACGATCTCGCCCTGGAATCCGCCGGACCACTCCCCCACCGCCCGGTACCCGACGGAGCAGGACTGGCCGGGGGCGGGCGGGCCCGTGGTCACGTTCACGGCGGCGGACCGGGTGGACCGGTTCCCGGCGGCGTCCCGGGCGTACACCGCGAACGTGTACGCCGTCGAGGCCGAAAGCCCGGTCACGGTCGCCGAGTTGGTGGTGGACGCGGCGGCGGCCGTCTCGGTCGTGCCGCTCACCCGGACGACGTCGTAGGCGCTCACGCCAACGTTGTCGGAGGACGCGGCCCAGGTCAGGGTCACCGAGCTGCCGGTGACCGCCGACGCGGTGGGCGTGCCGGGGGCGGTCGGCGCCTGGGTGTCGCCGCCGGGGCCGCCACCGCCGAAGATCGTCGCTTCCTTGGAGGTGCTGACGATGCCGTTGGCGCCGTTGAAGATCCGTTGGCCCCACGAACTCAGGTTGTTCTTGTCGAAGTTGAGGGCGAGGTCGAGGATCGGGTCGGTGTTGCCGCTCCAGCTCCAGGCGAGGTAGCCCAGTTTGAGCTGCTGGGCGGTCGCCATCATGGTGTCCTCGTCCGGGTCGCCGTACTGGTCGGCGGGGCCGCCGAACTCGCCGATGAGGATGGGGAGTCTGGCCGTGACGAAGGCGTTGAGGTAGTCGGTGATCTCGGCGGCCGTGTCGAACACGCTGTACATGTGGATGGAGAAGATGAGGTTGCCGGTGGTGTCGGCGGCGTACACGGACTGGGCGTTGGCGCGCATGACGCCCTGCCAGTCCTGGCCCCAGTTGGGGGCGTCGACCATCAGGAGGTGCTGGAAGCCGGCGGCGCGGAGTTTCTTGACGGCGGCGACGGTGGGGGCGGTCCAGCCGTCGGGGTTCGTGTTGCCCCAGGGCTCGTTGCCGATGTTGATGGCGATGTAGTCCTCTTGTCCGGCGAGGACGCTCTTGAGGCCGATCCAGTAGTCGGCGGCCTGGTCGAGGGTGCCGGCGGCGGACTCCTCGCCGTAGCCGGTGGTGTCGTGGACCTCCAGGACGCAGATGACGCGGTTGGCCTTGCACTGGGCGATGACGTTGGCAACGTCGGAGGCGGTGTTGGCGGTCCAGCGGTGGCCGTCGGCGAGGACGACGCGGACGGTGTTGGCGCCGAACGCCTTGATGTCGGCGAGGGACTGGTTGAGGCGGGTCGGGTACCAGGTGTGCGCGTGGTTGACGCCGCGCATCACGAAATCGTTGCCGTTGGACTCCAGGAGGCGGCCGTTGCTGATGTGCAGGCCGGTCGCCTTGACGGCGGGTGCCGTCGTGGCGGCCTGGACGGCGGCGGGGGCGAGCGCGCCGAGCAGGAGTGCCCCGAGGAGGGCGGCCAGCACTTTCCGGAAGACGGATCTGGGTGTTCTCACTGCGGCTCCGTTGAGTGAGCGCCAGGAAGTTCAGGCTGTGGACAGAGAGATGGGAGCGCTCCCATGAACCCACTTGGCCAAGTACACGTCAAGAGAGGCGGCGCAGGCTCATCGGAGCGTGCGCCCCGACCTGCGCACATTCGTTCCGGCCCACCGGCATATTCCGGCCGCGAGATGGGGATGACCGGCCCCAAGAAGGTCAACACGCCCGAGCGCACGGGACGCAAACTGGCCCGTGCTGCGGGGGACGAGGAGGCGGACGTGAAGAGGATCCAGTTGAACAGGCATCCCCGTGGACCTCGCCGACCGGAGCCGCAGGACCTGCGGACGCCCTCCGGTCGGACGCTTCCCTACTGACGGCTTCCGAGCTTTCCGCGCGCGGCGGCGCGGCCGGGGTCCCTCCCCGGCCGCGCCGCTTTCTTGTTGCTGTACGGTCCGACTCCCCCGCAGGTCGGGGTGGTTGGACCCCGTCCCGGTGACGGTCAGGGCGGAGCACGTCGGTCGGGTGCTCCGGCCGTCGCGTCACGTCACCGGGACGGGAGCCTGTCTCCCCGCCCGAGCGGCACCCGCGCCGCGCCGGGGCGGGCGCCGGTGGCCAGGGCGTGGGCTTCGAGGTGGGCCTCGATGTACGGGACGGCGACGAGCGGGAGTTCGCCGTCCACGAAGGCGGGCTGGACGTTGACCTCGAAGACGACGCCGCCGTTCTCCACCGCGAGGTCGACCCCGGCGAACGGCAGGCCCACCGAGGCGGTCGCCGCGATCGCCAGTTCGGCGAGGCGGGGCGGCAGTCCGTGCGCCCCCAGGTGGACCGGGGTCGCGCCCCGGCAGGTGTTGCAGGGCGTGTCGTCCTCGGGCTGGAGGTGCTCGCGGGCGTGCACGATCCGCCCGCCGAGGACGAAGACGCGGAACTGGTGGCGCTGCCCGTCGGCGGTGACGTTCCCGGCGTCGCGCGACAGCAGCCAGTCGGTGTCCTGGCCCGCGTAGTAGGCGGCGGCCTCGGCGAGGCGGTCGAGGCTGGTGACGTGGAAGGTGTCGTTGCCGCCGGTGCCGACGACCGGCCGGGCCCAGGTGTCCCCGCCCAGCCCCTCGAAGGCGTCCCGGGCCTCGCCGTCCGTGGGCCGGGACAGCACGACGGTCTCCATCTGGGCGACGCCGTCGCGCCGGAAGCGCTCCACGGTGAGGTTCTTCTCGGTGGCCGTGCGCCAGGCGTCGGGCCCGGCACCGAGGGTCGCGACATCACACTCCTCCAGCAGCCGCTGGAAACCGGCGAGGGCGGCACGCCGGTGGGGCGGGATCTCGTAGAGGACGACGACGTCGGGTACGAGGTCGAGGTGCTCCTCGGGCACCTGGAGCCGTAACCGGCCGCCGTCGCGTACGGCGCGTCCCCCGCCGCCGGTCTCGAAGTGCCGGGAGTCGACGCGCACGGGCGGGGTTCCGGTGAGCAGTTCCACGGCCTCGGCGAGGTAGTCCCGGCAGCCTTCGGGCGAGGTGGGGTCGGCGATCAGGGCGATGCGGGGTCGGGACACAGCGGCCTCCTGATGCTCTCGACGCGCGCTCGCGGCGCGGGGTGGTCGGCGCCCTCGGCGCGTGCGGTGTCACGGGTGGTGCCTGTCGCGCGGGGTGTCCGTGCCCCGTCGGCCGGCGGCCGTGGCGGGGTGCGGACCCGGTGTGCGGGCCCGGCCGGGCGGCGGCCGGGGCTCCGGGGTTCTTGCGGGGTGCCCCGCCGGTCCCGCGCCGCAGGGCTGTGGCGCCACAGTAGGCGCCCGGTGGTGGACCGGGCCAGGGCGCACGCGCCCCGGCGCCCTGACCCTGCCTCTGCGCCGGACGCCCCGGCCGTGCGCCCCGCGTCGGCCGCGGATACCGTCCGGTGCCCCCTGAGCCCTGTCCGGCCCCAACCGCCCCTTGCCGTACGGGTCTTCGGATGCATCGATGCATCGTCGTCGGCGTCGTCGGCAGCGGCGGCGTCGTCGAGGTTCGCTCAATTCATCTGCCCGGTCTGAGTGAGAACACTCATGTCAGGGTCTCTGTCGTGCGGTTACCGTGATCGTGTGACGGATGTCAGGGTGCGGGTGCTGGAAGGCCCGTTGCGCACGGAGTGGTTCATCGGGGTGACCGTGGTCAGCTGGGTCGCCATGACCGTGAGCGGGGTGAGCGGCCTGTTCGGCGCCGATCCGGCGGGGCCGGCGGTCGTGGGGAGCCTGGTGCTGCCGTTCCTGCTGCACTTCGCGCTGCGCGGGCGGTTCGCGGTGCGCTGCGACGACTCCGGGGTGACGGTGCTGCGGCCCTGGTCGCGGCGGCGTGTCGGCTGGGAGGAGGTGACCGGGGTGGGGTTCCGGCGGCTGCGGCTCGCGGAGGACGACGTGGAGCGGTGGGCGGTGTCGGTCCTCGCGGGGGCGCGGTCGCTGCCGCTGGTGACGGTCGAGGGCGCGGTCGACGCGCGGGAGCCGGCCCGGGACCTCCTGGAGCGTCACGGGCGGCTGTTCGCGCCGTTCGCCGAGCGTGGTTTCCGGCCCCAAGAGCCCGCGGAGCGGCGCTACTTCGACCGTGCGGTGGGGTCGTTGTCAGTGGGCTGACCCATACTGGGCGGCATGGAACTCGTCGTCTTCATGACCCTGCCGGGACTGGTCATCGTGCTGACGGCCGTGGCCTTCGCGGACCAGCTCCTCCTGCGGGCCGGCCGCGCGGGTCTCCTGCCGTGGCGCAACTCCGCCCGCCAGGGCCAGATCTCGGCGACCGGCTTCGAGCAGCTCCACGCGGCGCTGTCGCCGGGCAAGCAGCACGAGCTGAAGGAGCGCCAGTCGTCGCTGGTCCTGCGGGACGACGAGGAGGACGGGGCGCCGCCGCACCGGACGACGGTCGATCTCGACGGGGGCCGGGCGGTCGTACGAATACGTCGCTGAGGTCAGCGTCCGTCGAGCCGGGACACGTGCTCGACGTTCCCCCGGTCCTCGGCGTCGTCGCTCGCCTCTGCCGTGAACCAGGCGTCCAGGATCTCCTTGAGGAGCGGCTCGGAGGTGAGGCGCAGCCCCAGCGCGAGGACGTTGGCGTCGTTCCAGCGGCGGGCGCCGTCGGCGGTGTAGGCGTCGGTGCACAGGGCGGCGCGGACGCCGGGGACCTTGTTGGCGGCGATGGAGGCGCCGGTACCGGTCCAGCAGCAGACGACGGCCTGGTCGGCGCGGCCCTCGGCGACGTCCCGGGCGGCGGCCTCGGAGCACACCGCCCACTGGGGGTCGGCGCCCTCGCGCAGCGCGCCGTGCGTGATCACGTCGTGGCCGCGCCCCCGCAGTTCGACGACGAGGGCGCGGGCGACGGGTTCGTCCATGTCGGAGGAGACGGAGATGCGCATGGGGGCAGCGTACTGAGCGGGGGTCACCAGTCGTCCCCGAAGGGCAGTTTGTCGAGGTCGCCGTCGAAGTCCGCGAACCCGGGGAGGATCCCGGCCCCCTCCGCGTCCGTGGCTCCGGGCAGGCCCACCGGCCCGTCGACCGGCTGCTGCGTCCAGATGCACTTGCCGGTCGCCGTGTACCGCGTCCCCCATCGGTGGGCGAGCGCGGAGACGAGCTGGAGCCCCCGGCCGCCCTCGTCGGTGTCGGTGGCCCGGCGGATGCGCGGCATGGTGAGGCTCCCGTCGAAGACCTCGCAGACCAGCTCGGTGCCGTGCAGGAGCCGCAGCCGGGCGGGGCCGCGCGCGTGGCGTACGACGTTGCCGACGAGTTCGCTGACGAGGAGTTCGGTGGTGGGGATGAGGTCGTCGAGGTGCCAGGCGGTGAGCTGGTCGCGGACGTGGCCGCGGGCCTGTCCGGCGGCGCGCGGGTCGTCGGGGAGCCACCAGGAGGCGATCTTCTCGGCGGGCAGGGCGTGCAGCCGGGCGACGAGGAACGCGGCGTCGTCGGCGGCCTGCTGGTCGGCGGGGAGGAGTTCGGCGGTGAGGCGGTCGCAGAGGGCTTCCAGGTCGGCGGTGGTGCCGTCGCGGTGCGCGGTGCGCAGGAGGCGGCCGAGGTCGGCCATGCCCTGGTCGACCTCGCGGGTCGCGGACTCCACCAGCCCGTCGGTGTAGAGGACCAGCAGGCTGCCTTCGGGGACGGCGAGTTCGACGGTCTCGAAGGGCGGCCGGGCGGCGCCCAGCGGCGGGTCGACGACGGTGTCGGGGAAGTGGACGGTGCCGTCGGGGTGGACCAGCGCGGGCGGCGGGTGCCCGGCGCGGACCAGGGAACAGGTCTGGGTGGTGGAGTCGTACAGGGCGTACAGGCAGGTGACGTAGGAACGTTCGCCCATCGCGCTGACGATGTCGTTGAGGTGGCCCATGATCTCGTCGGGCGGGAGTTCCAGGTCGGCGAGGGTGTGGACGGCGGTGCGCAGCCGTCCCATGGTGACCGCCTCGCGCAGGCCGTGCCCCATGACGTCGCCGACGACGAGGGCGACCTGTCCGCCGGAGAGCGGGATGATGTCGTACCAGTCGCCGCCGACGTCCATGCCCTGGCCGGCGGGGAGGTAGCGGGCGGCGGCGGTGCAGGCGGGCAGGTCGGGCAGGGCGTCCGGCAGCAGGCTGCGCTGGAGTTCGCGGGACCGGGTGTGCTCGGCGTCGTAGAGGCGGGCGCGCTCCAGGGCCTGGGCGACCAGCGCGCTGATGGTGGCCAGCAGGGTGCGTTCCTCGTCGGTGAGGCGGCGCGGGCGGTCGAAGGCGACGACGCAGATGCCGAAGGTCTTGCCGGAGGCGGTGAGCGGCAGGAACGCCCACGCCTCCTTGCCGGCGCGCTCGGGCATGGCCGCCAGCTGGGGGGCGCGTTCGACGAGTTCGCGGGCGGTGGACAGGAACAGGGGGGTGCCGTGGGTGACGGCGTCCCAGGAGGGGTCGCGCGGGACGCGGCGGCGGCCCTCGATCTCGGCGAGGAACTCCTCGGGGTAGCCGACGGCGCCGACGTTGTGCAGCCGGTCGTCCTCGATGACCTGGACGAGCAGTCCGGTGGCGGCGAACGGCGGCAGCACCCGGCGGGCGACCGCGTCGACGACGTCCTGCGAGGTGGTCGCCTTGGCGAGGGCGGCCGTCAGTTCGGCGATACGCGCGGCGCGCTGGGAGGCGGCGCGCTCGCCCGCGCGGCGTTCGTCGGCGAGGCGGCGTTTCTCCGTGACGTCGGTGAAGTACAGCGTGCGGCCGTCGGGGCCGGGCACGAGGCGCAGGTGGAAGCGGCGGCAGGTGTCGCTGGGGTGGATGTCGAACTCGGTGGGTCTCTCCTCGGCGGCGGCCTTGCGGCAGCGCTGTTCGAGGCCGGGGACGTAGCGAATGGCGGGTACGTCCCACAGGGTGCGGCCGAAGAGTTCCTCCTCGGTGAGGCCGAGGGTGCGCTCGGCCTCCAGGTTGGCGAAGGTGATCCGCCAGTCGTCGTCGACGGCGAGGAAGCCGTCGCTCATGTGGCGCAGGGCGCGGCCGAGGGCGTCGCGTCCCGGCCGGGAGTCGTCGCTGTCCCAGGCCATGCCGATGAGCCGGTGCGGCTCGCCGTCCGCGTGGTACGTCGCCTTGCCGCGGGTGCGGGTCCAGTTCCAGCCGCCGTCCAGGGCGCGCACCCGGTACTCGGCCTCGAACACGTCGCGGTCGCGCACCGCGCGTTCGGCGAGGGCGAGGGTGGGGGCGAGGTCGTCGGGGTGGACGACGCGCAGCCAGCTGTCGATGTGTCCGGTGAAGTCGGCGGGGCGGGTGCCGTACAGCTCCATCGCGGCCTCGTCCCAGCTGAGGGCGCCGCTGGTGAGGTCCCAGTCCCAGGCGCCGACCCGGGCCTCCTTGAGGGCCTGGCGCAGCCGGGCGTGCTGTTCGCCGCGCGGGCGGTGGGTGAGCGGCGGGGCCTGGCCCATGCGGTCCTCGGCCCAGGAGACGAGGGCGCGCAGGTACGACCACTGGGCGGCCGTCGGCTGGCCGGAGTCGCCGGTGAGGACGGTGAGGGCACCGATGCTGTGCTCGCCCCGGTACAGGGGGAGGGCGGCGAGGCCGGTGCCGGGCCAGGTGGGGTCGGTGGCGTCGCCCGGCAGGGGGTCCCAGACGCCGCTGCCGCGGTGCAGGGCGCGGGCGGGGGCGAGGGGGCCGCCCTGGTCGACGAGTTCCCAGGCGCGGGTGAGGGCGGACGGCAGGCCGGTCGAGGAGACCAGGCGCAGCGGGGACTTGGGGCCGCGCAGGTGGATCGTGCCACCGAGGGCGCCCAGCTCGGCCACGGCGTGCTGGAGGGCCAGTCGGAAGACTTCGCTCTCCGGGATGCCGGGGCCTACCGTGCCGAGCAAAGCCAACCGCGCGTTCATGCTGGGAACCTTATCGTTCACGTCTCGGACGAAAGCGTGCTTCGCAGAATTCTCACCGGTCACGGGGGGTTGGCGCCATGCGGAGGGCAACCCCGCCGTGTTCTCGGCGACTTCGGGCCGGGCCGTCAGAGGGTGCCGTCGTACAGGCGCCGTTCGATGGGTGTGCGGAAGCTCGAACGGACGCGGGTGTCGCCGAACCAGTCCGCGAGGCGGGCGGTCTCGGCGGTGAGGGCGGCCGTGCTGACGTCCTGGTCGAACAGGTGGGTGGCGATCTCGCCGTCCGCGCGCTGGGACCAGACGCCGACGATCCTGCCGTCCCACCAGATCGTCGGGCCGATGTTGCCGTTCGTGTCGAACAGGTCGGTGGTCAGGGCGGGTTGGAGGTACCAGTCGCGGTGCCGCCAGCCCATGGGGGTGGGGTCGAGGGCGGGCAGCAGGGCGATGCCGGGCTCCACCGGGTCGGGGGTCTCCAGGTCTGCGGGGAGGGCGTGGCCCTCGCCGTGGTCCAGGGTGACGGGGAGCGCGCCGGTCTCCGCGAGGGCCTTGCGGGTGTCGGTGAGGTTCCAGCCCGTCCACCACTTCACGTCCTCGGTGGTGGCCGGTCCGAACACCTCCAGGTAGCGGGTGACCAGCGCCGTCCTCGCCTCGGCCGCGGGCAGTTCGGGGTGCGGTTCGACGAGCCGCCAGCGGAACTGCGACGACGCCCAACTCCCCAGCGGGCGCCCGCGCCTGATCCGGTTCTCCGCCGCCATCACCCCGAGGAACCGGTTGGCGATCTTCGGCCGCGCCTCGTACGCCTTGCCGGGCGCCTGCACGATCCGCTCGCTCAACTCCGGTACGGCGCCGGAGAGCTGACTCGCCGTCGCCTCGCCGAGTCCGGTGAGCGCGGTCACGACCTCGCGTTCGACGGCCGTGAACCTCTCCTCGTCGTAGCCGAGTTGTTCGGCCAGCACCTTGAGGAGGTCCCGGCGCAGGCGGGCCGCGACCGGGCGGGCGGCGGCCGCGTCGACGACGGGGGCGAGGTCACGGGGCACCACGAACACCGTGCGCCGCATGCACAACATCCGCACCAGGGTGCCGTCTTCGTACTGGGCCCGCTCCAACTCCCCGATGGACGGCGGTTCCTGACGTGCGGCCACCGAGAGATAGACGCTCGCCGGGTCCGTCGCGTGCAGGCACAGCACCGACTCGGCGACCTCCTCCGGAGTGGCCGCGCGCAGGGCGGGCGCGAGGCGGTGCCGGGTGACGAGGAGGGCGCGGCGGTGGGCGTCGCTGAGTCTGGGGAGGGGGGTGGTCATGGCGCCGGAGGATACCGGGTCGGGGGCGGTCGCCGACGAGCCGGTGCAGGGGTCGGCCAGCGGAGAAGGGCAGGTCGGGGGGAGGGCGTGGCCGCCGAATGCGGACGAGGCGCCGGACGGAGCCGCCAACGGCCAAGGGCCCGACCGGCAGCGGGCAGCGGGCAGCGGGCAGCGGGCAGCGGGCAGCGGGCAGCGGGCAGCGGGCAGCGGGCAGCGGGCAGCGGGCAGCG